>CAUQVM010000082.1:0-7682 GCA_963521575.1 uncultured Rothia sp.
TGGGCAATAATCGCGTTATTCGGGTCTTTCTTCGCGTCTTTCTTCTTTTTCTGAGCCATCACTCAATCCTTCACGTCTTAGCTATCTTCTGTCGTGCGTCCCGAAGCACGCCAGCGAATCCCAGCATCAATAAAAGCGTTCAATCCACCATCCAGCACATTCGAGGTGTTTCCTTCCTCGTAGCCGGTACGCAGGTCCTTGACCATCTGGTATGGATGCAGAACATAGGAGCGCATCTGGTCGCCCCAGCTGGCCTTAATATCGCCGGCCAGCTCCTTCTTCTTAGCATCTTCCTGCTCCTTGCGCAGCAACAATAGTCGGGACTGCAATACGCGCAAGGCCGCGGCACGGTTCTGTAGCTGCGACTTCTCATTCTGCATTGACACCACAATACCGGTCGGCAGGTGGGTCATACGCACCGCCGAATCCGTCGTGTTCACCGACTGGCCTCCCGGTCCCGAGGAGCGGAATACATCCACCTTAATCTCGGACTCGGGAATCTCAATGGCATCCGTCTGCTCAATCAGGGGAATCACCTCGACTGCCGCAAAGGAGGTCTGGCGGCGGCCCTGGTTATCGAAGGGTGAAGTGCGTACCAGGCGGTGCGTACCAGCCTCCACGGACAGACGACCAAAGGCATAGGGAGCGTTCACCTCAAAGGTCACCGATTTCAGGCCCGCCTCCTCGGCATATGAGGTGTCCAGGACCTTCGTCGGATAACCATTCTTCTCCGCCCAGCGCAGGTACATGCGCAGTAGCATTTCCGCGAAGTCAGCGGCGTCTACACCACCGGCACCAGCGCGAATGGTCACCACAGCCTCACGCTGATCATACTCACCCGAGAGAAGCACCAGAACCTCCAGCTCCTCCAGCTTGGCGCGAATCTGGACGCACTCCTCCTGAGCATCAGCTAGAAGCTCAGCGGCACTTCCCTCATCCTCGGCTTCTGCAAGCTCCACCATGACTTCAACATCGTCGATGCGCGAGGACAGCGAGCGTAGCCGGTTCAACTCCGATTGCTTATACGAAAGGGCGCTCGTGACCTTCTGTGCGTTCTCTACGTCATCCCACAAATCGGGTGCCGCAGCCTGAGCGGAGAGATCTTCAATGGCGCGCTCAATCCCCTCAATATCACTCACAGCGGCGATTGAGGCAAAGATAGCGCGAAGCTCTTTAATATCAGAAGAAAAATCGAAGGATGCCATAGCTTTTAAGACTATCGTGAATTAGCCAGAAAGTCCCGCCGTTAAGGCAGAGGAAAACTCTCGAACCGGGAATAACGAGAGATAGATACAATGCGGCACAGGCATACGGCGGCAACGGTGCTACGACGCCCCGGTCCAGTTTGCCCCGAGCCCAACGCAGTCTAATCCGTTCCGGGGCCCTGACCATCCTTCAAACGTGATGTCCCCTGAGCGCTCACCTCAATCCCCTCGGGCACAATAACAGACAGTAGCGGCGGACGGATACGGGCCGAAAGAACAACATGTACACTCCGGCTACCCTCAAGAGAGACGCTCTGCAAACGCACATTCTGCAGGTCACGACCCATCCGTAGGGATGACAGGTACTCCTCGGCGCGAGCCTGAGCGGCCGATTCACTACGCTCCCCCATACCTTCCATCATGCGGGTTACCGAATTTGCCTGTGCATCCGCAAGATCCTGCAAACGCTGAGTCTGCAGATAGACGCCAGTCACAGCCACAATGACCGACCCAATGATCAGAAGCAGGGCCACCATACCAACAATTAGAGGGGCGACGCTTCCTTCCTCCGGGTGCGCGCGACCAGCCGCATTCTTCGGAACGGTTTTACAACTCAGCATGACCCGACCCCCAACTCGTCGCATAGGAGCTAACGGGAATAACTCCTCCGCCCATGGACGATGGAATCAGCGGAAGACGCGCCTGGACTGTCACCGTAGCGTACGCTTGGTCCCCCGAAGCACACTCCCCCGACGAACAATTCAAGGACACGCTTACGTCCGAAGGATCCACACCGTAGTCCCCCGCAGCGTGCTCCGCCAAACGTTGCGCCAATCCCTGGTTCACGTTTGAACCTTTGGGTTGCTCCTGCACGTAGAGAACCACCTGGGCGCTCGCGGCATGAGCCGCCATCACCGAGGATTGGATGCTAAAGATTGAGAGGACACCGTAGAGGATGGGAATCAGCAGAGTAATCCCCAGCCCAAGAAACTCGACAATGGCGCTACCATCCTCAGCTGACGTTTCAAAAGGGTTGGAAAGGCGCGGAGGCGCAACACGCACCGCTGAGGGGTACCGGGCCGTAGCATGCCATGCTGAGGTACGACAATGCGGGCCACGGAACCATCCCCGAACGCACGCTGGATTTGCCGCAGAGTTACGGCCCCGCCTTGTTAGGCTATAGCTAGTCACCTGAATAATCCTCCGCGTAAACAGCTCGCCCAGTAACCTCAATAGATTCCGGAAATCCCCAGGGTCCCAATACCGGAAGCGGCGACTTCACCGTCATCTCTAGGGTACGTACACCCGTTGCATCGCGGTTTTCCCGATAGGACACATCCTGTGCATAGGAGGCGGGTAGGACTCCCCGGATCATCTGTCGGGTACGTTCCATCCCCTCTTGCGGGGTACGATCGCGCATCGTACCGTAGCGGGCTCCGGCGGCCGCAGCATCCACCAGCATGGTGCGCGTATACAGGGCAAAAGAAACCTGCAGAATCGCCATGGTCAGAAGCACTAGCAGTGCACCGACCATGACGAATTCTGTGCTTGCATCGCCACGCTCCGCTTCTCGATGCTCCTGGTTTTTCCCGGTGAGAAGCGCAGCAAACATTACTGGTGTACCAGGGCGATGGCGTCGTTGAACATCTTGGTCAGGGCCGGCTGAGCAATTGCCAGGATAGCCGCCACCAGCACGGCGCTCATCATTGTAATCATGACCCAGCCGGGTACATCGCCGCGTTCGGGATTATCCTGCGCGTTGCGCTTCGCGCGCACGAGCAAAGTAGATACGAGCAAGACGGAAACAAACAGGGCCAGACTGCGGAAATGGCGGAACATTCTTTTCTCCTCATCCTTAAGGGGGTATGTGTGATTGAGTGTGGGTGGGAAGCTACAACCTCAAACTGTGCTCCCCGTATGCGGTTCAGCCGGTGTACCGGCCAAACCGCAAAATCTAAAAGTCTAGAAGTTTAAGCGCATCAGTGAGAGACCAGGGAAAACCGCAAACACGACCGTCAGCGGCAGAATGAAAAATACTACCGGAGCGAGCATTGCGATCTCTTTCTTACCGACAATCTCCATGAGCTCACGCTTGGAATTGTCGCGGACATCCTGGGCCTGCGCCCGTAGCACATCCGCCAGGGGTGTACCGCGCTCAATAGCCACAGCGATGCCCTCAACAAAGCGGCTTAGAGCTGGAACCTTGGTTCGCTCCGCAAAATCCTGCAGTGCGCTCAGCAGAGACATCCCGGTTCGGGTTTGAGCCAGAATCTCGGAGAACTCCCGTGATAGCTCTCCTTGGGAGGTGAAACAGATTCGTTCCAGCGCCGCCAGGGCCGACTCACCCGCTGTTACGGAGAGCGCCATCATTTCCGCCAGAGCCGGAAACTCGGCAACCAGTTGCTTCTCACGCTTCTTAACAGCCTCACCCAGCCACCAG
This sequence comes from uncultured Rothia sp., assembly GCA_963521575.1. Lineage (GTDB taxonomy): Bacteria > Actinomycetota > Actinomycetes > Actinomycetales > Micrococcaceae > Rothia. Next base: position 3,646 of record CAUQVM010000082.1, read on the forward strand.
TCTCGGGCTAGAAAACCGCTCAACCCGCTCACCAGCACAAGAACAATTGCCGCCAGAACCGAAAAACATTCCTGTAGCACGCCAATAACAGTTAGGGCGCTCATGCAGGCCACTCCGCTCAAAGACCAGAGTAGTTGCTCCGCTCTAAAAGCACTCAGACTTTTCTCCGAACCGGCGCGCCGCAGACGCTCTTTAACCGAGCTGTCGCTTAGCGAAGATCCACTCAGCGTCGAAGACAGCGACCGCAAGAGCGGGGCACAAAAAGCGGAAATTCCCTCCATGAGGCTCGGTTCTCGGCGCTCCTGCTCCGTAAGCAGAGATTCACGCAGGGTCTCCCCGCGTAGCTGAGAAGCAACACGGTCTGAGAAAGAGATGCTACGCGTATGTAGCACCGAGGACAGAATGAGGGCAAAGCCTGCAGCCAGTAGCAGGCCCGTCAGAAGAGGCAGGTTCATCCAAAAACCCTCCGTTCACGCGGCAATTCACCAATGCGAAGCATCAAACGGTACGCCACTAGCGAGACCGCAGCCCCGGCCGCCAGCAGCGCGGCTCCGGCAAAAGAGTTGTATACCATGCGTGCCGCCGGTTGGGTGGCCATGAGGCAGAGTACGAACCAGGGCGCAACACAGGACAAGCGGGCTGCGTTCACCGTCCACGATTGGCGAGCCAGCAATTCAGAACGGGTTCGCGCATTCTCCCGCAGAAAATCACTGAGGGTCCCCAGAAGCTTACCCAGGTCTGATCCACCCACCTCGCGAGCAATCTTAAGCGCCTCGATAATGGTGTCAGCCACCGGATCAGAAAGATACTCTTTCAGACGGTTCAGTGAGGGAACAAACTCGCCGGAGGCTCGATAGTCGCGAGAAAAATGGGCAAAAGCCTCCCGCAACTCTTCCGGACCGCGATACGAGAGTTGAATCAGAGCTTCGGGCAATGAAAGCCCGGCACGAATAGCTGACCGCAGATGATCGACGGCATCAGGCCACAACTGCCAGATGCGGGCATCAGCAGCCCGCGCACGGTGGCTCACCACCACGCGGGGAGCCATGAGACCGGCAAGAAAACCAAGGACACCAAGGGCAAAGATCTGGCTCATTAAGAGCAACAGCACCCCTAGACACATTCCGATGGCAACACTCACCCAAGTGAAGGTTCGAGGAGTTAGAGAGTGCATTCCCGCTTTCCTCAGGGCAATAACGAGAGCAGAATCTTTCTCACGGTGCACTGACCTCCGACTCTCCGGAAAGCAGGACAAATACACCAGGCAAACACCCATTCCCAGTAGAAGGCTCAAGAAAAGGCTCATCACTGACCTGCCTTCGCGATTGCAAGGACCTGTTCCGGACGATGGCCGGCCCGCGCCCAACGCTCCGCATTCGGCAATTCCACGGCAACGCACACCATCTGCCCGTTCTGGCGCACGAACAGAGGCGACATCTCAATGACGCCATCCTCGACTCGACCACCCAGCATGCTAATTTCTTCCACCTGGCGCACACCCCGAGCATCACGGCTACAGTGAACCACGATGTCAAAGCAGGACGCGACCGTCGGTACAACAAACGCCGAGGAAATATTCTCACCGGCCAGCAGGGGTAAGGTACAGATCTTTGTTACGGCGTCTCGCGCAGAGTTGGCGTGAATCGTACACATTCCCGGAAGACCCGCGTTAAGGGCAATCAGCATATCCAAGGCCTCCGCCTCGCGGACCTCACCGATAAGGATTCGATCCGGGCGCATACGCAGAGCTTCCTTAACCAGACGACGCAGCTCAATCGCGCCTCTACCCTCCAGGTTGGGCTGGCGGCATTGCATCCCCACCACGTCTCGGAGAGGAACAGCCAGCTCAAAAATCTCTTCGCAAGTTAAGACTCTTTCGCGGGGAGGGATAGACGCCGAAAGGCAGTTGAGCATTGTGGTCTTACCTGCCTGGGTTGCCCCAGAAACCAGAATATTCATTCCACTCTCCACCGCCGCGTGGAGAAGGGATGCGGCCCCGGCGCTTAGAGAGTTCATACGCACCAGGTCAGGAAGACGGCGAGCGCGCACCACGAATTTACGGATATTGATACTCGTGTGGCGGCGGGTGATATCTGGAATCACCGCATGGAGGCGAGATCCATCCGGAAGGGAAGCATCAACAAAAGGAGAGGAGAGGTCCAAGCGGCGCCCCGAGGGCTTGAGCAGGCGCTCCAGGAGGTTATTTATAGCCTGCGAGCTGAGATGCAACCCGGTCAGCTCACTCTCGCCGTTACGCGCCACAAAGATTTCATCCGGCGAATTAATCCAAATCTCTTCAACGTTCTCATCATCGAGAAACGGCTGGATAACCCCAAACCCGCAGATTTCATTGTGCAGGCGCTGAACAACGGCTGCGCGCTCACCCAAATCAGGTAGGGAGATACGGGTACGCTGTTGCTCGTACTCGTCAATTCGCTCTTTAATCAGCACGCGCACCGTTTCCTGATCCCGGTGCGGGTCCAGGTTACGTAGCCGCATTGCTTCGCGAATACTATCCTCAAGCAATGTCAGATGCTCTGCTTTAGCATCCAGTACGGTGTTCTCCATTGAAATGATCCGATGCTGTGGTATGTGATTGCTTTGTGTACTGTGTGGCAGTTTTTCAACGACTTCCAGTTACAGACTATCCATAAATCACTAAATTTATCAAAAATTTATAAAAAGCTACTTAATATTTACAAGCGCGGTTTTGGAGTGTCCGAAAGGAAAATACCCCTAGAATGCTATAGCCACATTCTTGGATGCATTAAAATACCTAGTCGGAAGCGATTTATAGGGAAGCAAACCTCTACACCGCAGGGGACACCTCCCAAAAAGCCTAGCCTTTGCACCGAGTGCATACGTAATATTCGGAGTATAGCAATGGGGCGTGTACTCCCCCATCGGGAAAGCACACGCCCCATTAGCTTTTACGCAAAAGGTTACTCGCCTCCGCGAATTACCTTCACGGCTTCCTTAATCGGCCCATCAAAACGCAGATTACCGCGCTCCAGGACCACGCCACGATCGCAAATCTTTGAAACCAAATCCAGATCGTGGCTCACCACGGCCAGGGTCTTACCGGCCTCACACAATTCCTGAATCTTCGCGATGCACTTCTTCTGGAAGGGCTCATCACCCACCGCAAGAATTTCATCCACTAGGAAGATATCGGGGTTCGTGTGCACCGCAACCGAGAAGGCCAAGCGCAGATACATACCCGAAGAGTAGAACTTCACCTCGGTATCGATAAAGTCGTGAATCTCAGCAAAATCCACAATCGAATCGAAGGAAGCCTCAATCTCCTCCTTGGTCATACCCAAGATTGCGCCGTTTAGGTAAACATTATCGCGTCCGGTCAGATCGGGATGGAAGCCAGCGCCCACCTCAATCAAACCCGCAATATTACCGCAAGTGAGAACCGAACCTTCGTCCGCACGCATCACGCCTGAAATCATCTTCAGCAGGGTAGATTTACCCGAGCCGTTCAGACCCAGCAGCGCCACGCGTTCACCCTGGCGGATGTCCAGAGTCACGCCATTAAGGGCGTTAAACTTCTCGGACAGGTCACCCTTACGACCCTTAATCAGCCAGACAAAAGCCTCCTTCATCGAACGCGTATGGCGTAGGACAAAGCGCTTAACTAGGTTCTCCACGCGAATTACCACGGGGGCGTCCGGGCTAACCGGTGGGAACTCCAACTTTTTGATATCCATCAGAGATCAGAGCTCCTGGGCGAAGTTGCCCTCAAACTTACGGAAGAGCAAATCACCAATCAGAACGGTCAGCAGAGAGATACCAATGGCAATCGGGGTCCAGAAGCTAAAGAGGTGAGGAATCACCTTAGAAGTCTCTAGAGCCAGATCGGCAGGAGTCAGCGTAGGATGCCAGAACCCGTAGTGGAATAGCTCAACGGCAACGGTCAGCGGGTTAAGCATGAATACATTGAATACCCAGGGGTACAGGGTGGCGCGCACCATGGTCCAGGAATACAGCACCGGCGCGAACCAGGTAGCCACCATCAGCAGCATGTCCAC
>CAUQVM010000083.1:0-7567 GCA_963521575.1 uncultured Rothia sp.
GCCGTAGAAACCGGAACCGGTCATCACGCGGGTACCGCGGGTGAGGGAACGCTGCATTTCACGCAGTGCCTCCATCTGCTTACGCTGACGCTTCTGGGCTGAGAACATCATCCAAGCCATCAGAGCGATCAGGACAATCATCATGAGGAGGTTAATATCCATGGTCTCACTTTCACATCCTCGCCCGTTCCGATCACGCACAAGCGTTGTGGCCCGCGGTGATTCCGTGCAGGGTGTGGATTCGTAGATACAGTACGTATCCATCCTACGCGAGATGCTGACTGCGGATAAACCGAATTATGGGATTTAAGAGGTTAGCTTAAGTGTTATGCGCCTCGCGGCTTGATTTACCCGCGTTGTGGGTATGCAATTCTTTGCCCGACTAGCGGGATTAAGCGGCAAAGATAATATGCTACTCCCACCTCTTCCGGCAGGGCGATTAGCCTCTATCTCGGAGCTAAGGTTCATTCCGAAGCTTGTTCAATCCTCAATCTAGCAGGCTCAATCGCCATAATTTTAGGCTTATGTCCGCGATTGAATCGGGTGCCGCACCGGGTCTAGAGCTGAATCTCGGGGGCCTCTAAACCCAGATGCTCCCACGCGGCTGGCAGGGCCACGCGGCCACGCGGGGTGCGGCCAATAAGGCCTTCGCGTACCAGGTAGGGTTCCGCCACGGTCTCCACGGTCTCGGTCTCTTCACCCACTGCAATCGCCAGGGTGGATAGGCCCACCGGCCCACCACCAAACTTGTGGATTAGGGCCTCCAGCACGGCGCGGTCCAAGCGGTCCAGACCGCGCGCATCCACCTCGTACATGTCTAGGGCGGTTGCCGCATCATGGGCGTTAATACGGTCCACCCCGTTGACCAGCGCCCAGTCGCGCACGCGGCGCAGCAGCCGGTTCGCGATACGGGGCGTACCGCGCGAACGGCCGGCAATCTCGGTGAAACCTTCGGAGGTAATCTGCATATCCATCAGGCCGGCACTACGGCGCAGGACGAGTTCTAGCTCTTCCACCGTGTAGAACTCCAGGTGTCCGGTAAAGCCGAAGCGGTCACGTAGCGGTCCGGGTAGTAGACCCGCACGGGTGGTTGCACCGACCAGCGTAAACTGCGGTAGCTCCAGCGGAATAGAGGTTGCGCCGGCACCCTTACCCACCACAATATCCACGCGGAAATCCTCCATGGCCATGTACAGCATTTCTTCGGCTGGACGGCTCATGCGGTGAATTTCGTCGAGGAAGAGGACTTCGCCGGGGGTCAACGAGGACAGAATGGCCGCCAGGTCGCCCGAGTGCTGAATTGCCGGACCCGAGGTGATGCGCAGAGGCGCATCCATCTCAGCCGCAATAATCATAGCCAGGGTGGTCTTACCCAGGCCGGGAGGTCCCGAAAGTAGCACGTGATCCGCGGAGCGGCCGCGCATCTTTGAGGCCTCCAACACGAGTGAAAGCTGCTGGCGCACACGGCGCTGACCCACGAAGTCGTCCAGGGACTTGGGGCGCAGGGCCGCCTCAATCATCTTTTCTTCGGGTTCTTCTTCCATGGCGACTAGGCGCTGACCGGGCGCACTGGAGGTAGCCGCAGCGCCGGCCACGCCGGGCACCTGGCCAGGAAAATACCCGCCCGAAATCTGGGGTTCGTAGGGGTTCTGGGTCATAAGCTTCTTCTTTCACACAGTCTGAGTGGAGCGGAGGGTGAGATGGCGTGCGGATGCCTGCACGCACAATACAACCCAGCGGCTAAGCTGAAGGTTGCGCTAGTGGCGGCTCACCGTATTCTGCGTACCCAAGGAGGCGAGCACACCGCGCAGGGCTACACCCACCGGCTCGGTCTCCGCCGTTGGGTTATGCTTAACGTATGCGTCAATCGCGGCGGAGGCGTCCTTTTCACTCCAGCCCAGCGAGGTGAGAGCATCGAGCACCTGCGGCTTCCAGGCAATGCCCTGGCTCAGCGGCAGTTCCTCGCTTTGGCCGTCACTCAGAATGAGCTTGCCCGCCAGTTCCAGCACAATGCGTCGGGCACCCTTCGGACCGATACCCGGCACCTTCGTAAACCCCTTATCGTCACCGGTGGCTACGGCACGCTCCACCTCCGCGGCGGTGTGTACACTCAGCACCGCCAGGGCAATGCGCGGTCCGATGCCTGAAACTGAAAGCATCATATCGAAGACCTCGCGCTCGGCCGGCTCGGAGAAGCCGTACAGGGTCATGGAGTCTTCACGCACAATCATGGTGGTCAGCACGGTGGCCTGCTCCCCCGTGCGCAGTTTGGAGAGGGTACGAGCGGTTGCGTGCACCAGCATGCCGAAGCCATTGACGTCAATTACCGCGTGGTCAAGTCCCACCTGGGCTACACGGCCGGTCAGCGATGCAATCATTCTCTTCACCTTTCAATACCCCGTACCGGGGGTAAACGATACCCTGCTCCCCCGCCTAATTGGCCGGGAAGGCACTACCAGTATATTAGAATATCTCTTCTGAAATCAAGGAATATTTGAAACTCTTAGCAAATTCATTCGATACTTTGGGGAGGTGACAGGCTTAACGCCGCGCTTTCGCCTCCGCCTGCATCCAGGCCCGCTGAGCCGGAGTCAAAGCACCCGAACGGCGAGCCTGAGTGGGCCGGGACCCCTGATGCGTCTGCGTCTGCGCCACCATATTAACGCCCGAACCAATGCCGCCGCCGCGCCAGCCGTGACAAATTGCAATGGCCAGTGCATCGGCCGCATCGGCAGGCTTCGGCATGGCGTTCAGCCCCAGGATGCGGGTCACCATGCGACCCACCGAGGCCTTATCGGCGCGACCACTACCGGTCACCGCCGCTTTCACCTCTGAGGGGGTGTGAAAGAATACCGGTACTCCGCGCATCGCGGCGGCAGAAATCACCGCACCCGAAGCATGGGCCGTACCAATCACTGTATTCACCTGCTCCTGCGCAAAGATACGCTCAATGGCCAAAGCATCCGGCCTATAGGTATCCAGCCAGTGCGAGGCGGCATTAAAAATCCATAGAATACGCTGATCCAGTGATTCTGCCGGCACCGTACCGGCCACACCCACGTTCACAAAATGTGCCTTGCGGTCAGCGGTCATATCGAGCATTGAGAAACCGCAGCGGGTCAGGCCCGGGTCGACACCCATGATGCGGGTCGCCCCCGGAACCCGCTCAACGGCGGTTGCGGTGCGGTGCTCGCGCATACTGTCGCGCGCGGTAGCTTCAGCGGCCATAATCCCTCCCCTGTTTACCTCGGGCCGTGCGGCCGGTCTATTAGAATTAGTCCCTCAGAGTGCTCAAAAAGCCACCTCCCACCGGGTACCACGTGCGGTGGCCGGTCGGGAAGTGGCTTCGGTGCACGCTCCATGAGCGGCGATTCAGCTTACTCGGCTTCCAGCTGTGCGATAACCTCTGCAGAGACGTTAGCGTTCGAGTAGACGTTCTGCACGTCGTCGAGCTCCTCGATGGCATCCGCCAGCTTCAGGAACTTCTTGGCACCCTCGGCATCCAGCTCAACCTGCATGGTCGGGCGGAAGACCGGATCATCGTTGTTGTACTGCAGGCCGGGCTCATCCAGAGCCTTACGGATCTCGGGCAGGTCGGTAGGTGCAGATACGACGGTGAAGATATCGCCCTCATCCAGAACCTCTTCGGCACCGGCATCCAGCACGGCCATCAGCACGTCGTCCTCGGTCAGACCGTCAGTCTTGGTCACCTCGGCAACACCCTTACGCTCGAAGAGGAAGGCCACCGAACCCTGATCAGCCATAGTACCGCCGTTACGGGTCACAGCCAGGCGCACCTCAGAAGCCGCACGGTTGCGGTTATCGGTCAGACACTCAATGTACAGTGCGGTACCCTGCGGGCCGCGAGCCTCGTACATAATCTCGGTGTAGTCAACGGTCTCACCGGTCAGGCCGGCACCACGCTTAATGGCGCGGTCAATATTGTCGTTCGGAACGGAGTTCTTCTTCGCCTTCGACACAGCAAGGTCAAGAGCGGGGTTACCGGCAATATCAGCGCCACCCATACGTGCAGCAACCTCAATAGCCTTAATGAACTTAGCGAAGGCCTTTGCGCGCTTGGCGTCAATAGCAGCCTTCTTGTGCTTAGTAGTTGCCCATTTAGAGTGACCCGACATTCGTATCTCCCTTAGTCAAAACCTCTGCGCGGGCGCGGCAAAACGCCTCGCGCACCGTACTATACCCAAACCACTATACCCTAGCGGAGGCGTGCACCACCTCTAAGAGTGCACGCCACCGCTTGAAATGGGACGCGGGTCTGGCGCTAGCGGGGGCGCGATGCAGCCGATGCTCGGGCCTTCTCCATCAGCGAGTCGTCCAGCTTATTCGGGGTGAACTCGCCGAACTTACGCTTCGCGGCCTGCTCAATCAGGTAGTCCGAAATCTTCGGATTCTTCGGCAGTAGCGAACCGTGCAGGTAAGTTCCGATCACATTGTGCACGCGAGCACCTTCGTGGGTGTCGGTCACGTTATTGCCCGCCCCCTTGGTGACGGTGGCCAGCGGAGTGCATCCGGCGCCCAGGTAGGTCAGGCCCGAGTGGTTTTCAAAGCCGATGACGGTACCGAACTCCTTGGACTCCTCCACAATATTGCCGATGAGGCGCTCGTCGCCGCCGACCGTGTGCGCGTCAAAGATACCAATACCCTTGAGCACTTCACCTTCGCGGGTGCGGAACTCCTTGCCGAATAGCTGGTACAGACCGCAGATGACGAGCATGGGCACGCCCTCCTCGGCCAGCGAACGCAGAGTGTCACCGATGGCGTGCAGGTCGTCCTGAATGACGGACTGGCCCGAATCCTGACCGCCTCCGCCGAGGATAATGTCAACATCCTCGGGGAAGGGCTGGCCAGGGTTGTGATCCAAAATCTGCACGTCGAAGCCGTGGGCCTGCGCGCGGCGGGCCAGGGCCAGGGTGTTACCCCAGTCGCCGTAAATGTTCATGTCCAACGGGTAGAGCTGCAGAATGCGCAGGGTCTTGCCGTTGTTGGGGCCCGGTGCGGGGGTACCCTCAAAAGTGTGAGTTGCCGTCATTAGGAGACCCTCTCAACGTCGGTAATCTTTGCGAGCTCTTCGCGTAGAGCCAGCATGGCGGTGTAGGTGCAGAAGATACGCATGGGTGCGTTACCGCTGGTGGCGATGAACTGTTTGAGCGCCTCAGCCAGGTTCTCATTGACCTCTGAGACTTTAACGCCGTCGTGCTCCAGGCGCAGGGCCATATCCCAGGCGCGCACGCCGGAGACCATCTGTACCCCGGTGTCGCGCAGGCTGTCGAAGTCGACATCCCACAGCCAGGACACATCGCGGCCGTCAGCGTACTGATCGTTAATGGTGATCATGGTGGCGTAGTCGTCGGCGTTTGCGCTGGCTAGGGATAGACGGAAGCCGCTGGGGTTCTTGACGAGCAGCAGCTGTAGGGGGCGGCCGTTAACGTTCAGGGTTTCGCCGCGGCCGAAGGCGGGGGTAATCTTGGCCAACTCGGCGATGAGCTTGTCTTCGTTAAGCTTCTCGCCCATGACGGCGCGGGTCAGCGCCATTGCACCGGCGGCGTTGAAGATGTTGTAGATGCCGTAGAGGTTGATTTCGCCGACTCGTTCGGTGCCGTTCACGTCGAAAGTGGCGGAGGTTCCGGAGAAGGCGGTGAGGGTTACGTCGGCGTCGGGCAGGTCCTGCTTGGCCACGCTACCGCCGCGCATCTCATCATCCGAGGGGAAGTAGGAGCGCAGGGATTCAGCGAGGCCGTAGTAGTTGACCTTTACGCCCCGCTGCACGTTTTCGGCTAGGGAACGAATGCGCGGGTCCTCGCGGTTGAGTACCACGGTGCCGGTGGTTGCGGAGGCGACGGTTGCCAGCATGCGGCGGGTCGTGTCGATTTCGCCGAAGCGGTCCAGCTGGTCGCGTAGCACGTTCAATAGGAGCGCATAGTTGGGCTTGACGGCCTTGACGAAGTGCACGGCGTGCGCCTCGTCAAGTTCGAGCACGGCGATGTCGGCGTCTAGCTTGCCGGCGAGGTTCATTTCGCCCAGCAGGGCTGCGGCGACGCCGCGCACAAAGTTTGAGCCGGTGCGGTTGGTGAAGACCTTCAGGCCCTGAGCTTCGAGTAGCTGCACGGCCATTTTGGTGGTGGTGGTTTTACCGTTCGTACCGGAGACAACAACTACACCATAGGGTAGCTTGGCGAGCTCTTCGGCAACGAACTGGGGGTGCAATTTTTCCATGACGAGGCCGGGGAAGGCGGAGCCGCCACCGCGAAGCTTGCTCGCGTAGCGCACGCCCTGGCCTAGGAGGCGAATGAGGGGTTTGGACATGCTTACCATTCTAGTACATGTGGCTTCTACCACCGGACGGTGAATGGGTACTGTTCGCCCAGACCGTACGGGGTCGAGAGGTGTGCCTTAGGGGCTTGGAGAGATCTAGAAGAGTGAGCCCTGCATGCTGACCTGCGTGAATCCCTGTTCGGGCTCAATAAGTAGGTTGCGCCAGGCGGCGGTGTTCATGAGGAATGCTGCGTCTGCGTCGCCGGTGTGTGCGCTAATAAACTGTCCTGTTGCGCCCGTGCAGAAGAAGCCGACCACTCCCCCGTCGAGTCCTGCATCGCGTCCGTCGGGGGTGAGGCACGGGGCGAGGGGCTCCGGTGAGGTGGCGCGCAGGGCAGCGTAGGGGCGGTTCATGGCCGGGGAGGGAACCCACGGTTCGTCGAGGGGGCTCAGGGATAGATTGGGTTCGGTCTTTGCTAGTGTGGCGAGCGCGGCGCGGGCGGCGGTTAGCGCTTCCTGATGGGCGGCTCGTAGGGAGGGGCCGGGGAGGGGGTTTGTCCAGGCGCGGTACTTGCTTGCTACCTGTTTGACCTGCGGCAGTGCGGCTAAGGCGGTGATGGCATCCTCGGCGCGGCGAATTGTTAGGCCGTCGGGGGCGAGGGCAATGTAGGTGGCGGTGGCGACGGCTTGTTCGTCAAGGCGGCGCGGGGTGGAGGTGCGGGAGCTGGTGCCGACTTTGTGCGTGCTGTCGGGGAAGGTGGCAATGTATAGGCGGTGTTCTAGCATTGCGTAGGCACGCATGCCTTCGGTGAGGGTGCTCGGGTAGAGGTGGGCGCTGTGCAGGGCGGTGAATTCGTCGCGGGCAGCGCAGCGGGGGCACTGTTGGCCGCGTTCGATGCGGTTTCCTTCGGGGCAGGGTATGCGGTTGATTCCGGGGGTGCTTCCGGTGTTTCTTCCGATGGTCTGACCGGTTGGGCGGTCGGCGTGCGGGGTATTGCCGGTGGTGTAACCGTTGCAGTAGCGGTGGGGAGCGCCGGAGGTGTCATGCGGGATGCGCATTCCCAGGTATGCTCCGGGGGTGAGCGGTATTTGTGCCCGGGTGCCGGTGGGGCGGTGGGCCTCGGTGGGGGTTGCCGTATCTATGGTGTGGTTCTTGTCGGGGTTCGGGGCGGTCAGTTCCACCTCGAGGACGGGGCGGCGGTCTATCCAACGCAGTTGCCGCCAGATGAGCGGGGTGGCGGGGTATTGAGTGGCTTCGTGGGCGTTATCCAGCAGGTTGGGGTAGTCCATGCAC
>CAUQVM010000084.1:0-7564 GCA_963521575.1 uncultured Rothia sp.
CTGAATGCGATCCAGCACGGAGCCGGCCTGGGGCCCGCACCGCGGGGGGGCCGCACAAAAAAAGGTGGGGGCCACACCCCCCCCGCGGCGCGGCCAACCAAAAGGTGGGTGGGGGTTTTTTGGGGGGGTGGGGGGGTTTGGTCCTTGTGGGGGCACTGGGGGCGTGCCGGGGTTAGGTGCAGGGGTGGGATTCTGGGTGGGTTCGGGGGTCGGCTCGGTAGTCGGGTCAGGGGTATCGGCAACCTTAATGGTCACGGTCGCTGCCTTACCGCCACGGGGAACGTCGCCATCCTTCAGCGAACCGGAAAGCAGGTAAATATCCACCGAGACCTTACCGCGCAGAGCTTCCTGCCAAGGAATGGTCACACTGAAGTTACCGGATTCATCCGCGTGAATCTCCAGGTAATCCTGACCATCAATCTTGACCGATCCCTTGTTCAGCTTCAGAGCCAGCACGGATCCGGAAGCACCGTCGGCTGTTTTAAAACCTTCACCGGCAACAGTCAGAGGCTGACCCTCAATCCAGGTGTCGGGAGCGAAGAACTTAGCGGAGTCAAGGTAAGTGTGAACAGTCCCGGTAATAGCTTCCTCAGCGAAGGTTGCGGGGACAGTAGCAGCAATCAGACCGCAACCGATGAGGGCCGTGGCACCGATGCGTGCGATGTTGTTTCGAATGTTCATGCCCCCATTCTAACGACCAAAACTGGCAAAATAAGCCTCCACGATACCAATTTGGCATGAGCTAAGCCACTTTATATAGGTGTATTGAAGAATCGTTCAACTCTGACTCCAAAAAGCGAAGACCCTAAACGCTCAATTTTGAATCGATACTTAATGCTTAAACTTCCCGCCGCAACACAAAATCCCCTCCCCCGCCATAGGAGCGGAAGGAGGGGATTTTCAACAATAGGACCACAAACCCTCGCGGGCAATCCAGGCCCTAGACAAAATAGTTCTTGAGCAGAGCCAAAGCCTAGGAGTTCTTACGACGACGAGCGACGGTCACACCGGCAACACCCAGGCCGACAGTAACCAGACCCAGACCAACCATCGTGAAGATGCTCGATGCACCGGTATTAGCCAAGGAGGAGCGCTGTGCACGGCTAGAGGTGTAACTACTCGAGGATGAACCGGAAAGACCCAGATGATCCCTCGAAGATGAACCGGAACCGGAGGAAGTCGAGCCCGAAACACCGTCATCGATAATCTCGCAACCGATTCCGTCGTTATCGGCGTCAAACTTCTTGCGGAAGTCCGGGTGGTCACTCCTCATCGGAGCCAGACCGGCAGCAGCTACCTCGGAGCAGTTCGCAAAGCGGATGCTCTCTGCCTTAGGCTGAGCCGCTACAAATTCCTGAGCGGTCGAGGAGCTATCCGAATGATCAGCCGTGGAGTCCTGGGTGGTTGCAGAATTATCTAGCTGATCCACCACAGAATTCTGACTGTCGGAAGGGCTATCCGACTGATCCTGCGCGGGACGGGTGTTCTCGTAACCAAGGCGTTCCTCGCAACCGATTCCGTCGTTATCGGCATCAAACTTATCGCGGAAGTCCGGGTCCCCCCTATAGATGGGACCATTACGATCGGCCCACACGTCGGCGCAGTTCTGGTACTTGTAGCTGGGGCTTGCCGATGCGGAGGCAGGTGCCGAATCGGTCTTGGAACCCACCAGAGTCGAGGCGTCTGCGGATGCGGTGGCCGAGGGGCTTACCGAAGGTGCAGCGGATGCGGTGGCCGATTCGGAGGTAGCGTCAGTAGCGGACGCAGATGCGGATACAGACTCAGAGGCAGGCGCGGATGCAGGCTCAGAGGCAGTCTCAGAAGCGGAGGCGGAGGCCTCGGCGCGGTTCTTAATCTCGGCATCCACCGAGGCCACGACCTCATCCGACGGGCTCGCCGAGGCAGATGCGGAGGGCGAGGCCGACGGGCTTACAGAAGCAGAGGCAGATGCGGAGGGCGAAGCGGAAACGCTAGCCGAAGCCGACGGGCTCGCCGACGCGGTGTGAGTTGCCTCCGCAACGGAACGGGCCTCAATCTTCACGGTCGCGGCCTTACCGCCGCGGGAGGTATCGCCGTCCTTCAGAGATCCGGAGAGCAGGTACACGTCCACCGAGACACGACCGTCCAGATCCTTCTGCCAGGGAATCGAAATGGAGAAGTTACCCTTCTCGTCAGCCTTTACCTCCAGGTAGTCCTGACCGTCAATCTTAATGGAGCCCTTGTTGAGCTTAATAGCAATAGTGGAACCAGAGGCGCCGTTCTGGGTCACAAAACCTTCACCGGATAATTTTGAGGGTCTCGCCCTCATACCAGATCTCGGAAATATGTGAGGTTGCCTGGTCCTGGTACTCGTAGGTAATGGTTTCTTCACCATTCTGAGCAAAAGTTGCGGGGATCGTGGTGACGACCAGGCCGCAACCAATCAGAGCGGTGGCACCGAAGCGAGTGATAGTGTTTCGAATGTCCATCCCACCATTTTATCTCTGGAACCCGGATGTATTAACCAGTCCGGGGTGTATCTGCAATGAATTGTAACACAGCGACCCCTCTGCCGATTGCGCGAGTCTTAGGTGTCGAGTGCATCTAACATCCGTTCCAAGGCCTCCCCCACCCCGCTACGCCACAGGTAGGTGGCCTTCGCATCCGCACGGCCCGGACCGCCATTAATAACGGCCACCGGTTTGCCGGCGCGTAGCGCCTCCAGCACAATCTTGTAGCTACTCATGACCGCCACTGAGGAACCGACTACCAGCAGGGCCGAGCACTCGGCGAGCATGGCATTCTTGCGGGCTTTGCGTTCGGCTGGCACGGACTCACCAAAGTACACCACATCGGGCTTGAGCTTGGTCGAACCGCAGGCGAGACAGGGCACCATCTGAAAGTCGCAAATATATTGCTGATCCAGCTCCACATCACCGTCGGGGTTTACCCGAAGATCCCGGTCCTCCAGGCGCTCCAGATAACCGGGGTTAGCCGCATCCAAACGCGCGTCCAGGCTTTCACGCCCTTCGCTCTGCCCGCAATCCAGACAGATAATACGGGAAAGATCCCCGTGCAGAGCCAATACGGTAGGGCTTCCAGCACGCACATGCAGACCATCAACATTCTGCGTAATAATGCCGCTGACCGCGCCCAGCTGTTCAAGCTCTGCGAGCGCGTAGTGCGCACGATTCGGCCGGGCACGACGCATGCGACGCCAGCCCACGTAGGAGCGAGCCCAGTAGCGCTGACGTGCGGCATCGTCGTAACGGAATTCCTGGTAGGTCATAGGTCGGTGATCGTGCAGGGAGCCGCCCGGACCGCGGTAATCGGGGATACCGGATTCGGTGCTTACACCAGCACCGGTGAGCACAAGGACTTTTCCGGCTTTGAGTAGGCTCGCGATGCCCTCTGCCGCGTATTCCTCCTCGTGCGGGGTAGCATTATCAGCCACGACCCGCTGGATGGAGCGAATCGCGGCTCGGTGCACGGAGGCGATCTGCTCACGCTGCTCGCCAGCGGAGGCGAAGTCCTGGCGTTCGGTCCAGCGATCCATCATTCTCCCGAATTTTCCTGTGCTCAGCATGTCTATACGGTGGGGCCCGGGGGCATTAAATGGCCGTCGGGCACCCTCTTTTCGAGGGTACCCCACGGCTCATTGCTCAGAACCTATAACCGAGCCTACTTAGCTTGCGGCTTAGGCCTCGTGTTCGGTCTTCTGCTCACGCTCGGAGGTTACCGACAGACCGTCGCTGGCAACGTCCGGGTTCACGTCCACGGTCACGGTGTCGCCGTCGTGGATGGCGCCGGAGAGGATACCGCGAGCCAGGCGGTCGCCGATCTCGCGCTGCACCAGGCGGCGTAGCGGGCGGGCACCGAATGCCGGATCGTAGCCGGTCTTACCCAGCCACTCCAGGGCTGCCTCGGTCACGTTCAGGGTGAGGCGACGGCCTTCCAGGCGCTTGGCCATGCTCTTGACCTGCAGGCCCACGATCTGGCCCAGGTTCTCAGCCGACAGGGGCTGGAACATGATGATGTCGTCCAGTCGGTTGAGGAATTCGGGACGGAATGCCTGGTGCACAACCTCCATGGCCTTCTCGGAGCGCTCGTCGAAGGGTAGATCCTGGTTGACCAGGTACTGCGAGCCGAGGTTCGAGGTCAGAATCAGAATGACGTTGCGGAAGTCCACGGTGCGGCCCTGGCCGTCGGTCAGGCGGCCGTCATCGAGCACCTGTAGCAGGATGTCGAAGACCTCGGGGTGTGCCTTCTCGACCTCGTCGAGCAGGACCACCGAGTAGGGGCGGCGGCGTACAGCTTCGGTCAGCTGACCGCCCTCTTCGTGGCCGACGTATCCGGGAGGGGCACCGACCAGGCGGGAAACGGTGTGCTTCTCGGAGTACTCGCTCATATCGATACGCACCAGGGCGCGCTCGTCGTCAAACTGGAATTCAGCCAGTGCCTTAGCCAGCTCGGTCTTACCGACACCGGTCGGGCCAAGGAACAGGAAGGAACCAATCGGGCGGTTCGGGTCGGAAATACCGGCGCGGGCACGACGCACGGCATCAGAGACAGCCACCACGGCGGCTTCCTGACCGATAAGGCGGGCACCGATGCGCTTCTCCATTTCGAGCAGCTTCTCGGACTCGCCCTGCATCATGCGGCCTGCGGGGATACCGGTCCAGGAGGAAATCACCTCGGCGATATCGTCTGCGGTGACCTCTTCGGAGACCATGGACTCGCTCTTGGCGCGGTCCTCGGCGCGCTGTGCTTCTTCCAGCTCAGCCTGCTTTGCGGGAATCTCACCATAGAGCAGGCGGGATGCCTCGGCGAGGTTACCCTCGCGCTGTGCAACCTCGGCGCGGGAACGCAGCTCGTCAATCTGAGTCTTAATGTCACCCACGCGGTTCAGGCTGGCCTTCTCGGCCTCCCAGCGAGCGTTGAGGGCATCGAGCTCTTCCTTCTTGTCGGCCATGTCCTTGCGCAGGGCTTCCAGACGCTCGACCGATGCGGGATCGGTCTCGTCGGCCAGGGCCAGCTCCTCCATGGTCAGGCGGTCCACGGCGCGGCGCAACTGGTCGATTTCCTCCGGGGCGGAGTCAATTTCCATGCGCAGGCGGGATGCAGCCTCGTCGATCAGGTCAATAGCCTTATCCGGTAGCTGACGGGAGGGGATGTAGCGGTTGGACAGGGTGGCTGCGGCAACCAGTGCGGAGTCGGCGATTTGCACCTTGTGGTGTGCCTCGTAGCGTTCCTTCAGGCCACGCAGAATACCGATGGTGTCGTCGACGCTGGGCTCACCGACGAAGACCTGCTGGAAGCGACGCTCCAGGGCGGGGTCCTTTTCAATGTTCTCGCGGTACTCGTCCAAGGTGGTGGCACCGATGAGGCGCAGCTCGCCTCGAGCCAGCATGGGCTTGAGCATATTACCGGCGTCCATGGAGCCTTCGGATGCGCCCGCACCGACAACGGTGTGAATCTCGTCGATGAAGGTCACGATCTGACCCTCGGACTTCTTGATTTCCTCGAGGACTGCCTTCAGGCGCTCCTCGAATTCACCGCGGTACTTAGCACCGGCGACCATGGAGCCCAGGTCCAGGCTGATGAGGGTCTTGCCGCGCAGGGATTCGGGAACGTCGCCGGAGACCATGCGCTGAGCCAGGCCCTCGACCACGGCGGTCTTACCCACACCGGGCTCACCGATTAGGACGGGGTTGTTCTTGGTGCGGCGGGAGAGCACCTGCGCCACGCGGCGAATCTCGGAGTCACGGCCGATGACCGGGTCGAGCTTGCCGGCGCGGGCAATGGCGGTCAGGTCGGTGCCGTACTTTTCGAGTGCCTGGAAGGTGCCTTCGGGGTCGGGGGTGTCCACGGTGCGGTCTCCTCGAACGTTGGGGATGGTCTGTGCAATGAGTTCTGCGGTAGCGCCAAGGTTGTACATGGCGGTCGCAGTGCTATCGGTTCCGCTGGCAATGCCCAGCAGAATCATTTCGGTGGAGACGTAGGTGTCTCCGAAGCCCTGGGCACGGGTCTGTGCAGCCTGCAGGGCGGAGAGTGCGGAACGACTGAAGGAAGCGTTCTGCACGGAAGCGCCAGATGCCTTAGGTAGCTTCTTGATTTCTGCGGAAGCAGCCTCGGAGATGGCGTCGACATCCAGACCTGCGGCCTTGAGCACGGAGACTGCGATGCCTTCGCGCTGGTCCATCAGGGCCTTGAGGATGTGGGAGGTTTCAATAGTGGGGTTGCCCGCCGTTTGCGCATTAGTATTAGCGGCGGAGATAACTTCTTGACTCTTGGTCGTGAACTTAATATCCATGATGTCCTTTCGTATCGTTCATTCAGGGGCCTATCCTATGTCCCCTCGCATTACATAACTTGAGTCTACCTCGCTCAATTATGTTTCGCAAGGACTTTTCAAAAAATTTTTCGTATTTTTCTGCAACCCCCCCCGTATCACCACCCCGCTAGGCTTAAGGAATGACGACTACGAACACCTTCCCCGCCGCAATTCTCTTCGACCACGACGGAACTCTCGTCGACACCGAACCCGTGTGGGCCGCCGCCAAGGTAGCCCTCGCCGCAGATTTCGGTGGCTCCTGGACCGAACAGGACACACTCGACTGCCTGGGTCTATCTATGCAGTTCACCCTGGATCGCCTGCGCGAGCGCGGCGTTGATCTACCCGACGAGCAGATTAACGATCTACTCGTGACCAAGGTACGCGAGGCCCTTTCGCATCAACGGGTCGAATTCCTGCCGGGCATCGAGCACTTCCTGACAGAGGTGCGCAATGCTCACATCCCGGCCGCTATCGTCACAAACGCAACCACCTCCATTGCACGCCGAACCGCCAATGCGGCCCCCGAGGGTACGTTCTCGGTCATCATTGGCAATGATGAGACCACCCACCCCAAGCCTGACCCGCAGCCCTATCTTTTGGCCGCGGAGCGCCTGGGCGTTGACCCGACCCAGTGCGTGGCGATTGAGGATTCCCCCTCGGGTGTGGGTAGCGCGACCGCGGCGGGTATGCTCGTGATTGTAGTGCCGGGTGAGCTGGAGGTTCCGGCCGAGCTGGGTACCGTCCGCATGAACCACGAGGAGCTGACCTTGGAGGCAGTTCGCGCGCTGGCGTAGCCGCTTAGTTCACGAGCCGAAAGCTCCCCGGGGAGCTGCATATACTTCATCACAAGGGGGTGGGGTGCGCGAGATAAAATGCCGCGCATCCCACCCCCTTTGCGTACCCAATAACCGCCCCCCCGGCTCAATATGACACAAAATGACAATTTATTATGAATTTCCCACAATAAGCTTGACACCTGCCTCGTAAAGTGATTTACTCATAACAGCGGTTCAGCAAGGGCTCACTCCCCGCCGAACCAAATAAGGCATCACAGCATTTTGAAGGAGACCATCATGGCATTCGCAAACTACACCGCACCCGGTCTGACCCTCGAACAAGGCAAGGGCATTTCCGAGGTTCTCCAGGCGCGCCTGCATGACCTGAACGACCTGCACCTGCTGCTGAAGCACGCACACTGGAACGTGACCGGCCCCGGCTTCATCGCCGTTCACGAAATGATTGACCCCC
>CAUQVM010000085.1:0-7532 GCA_963521575.1 uncultured Rothia sp.
TCGTCCACTACGGCGAGGGCAACATTTTCGAAGAAATCCCCTTCCCCAAGTACGCCAAGGAAGAGATTAAGAACGAGCAACTACGCTCCAACCTGCGCTTCGTGACCCACGCAATCCGCAACAAGCGCGCCCGCGTCACCGCAGAGCTGCCTGACTGGCAGGAACTGCGCAACACCGGTGAATCCGTTAAGAACTATGTTCTGGCCAATCTTCCCGAACTGCTCGAGCAGTTTGAACGTAATTTCACCGCCGCCGGTGGCCATGTGCACTGGGCACGCAATGCCACCGAGGCGAACCAGATTGCTCTGGACCTGATTCGTGAGCAGGCTGTGGACGAAATCATCAAGATTAAGTCCATGGCTACCGCTGAGACCGGCTTGAACGAGTTCCTCGAGGAAAACGGTATCAATGCCATCGAAACCGACCTCGCAGAGGAAATCGTGCAGCTCGGCCACGATCGCCCCTCCCACATTCTGGTGCCCGCGATTCACCGCAATCGTCGCGAGATTCGCGATATCTTCCTCAAGGAGATTGAGGGTATTAACCCGGACATTACCGATGAGCCGGCAGAACTGGCAGAGGCATCCCGTAACCGCCTGCGCAACAAGTTCCTGAACACCACCGTGGCAGTCTCCGGTACCAACTTTGGTATTGCTGAGACCGGTACCCTGACCATTGTGGAATCTGAGGGTAACGGCCGTATGTGCCTCACCCTGCCCAATACCCTCATCACCTTTATGGGTATTGAGAAGATTCTGCCCACCTTCCAGGACTACGAGGCCTTCTTGCAGCTGTTGCCCCGTTCCTCCACCGGTGAGCGCATGAACCCCTACACCTCCGTGTGGACTGGCGTCACCCCCGGTGACGGCCCGCAGAACTTGCACGTCATCCTCATCGACAACGGCCGTACTGCCGTCCTGAACGATGAGGTGGGTCGCCAGGCGCTACGTTGCATCCGTTGCTCCGCCTGCATGAACGTGTGCCCTGTGTACGAGCGCGCCGGTGGTCACGCCTACGGCTCCACCTACCCGGGTCCCATTGGTGCCATCCTCTCCCCGCAGCTATCGGGTATCGAGGCCGCACACAATAACTCGTTGCCCTACGCATCCTCGCTCTGCGGCGCATGCTTCGAGGTGTGCCCCGTGAAGATTAACTTCCCCGAGGTTCTCGTGCACCTGCGCGCTAAGGACGTCGAGTCTAAGCACGCTGTTCGCGAGTTCGAGGGCAACAAGAAGGCTCCCTTCTCGCAGATGGACGCTATGATGCTCGGCGCGAAGAAGCTCTTCACCTCCGGCAAGATGATGTCGATCGCCGAGCGTGGCCTGCCCATGTCCCGCCTCATCACCGGTCGCAAGCACAAGATCACCACCGTGCCCGGTCTGGTCGGCGGTTGGACCGAGTACCGCGACATCCCCGAGCCGCCTAAGGAATCCTTCCGCAACTGGTGGAAGAAGGAGAAGGGGGCGGCTCCGGCACGCGATAACGCACAGCGCGTTGACATTCAGGCCCTCATCGAGGCCAACAAGGGTAAGGTAGCTGAAGTGGCTGCAAACGCTAAGGCTGCTCAGGAAGCCCGCGAAGCTAAGGAAAACAAGTAATGTCCTCTGCTAAGGAAGATATCCTCGCACGTATCCGCTCCTCTCTCGAGGGCGTCGGCCCCGCACCGGAGCCCGTACGCAATTACCGCCGCGTCAGCGAGCTGAACGAAGAACAGACCATCGAGATGCTCGTTGACCGACTCATCGATTACAAGGCCAACGTCTTCTTCGCATCCCCGGAGAATATCTCCGAGGTCATCGCGGAGCGCCTGGGTGAGAAGTCCACCTACGTGGTGCCCGAGGGCCTGAACATGAAGTGGCTACCCGCAGACACCGATGAGCGCAAGCATGTGACCGACTCCGGTAGCACCCTTAAGCCCGGTTGCCTGTCCCTAAAGGAACTAGACGCTGTGGACGCCGTGGTGACCTCCTCGACCGTCTCCTGTGCAGAGACCGGCACCATCTTCTTGAACACGAATCCGGACGAGGGGCGTCGTGCCATTACCCTGGTACCCGACCACCACATCTGCGTGGTCCCGCGTTCTACCGTTGTGGAGTTGGTGCCCGAGTCGATTGAGCGCATTACCTACACCCGACCGGTAACCATGATCTCCGGCCCCTCCGCAACGAGTGATATTGAGTTGATTCGTGTGGAGGGTGTGCACGGTCCGCGTATTCTGGACGTTATCATCTATGACGCTAAGTAAGCTATAACCAGCACAAGGTAACCCAAAGAACCGCCTAGCAGGCTCTGAGAGCCTGCTAGGCGGTTCTTTGCGGGGGAGGTGGGGGGGGGGGGGGGAGTGTCCCCCGCGGCAGCATTGATAAAAGCTCCGTATAGCGCTCTATCGGGCGCGCTGCGGAGACAATAAGTTAAACCCCCCGGAGCAAGGGGGGGGGGGGGGGGGGGGGGGGCAGGGGCCCCCGCTGCATCATTGATATAAGCTCCGTATAGAGCTCTATGCGGCGCTCTTAGGAGAGAAGAAGTTACACCCACCGTAGCAAGGTGAGGAGGGAGTAAAGAGCGGGGAAGCCCAAAGGAGGGGCAGCATATCTGCTAGCACGGCGAGAACAGGCTGAAGAGCGTGTGCTAATAGCCCTGAGTAAGCCGAGGTTAAGCTCATCGAGGCTGTAAGTGAGAGTCGAATTCTGAAGGTATAGCAAAGGCGGGGGAAGAGTAATCTTCCCCCGCTTCAGGTGTGTGCTACTCAAAGACTCTCCCGCCAGATACACACGGGATACGATCTCCGAGAGACGGAACGCTACGAACTAGACGTTATGATTTAGGCGCGTGCGTCGAAGTGCTGGAGACCGGAGTCTTCACGGCTACCGCCCTGGCCATCGCCAACATCGCGGTAATCGTTGATCCACTCAATCTTCTTGACCCACTTGACCATCTTGTAACCGTGCATGGAGTCGGCACGTAGACGGAGCGGGCCACCGTAAACATCGGGTAGCGGCTTGTCATTCATGCCCCAGGCCAGGATGGTTTCATCCTCCATAGCCATGGAGACATCCAGGCACTCGTAGTAAGGCTCGGTCGGGCGACCGTCATAGGTGTGACCCACGTGGCCGAAGGAGGTGACCATGACGTAGCGTGCTTCGTCGGTCTTCTCTACCAGTGCGAGAACATCGCGCAGGCGTACGCCCTCCCACTTAGCGATACCGGTCCAACCTTGCATACAGGTGTGCATGGTGATGTTGACTTCCTTGCCGAGCTTCTTCAGATCGTCAATGCTCAGGGACTTCGGCTCCTTAACCAGACCGCCAATCTCGAGGCGGTAGTCAACGAACTCCTGCTCCTTCAAGCGGTTCCACTCGGTGCTCTCACGCTCTGTCGGGGGACGAGTGTTAACCCAGTGGAAGGGGGAGATGTCAGCATCGGTAAAGACCTTCTTCTTGACCTGACGCGAGGAGATGCGGTCCAGCAGCAGGTTACGAACCGGCTGGGTTAGACCCCAAATGAAGGTCTGGGTGAATCGCAGGTCGCGCAGGGACCAGTAAGAAGCAGCCACCCACAGAACTACAGCGAAGACAATACCGCCGATGAGCATGGCCACTGCCTGTGCGAACTGGGCAGCGTCAACCTCGTTGTAGGGCTTGTTCAGCATCATGTGGGCAATGTTGTACTGCGGGTGAACCACAAAGACAAGAGCCACGTGGATCACGGTGAAGACGCAGTAGAAAGCCATGCCCAGGAAGTGGAGGGAACGTGCGGTCTGGCGGTTACGGAAGAGGCGCACGTAGCCGGGGAAGCGGCCGCAGAATGCGGGACTCATAATCGGGCCGGTAGCAATCATCAGCGGTGCGACAATGAACACCACGGTGAAGTACATAATCTGCTGTAGCGCGTCGTAGGGCTGGAAGTGCTCAATCGAGGGGATCTGGAAGCCGGCGTAAATCTGGATGGATTCCCAGGCCTGTGGAATGATGTCCCAGCTGGTGGGAACGATGCGGCGCCACTGTCCGGTCAGGAACAGCAGGCTGACATAAATCAGACCGTTTGCAATCCAGATGACGGTGACCAGTGCGTGCCATGCACGGCCCAGACCAATCTGACCGTTACCGGGCAGGGAGATGAGGGGCGACAGACGGCGCTGATCGTCACGAGCGGTGAATTCACCGGGGACGGTCGAAGCCTTGTCCTTGGTGAACTTAATCCACTCAGATCCCGGAGTACAGTGGTTGTTCCAGTACAGACGGGGGTGAGAGGCGAGAACTTCCCAACCTGAACGGAGTAGGAAGCCCATCATAATGAAGTTAATAAAGTGGGTAATTCGGAGCCACGACGGGAAGTCAAGCTCCACGCCACCGGTACTCGCGGTAAGGAGTAGATGGTGCATGATGTTTCCTTTGGAAGTGACTGTGTGTGCAGACAATCTTAAGGATTCAGTGCGAGGCCTAGAGGTGTTATCTAAGGAGAGTAAACTCTCTCGCTCATCATTGAGAGCCTTCGGCGGTATAACGGGTGCTATATCTCCGGCAGGAGCACACACCCTACTAGGGGGTGCGCACCAGCTCCTGCCGAGGCAGAAGTGGCTCTGCGTATGTATGTTGTTTTATGTGTGTTTAGGAGGTGAGCCCTGTGTACTTCTAATTTTATGGGACAGGGTGTCACTCGCGAAAGCTAGGACACGTCATATCCCGTAATATTTGCAGGAAAAATACAAATTTAAGACTTACGGGGTCAAAATTGCCGGTTTAACCAGGAATTTTAAGGCAGGCATTGTCGAATGCGAGATGGCGAGATGGGTGTGCACTAAGAGCCCGGCACAAAAACTTCACCGCTTGTCAAGAGTGATAATGGCAATGCTGTCTCTTTGGGTTTTGTAAACCAAAACCACATAAAGTGGGTATGACCTTATCCGGTCGAACCGACCTAATCTAGCCATACCCACTCTCAAGATTTTTCGATTGTGTTAGCCCTGATTCTTCTCCGAAGCATCCCTGGGCGGAACCTTCTGATTCCGATCTCGAACCACCGGCATGATTCCGGTCGTCAACTTTACCTGCGCATTACGCTGAGCCTTTAGCGCATTCAACTGTTCCCGGCGACTCGGCTGATTCTCGAACTCCGGAGCCGCAGAACCAAAAGCCTGCCGTACACCCAGAGCAAGCAACGGGAAAAGCAAAACGGTGAGCGCACCTCCGGCCACCAGCAACGAAGCCGTCGAGTCCTCCAACAAACCCGAACTGGTAGCCACCTCAGTCACCGCTACAATAATCGGCAGACCGGCCGCCGAGTACAGAGCCAGCTGAGCCTTTTGCGCCTTTGAATGTAGCCCCGAGCGGGTGTCCAGCAATAATTCGGCCGCAAAAACGGGCAAACCACGGCACAGCAGAATACCTAGAACCACCGCAATTAGACCCAGCGGATTCGAGCCCACCGCAGACACGTTAATGCCCATGCCGCTGACAACGAAGAAGAGGGGAATCATAAAGGTGAAGCCCATCGTCTCCAGACGGCGAGTCATCATATGCAGGGCAGCGGGAGGAGTGAGCGACCGCAAAATAATACCCGCCGCAAAGGCACCCAGCACCGCATCCAAATCGAAAAGAGCTGTACACATAATTAGCGTGGCCAGCAGAAACATTGCAAGGCGCAAAATAGTCTGACCTGTCGTATTGGCCTCCGCGGCCATAATCTGACGCAAACCCGGCAGATGAGTAAAAAGACGGTGAGGAATCAACGCCGTTATCAGCGCCACCAACATAAAGGCCAAAAGTACGACGACCGCCATGCCCGGAGAGCGCGAAGAAAGCAAGAGGGAAATCGTGAAAATCGGCAGAAGCTCACCCACCGCACCATGCACCAGCACCGCGTTACCCACAGACGTACCCGCAGCCCCGTGAGACTTTAGCATTGGTAGGAGTGTACCCAGGGCCGTAGAGCTTAGCGCAACACCCACCGCCACGTAAGTATTGAGCTCATGCGAGAAGCTGGTAATAACGGCAGCCCCCAGTAAACCCAGAGCAAAACACGCAACCCAGGTACCAATAGCACTGTACCCCTGACGGCTACGCAGAGAAGAAATATTAATTTCAAAACCCGCAATCAGGAAAAGCATGCCCAGGCCCAGTTCCTTCAGTAGAGGAATGCCGCCCTCAGTGCCAGCAAGCTGTAGCGCATTGGGACCAATCAGAAGGCCAAAGATCAGAAGGAAGACAACGTCGGGAATCTTCTTACCCGTTAGGCGCGATAGCACGGGCGATAGTAGGGACACCAGGGCGATCCAGAAAATCGAGATGAACTGGGTTTGGCTCTGATCGGCTGATCCCTCGCTCAGCATCGTGCCCGACGCCAGTAGAGCGCCGTGAACCTGGGGTCCGGCAAGAAGAATAGGGCGAATAAAGGACATAACACCTCGGGTACGTATAAATTATGGAGTGCGCGACAGGAAAGAGCCGCTATAGAACCTAACCATGGTACATACCCCTGTAGTTCATGCATACTTGAACAACCCCTCAGTCAGCCCAATGCCAAGAATCCCGGTAAAGAACCAAAAAAACCGGTGCGTGATGAGGGAATCAGCCACGAAAAACACAGCAATACAGCTTTCGCCGCTACACTTAACACCTATGCCGGCCACTGAGCGTCCCCGCTTTTAACCAAGCGTTTCGCGGATTCACCCCACCGTGTTCCGGTACCCACTCACCAGTAGACTCCTCCGAAAGAGTAAAAACATGGCAGCAACACGAACCGCATCGACTTCCACCCGCGGTGGTGGAGCCTCCCTCCGCGCTGCCTCGCTCGGAGGAACACGACGAGACCTAGGTCTCGACCTCGCTCGAGCCTATGCCGTGCTCAGCCTACTTATCCCCTTTGGATACTGGCTTCGGCTTATTCCTGTCTCCTGGAAATCCTGGGTCCCCCAGCTTATCGTCCCCGCAGAACCGCTCTTTGCCGCTATTCTTGGGGCCGCTGCCTGGCGCTACGCGCGTACCGCAAACTTCCCGCAGGTCTTTGCAGGCACCATTGTCCGGTCCCTCGCCCTACTTGTCCTGGGATTACTCATCGTGCAGGGTGCGAACTATCTGCCCAAGCCGCGCGTAACCATCCCCTCCCAGGGCTTCTCCTACTCCCTGCCCTTTGACCTATTAATCCACCTGGCGGCACTCACCCTTCTCACCCTGCCGGTGGTCTACCTGCCCCTGTGGGCTCTAGCCCTCCTCACCCTGGTCCTCAGCCCCTTCATCGGCTGGAGTCATACCGTGCTCCTAGACTCTGCCACCGCCGCCGATCACTGGATTAGTGTCGAGTTCCCCTTCCTCGCGAGCCAGGGGCTCAACCTCAATCACGGGGCGCAACTTATCTGGATTATGTGCCTGGGCATCCTTTTGGTGCGCCTCTACGATACGCTGGGTCCCAAGGTCGCAATTCCCGTCATTCTGGTGGTACTCGCCCTGGCGGCCTACCGTAGCTTTACCCCCCACGCCGTCCTTGGCATACTGGACGCACCCCACATTCAGCTCATCCTGAATATGGCCGCTACT
>CAUQVM010000086.1:0-7492 GCA_963521575.1 uncultured Rothia sp.
CTCGGCGCAATGGCACAGCTGGAAGGTCGATAAGCCGTGGCAACCACACTGAACACGGTGGCGCGCTCCAACCTGCGCGCTTCCAAAGGAAAATATGTCCTCACGGGCATAGGTATCGCAATCGCCTCGTTCTTCATCGCGGCGATTATGATGCTCACCAATTCGCTGCAGGCGACCGTCAACTCCTCCGTCGGTGACGTGCTCTCCCGCTCCGAGGCGGTCGTTGTCTCCGCCGCTACAACCAGCGACGGGCAAGACAGCACCTCTATCTACCTGACCCGTGACCAGATTCAGAAAGTAGAAAAGAGCGACCTGCTCTCCGGCTACTGGGTACAGTACGCTGTCTCGGGTAAGCTCGGCACCGGCGACCAGGCAACCCAGATGCAGTATGACCAGCTGCCCGCCGACTCGAGTCTCTTCCCGTATAAGGTGCAGGGTAAAATCCCCAGTAGCGACCACGAAATCATGGTCTCTACCTACTTCGCGAAGAAGCACAACCTCTCGCTGAACGGCAAGGTCACCAGCACCGACGTTGTGGAATCCGTCAGTGCCCCCGGTACTGACAAGACCGCCGAATACACCGTCGTCGGTCTGTTCGACCCCGGTTTTGAAGGCTCCACCACCAATCAGGCTGTCTTCATTGGCGGCACCAGCCTCGGTGAAGCCACCCTGAAGGCATCTGAGGCAGAAAACAAGAGCTCCGCGGCAGGCCACCGAAGCATGGCTGGCGCTAACCTCATCTACCTCAAGTTCAAGGACGGCGTAACCGACGCCAAACTCAAGAGCCTGCAGGATACTCTCAGCAGCGGTGACACCAAGAACGACCCGCGCGTGATGACCGGTCAGAAGCTGCTGGAAGACTACCAGAAGACCATCTCCACGGCCTTCACCTCCATTAGCGTGGTTCTGGGCGCCTTCGCAGCGCTGGCTCTGCTGGTCTCCTCGTTCGTTATCTCCAACACTTTCGCGGTGCTGGTCGGCCAGCGCATCCGCGAGCTCGCCCTGCTGCGCACCCTCGGTGCCCGCGGCGGCTCCCTCGTACGGATGCTACTCATCGAATCGGTTACCGTGGGCGTGGTGTTCTCGCTCATTGGTGCACTGCTGACCTACCCGGTTGGCGCGCTGGTTGGTGCAAATCTCACCACCATCATGATCTCCTACTCGATCACCCCGGTGATTATCAGTACCCTGATCTGCACCATCGTCACGGTTCTGGCGTCGCTCTCCCCGGCACGAAGCGCCCTGCGCATCTCGCCCATTAGCGCGATGAGCGAGCACACCAACCGCGAAGTCAACAAGCCCGGCAAGGTCGGCCCGATCCTGGGCCTGGTTTTCGGTGCCGCAGGTATCGGCCTGGTTATGCTGGCTCAGAACCAGGGTTCCGGTGAGGGTGCCGGCAATAAGGCCATTGCCATCATGATGGGGGCTGCGCTGCTGCTCGGTATTGCGGTCTTCCTCCTCACCCCGCTGGTACTGCCCCCGCTGGTACGTGCCCTCGGTAAGGTCACCCGCACCCAGACCGGCAAGCTGGCGCTCGCCAACGCCCTGCGTTCGCCCAAGCGTACTGTCTCCACCGGTCGTGCCGTGCTGGTGGGTACCCTGGTCGTGTCGACTGTGCTGACCGGTTACTCGGTGCTGAGCGCCTCGCTGACCAAGGCCCTGGATCAGCAATACCCGATTTCTGCGCAGGCAAAGTACAGCTCGTATGACGAGTCCGAGGCTGCCTCCACCGTGACCAAGGCGGAGGAGATCGCCTCCAAGGTCAAGGGTATTAAGAACGTTCAGGCCTCCGCCGTCGGTTACGCAGCCGGTGTGGTCGACTACACCGTCGAGTACGAGGGACAGACCGCCAACCAGAATTCCGACCTGGTGGCGTTGAGTTCCTCCGATCTGAAGGCAATCCTGCCCGACGAAAACTCGAACCTTGCCGACGACACCGTGCTCGTGCCGCAGGGCCTCTGGAAGTCCGCAGGGCTGACCGAGTCCAGCCGCCTGAAGGCACACGGCCCGCTCGGCGAAGTGGAACTCAAGCCCGTCAAGTCCGCAACCAAGCAGCACCTGCTGATTGTCAACCCTGCCACCGCCGCCAAGCTGCAGGATGCCAAGAACCCGCAGAAGGTTGCCAACCCTGCCGCTGAGGAAGCTCAGAAGCGCATGGAAGAAGCAATCGCCAGCGGTGACAAAGAAGCTCAGACGAGGGCAGCTCACCTGACCGTCACCAGCCAGGCAACCGGTAACGACACCGTCGTTCTGGTGCACGCCGCCTCCCCGCTGACCAGTAGCGAGAACGCGACCCTGCAGGCTGACCTGAACCGAGCCAGCCCGGACAGCTCCTTCACCGGTGGTCTGCAGGAACGTCAGACCTACGACCAGCTGCTGACCGTTATGCTGACCTTCACCCTGGTGATGCTCATGCTCGCAGTGGTCATCTCCATCATTGGTGTGGCGAACACGATGACCCTGTCGGTCAACGAACGCCGCCGCGAGAACGCGATGCTCCGCTCGCTGGGCCTGTCCCGCAAGCAGCTGCGCCGCATGATTTCCATTGAGGCGATTCTGATTACGCTCGCCGCAGTGGTGCTCGGTATGGTTTCTGGTGCGGTGATTGGTAGCCTCTCGGCGCAGATTATTATGTCTTCCATGAGTGCTTCCGCCCCGCTTGTGCTTGACCTGCCCTACCTCTGGTACGTGGTCATTCTCGTGGTGGGTGTGCTCGCCGCGATGCTCGCATCGGCTCTGCCGGCGGCTCGTTCGGCTCGCATGTCTCCGGTTCAGGGTATGCGCAGCTAACCCGGCATAGTCACAGTATTCAAGCACAGCCTTGAATACTCGGCGTGAGAAAGTAAAGCCCCGGAGGGTGCCTCGATAAGGGGACACCGGCCGGGGCTTTACTGTGTCCTCTATCCTGCTGTGCTCTATATAAGGGGAGTAGCAGGGGAATGCTAGTGGGCAATGCCCGCCTCATAGGCCATGATGACCACCTGCACGCGGTCACGCGCACCCAGCTTCGCCAGCACGTGCGAAACGTGTGTCTTCACCGTCGCCTCCGAAAGCACCAGTTCCCGCATAATCTCTGCATTCGATAGGCCGCGGGCGATCAGCCCTAGCACCTCGAACTCGCGCGGGGACAGCTGCTCAATCAGCTCACGGTGCGGATAATCCTGCGCAGGCTCAGCTTGGTTAGAAGAATCTGCCGGGCTAAAAGATTCAGCCGGAATAAACGTCGCCACGGGAATCTCAGCATCTACAGCCGGGGGATTAGTAGGAATAGACTCGGCGACAGGAGCGGCAGGAACACCGGCGGGGGAGTTCAGCATCGGAATCATATGCTCCAACAGACGGCGCGTGGCCGAAGGAGCCATCACCGCATTGCCGCGGTGCACCGTACGAATCGCATCCAGCAGCTGTTCGGGCGGGGCGTCCTTGAGTAGAAAGCCGCTTGCCCCGGCACGCACCGCCGCGTACACGTACTCGTCCATATCAAAAGTCGTGAGCATAATAATGCGCACCCGCTCACGCTCTGCCACTTTACCCTCAGTCGTATTACCCTCGGCCGCACCGCGCTGGGCGTCGCGCTCCATAATGCGGCGGGCCGCCTCCAAACCATCGCAGTGCGGCATGCGCACGTCCATGAGAATCACCTGCGGGGCATTACCCTCGGTAAGCATGCGGTCGAAGACGTCCACGGCGGCTAGGCCGTCGTCGGCCTCCATGACCACCTGCAGGTCCGGCTGGGAGTTAACGAGCATGCTCAGGCCACCGCGTACCAGGCGCTGATCGTCAACGAGCATCACGCGAATGGGCTGGGAGGGTGTGGCTTCGGTGGTCTGCGGAGTGTACATGGTATCCATCTTAGGCCTTAACAGGGGACAGGGGAGGGGGAGGGTCTAGAAATCTCGGTAGGGGAGCGTAGCCTCGACCGCCCAACCGCCCTCGGGCTGGACCCCGTAGTTAAGGGTGCCGCGGTAGAGGGCGATGCGTTCACCCATGCCGCGCAGACCGTTGCCGCTACCGGGTACCGGGCTGGCAGTGCGCTGGGCTACGACTGTAGGAGCCGGTTTATTCTGTACCTGCAAGTGCAGCCCCTCATCACCCCAGTAAATAGTGACGGTGGTGGCCGCACCGGGGGCGTGCTTGAGGGCGTTGGTCAGTGCCTCCTGCACGGTACGGTAGGCGGCCAGCTCCGCGCCCTGGGAAAGCTCACGCGAGGCGCTGCCGGTGAGTCCGTCAAAGATGACGGGTTGGCCCGCGCGGCGGCTCTGCTCAATAAGCGCGGGCAGATCGGCGAGGGTGGGTGCGGGGGCGTACGCGGTGGCCTCATCGGTGCGAAGCAGTCCGAGCAGGGAGCGCATCTGGGTAAGGGAGTCGCGTGCCGTGTCTGCGATGAGTTCGAGTGTCTGCTCGGCAATATCCGGTTCGCTCTGCTGCTGAGCCTGGCCCGACTGCTCTGCCTGTTCAGTCTGCTGCTCTGCCTGCTGTGCCTGTTGTGTTTGCTGGGCGCGTGCGGTGCGGGCGCTCGCGGCGGCGTAGCGTGCCCCGTCCGCCTGGGAAATAATGCTGGAGAGCGAGTGCGCCACAATATCGTGCATTTCACGGGCGATGCGGGTGCGTTCGTCCTGCGCGGCGAGGCGGCGTTCCTGTTCCTGCTCGTATTCGAGGCGGCGGGCGCGTTCTTTGAACTCTTCGCTGCGCAGTTCGCGCATGCGGCGGGAGTCGCCGAGGAACCAGAAGACGGTGAAGATGGATCCGCAGAGCACGCCGAGCATCAGGGAGATGAAGATGCGGGCGGGTATGTCGTCCCAGCGGTAGAGGAACGAGAGCGAGGACTGCACGGTGACGGCGAGTGCGCCGAACCAGCCGAGAATGAGGCCGCGGAAGCGGGCGCGGCGGGTCCAGTGCCTGCCGATATGGTAGGCGGCGAGGCTGACGGGCGGGTAGCAGGTGATGGCGAGTGAGTCGGGGAAGGGGGTCACGAGGGTGAGGCAGAGCGCCGCGATGACCACGTAGATGCTGCCGTAGGGGAAGCGGTAGCGGAAGTACAGCGCGGTGGTGCTGCAGAGTGTGGAGATGACCGGGATCCAGCCGTAGCCGTTGATGAAGGCAACGGAGAGTACGCAGCAGAAGAACTGCATGTGCGCGACGACGATGAAGTTCATCCAGCCGCGTTTGTCTCTGAGGTAGTTTTGCATGCGGCTGGAGGCGCTGATTGCGTCGGCGGGTAGGTCGCTGTTTTCTGAGCTGCGGCGGGTATGCCTTACGGCGTAGCCTGATTTGGCTGTCTCTGTGCTGTGCTGTGGGTTCTGCTGGGGTTTTGCGTGCTTGTGGGGCATGGTTCCAGTGTATCGGGATGGCGGGGCTGGGATGGGAGCCTCTTTTTTACTCTCACATGCAGGGATATTTTGTGGGTTTGAGTGAGTATGACACGCCTAAACCTTGCTCATTCTATGAGGTTTGCCACATGGATGGCTCTTCTTTTTCTCAAGTGCCACTTGAGACTTTGGGGTCATTTGGGGTTTGAATTTGGGTTTAAGAGATTTGGAGCTCCCCCGGGTAATCGATTTTGGTGAAAAACCTTCAAGTATTGCGGAAGGGTTGAGCGAAATTGTTTGTCAACTGTAATTAACGCTTTATTGCAGGAGTGTGAAATGATGGGTATAGTTTTACCTGTATCATATTCGTGTGCACTAATTGTGCCTCGGGGGACTATGCACCAAGGGTTACCCCGCGAAGTGCCTATACAGGGCAGGTACAACATTATGTGTTATCACCGGGGCTGGATCCACTATTGTTATTCCGGCCTCACTCGCTCAAAACCTTTCCGGGGGTGAGTGATCGCCGAACGCTACGGCGGGTGATAGCTTTATTTCTCAATTGACATCACTCTCTAAGGACATAACATGTCTACTAATATTTCTCGCCGCAAGGTTGTTGCGGGTGCGGCCTGGGCTACCCCGGTTGTCGCGGCTTCCGCAGTTGTTCCCGCATTTGCTTCCTCGACTGAGTGTGAGTGGGAATCTACCCCTAAATTCAGTATCTCCGGTACTGATACGGGGGCCAAGACTGTTCAGAAGTTCATTGTCCCTGCCAAAGTCGACAAGATTAGCTTTGTCATTAAGGGAGGCGCCGGTGGTACTCAGTATTCAATCCCTGGCGGTGCTGGGGCGCAGATTTCCGGCACTATTGCAGTGAAGGAAGGTCAGACTGTTGAGATTGTCTCAGCAGCAGGCGGTATTGGCTACAATGAGGACACCCCTGCAGAAGGTGGCGAGGGCTACGGTAACGGCGGTTCCTCCAAGGGCGATAACTCCGTCCCGGATAGCGTTATCAATAAGGTCGTTGCTGAGTGGCCTAATAAATCTCATATAACGCGCTCTCCGAAATTCGCGTCATCCGGAGGTGGCTCTTCCGCTATTATTGTCGACGGCACTGTTATTGCCGTGGCAGGCGGCGGTGGAGGTGTCGGCTACATTCGCGCGGGTGGTACTAACCTTAATCCGGCCTACGTTTTCCCTGGTGCAACTAACGCTGGATGGTGGAAGTCTGACACTTACCCTTGGAACCTGCCTTTCCTCCTGTCAAAGGCTGGTAACGCATCCGGCCTTGCCGGCGGCGCAGGTGAGAAGGGGTCCGGTGCATACACCGCCGACCACGATCAGGTCATTACTGTTGAGCCCGGTAAGGGTGGTGCAACCGGCCGAGGCGGTCACGGTGGCCTCAAGACGGATCTGCCGACTGGTGCCTCCCCGAATGGTGAAGTTCTCTTCTACACCACCAACAACCAGGAGCTATATAGCTCCTCTACCTCTGGCGTAGCCGGTAGTGATGGCTTTACCGGTAACGGTGCAGATGGTGTTTCCTCTTACTCTTACCTGATTGACTACAACAAGGCTGGTGAACCCAAGCAGAAGCCCGATGGGCGCACGGTGTACTATACGCGCAACGCTTGTGCTCCCAACTTCACCGGCTACCAGTCTACATACTCTGCAGGCGGCGGCGCAGGCTACGGCGGTGGCGGCTCGGGCGCTTCCGTGTCCATCGTTGCGATACTGAAGCAGAAGTGGGACAATAACCCTAAGGGCGTTCGTCAACCTGTTGGCTTTGCCCATCTATCTGGTGGCGGCGGTGCCGGTGGTTCCTACATCCATCCTTCTGTCATCGGTGCCGAGATTACCGCGAACAAGGACGTACCGACCGGTCGTGGTCAGCGTAAGAGCGGCTCCGTGGCTATTACCTACTGCAAGCGCTCCTGATAGTTGCCAGTACTCTCGCGCTAAGTGAGAATTCATAACGGTATTCCCCGGCTAATCATTTAGCCGGGGAATACCGTTTTAACCGGCAAACCTACCTAGCCCAGAACCTGTCTAACCTGAGGCCTATCTAGCCCAGACTCTGAGAACCCGCCCGCGCACTCTACCGCCCGCCCGCGGCGTGTACTAGGGTAGAGGCATGACTGAAGCACGTAGCATCGACCTTGCCGTTATCCCCGGCGACG
>CAUQVM010000087.1:0-7178 GCA_963521575.1 uncultured Rothia sp.
ATCGCGAGGATGCCCCGGACCGCGGCGATTGGCGCACCCTCATCTTCTTTTCCTACGGCATTGCGCGGCAGGTAACGCACGAGTTGAGGGCCACCCGCGCCACGGTGGCCGCTCTCAAGCGAAATGTGGGGGAGCGGCCGGTGCAGGTGCGCTGCGACGGCCTGGATGTACTCTAAGGCCATCCCAATCGTGGGGCTCAGTCATTTTCAGGGACCGTCGGATAACAGAGGTGTTTGTGCAGGTCTGTGCAGGTCAAAGTGGCTTATCCGGAGTATTCAAGGTAGTATAGCCAGAACTGCAAACACTTTACCCGGTCATCTCCGTGACGGTGTTGGCGGTATCTATCACTCAACTCCGCGTGCGCCTCACAACCGCACGCACCAAAGAAAGATAAATACTGATGACTCAGACTCTCATCACCCCCGCCTATGAAAAAGCAGGCGGAGGTTCTGCTTTTGCACGCACTAACCGCATTAGCCACCCCAATGTTGAACTACTCGCCGACATGACCGTGGCTCAGCGTAACGCAGTGTTCCGTTACCTGGCACGTTTCCCCGACCTGGATGACGCCCAGATTTTCTACGCCTACAGCCACGCCTACGAGCTCGCAGCTAAAGCAGAAGAACGCGCCGCCCGCGCAAGGCGCTCTCTAGCTCTCGCCGCCTAAACGGCTCACAACTAATTCTTCTGAAGGCCGCCGCGACCTCCCAAGAACTGGGAGAGTGCGGCGGCCTTGCCGTGTCTTTAGCCCTGCACGCTCGAGGCCGATGGATGCAGGGCATGTCTACAATCCGGTATGTTCCTGCTTTTCCTTGCCTAGGGTAAACACTTTGGGTAGCGTAGATGGATAAACCAACCACAACAATGCGCAAGAACCCGCACTGTAGCGGCGACCTGCGCACCCCGCGAAAGGCACTCAGCGATGAGTTTCACCAACATCAGCTTTGACTACGAACCCGAATTTGGCGACTCCGCCCCCTCCCGTAGCAACGGCATTACCCACCCCGATCCGGAGCTACTCTCAGCCCTGACGAAGGCTCAACGTAATGCCGTCTGCCGTTACCTGGCACGCTTTACCGAGCTGGATGACGCAAAGATTATTTACGCGTACAGTCACGCGGATGAGCTGGCCACCCGTGAGGAAGCGCGTGCCGCATACTTGGCAACCGTCTAGACGCTCCGTCACTCTTAGCTACGCCTCGGGCAACTTAGGGCACAATTCCTCCGATCCTACGAGAAAACCCACCACGCCCGGACGTTCCGCCCCTCCTCGCTTTGCGACGAAGAGCATCCGGATGGGGCATCCTGATATCGCTTGACGAAAGGCCTAGCCAGGCCACCCGGTCTGATAACGGGTAATGAAAGACCCCGCACAATACATGGTGCGGGGTCTTTCGCGCTAGAGCCCGCGCACGACCTCCAGTAGCTTCAGCGCCGAATCACGCCAAGAATAACGGCGCACATCCGACAGACCGTCTACAATCACGCGCTCCCGCACAGCCTCGTCCTCCAGAGAGCGGATAGCCTTCACCCAATCAGCGGCGTGGGCCTCCGGAGCACCATTAACCGGAACAAACACGGCGTGCGGCGCAATCTCGCGAAAAATCGGGATATCACTAATCACCGCGGGGCACCCTGCAGCCTGCGCCTCCACCACGGGCAGGCCGTAACCCTCCTCGCGCGAAGCCGTCACCAGGGCGTGCGCCCGCCGCAATAGCTGCTGGTACTCCTCATCGCTGACGCCGTTGTGCACCTCCACGTTATCCGTAATCAGACGCTCATCGGTCAGCTCCACAAGACGCCGGTGCGGCATCTTCGACAATAGATGCAAACGATAGCCCGGCAGAGATCGCATAGCCAACAGCAGAGTCTCAACATTCTTATACGGCATAAACGAACCCATATACACCAAATGCCTAACATCCTCCTCCTCACGGCTCGTGGCACGCTCAAGCGCCGTCTGGCGAGAGACCACGCTACCGGGTTGCGGCGCATTCGGCACCACAAACAGCGGCTTAGAGGTCAGCTTGTGCTCACGAATCAGGGCAGCGGTCGACTCGGATACCGTCACGACCGCGTCCCCGTGATTCAGCAGAAAACGCTGCGGAGCGTAAGTGGTATGGAAAAGACGCCAACCGAAACGAACCGGCGCGGGCAGGAACCCGGGAGGTGTGGGATGCGAATAGTAGATAAGATCGTGCAGGGTCAGAATTAGCTTAAACTTACGCCCGGTTGAACCGATAGTCTGCATCGGGGAAAATACCACATCGGGTGCATACTTATTCAGCTGTAGCGAAGCAGCCGGCTCCAGGGGACCGGTCGGTGAGCAAATCTTCACATGCGGCACATCGGGTAGCATCTCGAGCTGACGTTCATCACTAATAATCATGGTCAGGTCAAGGTCAGCTACGGCCTCATCACCGGAGTCAATAAGAGTCTTCAAAGCCTCCAGAAGTGAGGCAGTATAGCGGCTAATGCCATCGTGAAAGCCGATACGGGTGTACCGGGCGTCAACCATAAGTTTCACGGGTTCTCCTTTGTTCGTATCCACTAGTTTCCGGCGGCGAAGTCGGCAATGAGCTGCGCGGCCAGACGCGGGGTTTCGTAGTGAATGAGATGACCCACCTCGGGGATCATATCGAGGCGCTCGCGGGGCCCGGAGGGGAAACCGGGCAGGATGCGGGATGTCAGCACTTCGTACATGGCGCGGGCGGTGGCGGGGGTACCCAGATCGTCATCCTCAGCCACGAGCATTTGTACGGGTACGGTAATATTTGCGGTATACTCGGCGGCAGTATGGGTAATGGAAGCCTCGTAGGCGCTGAGCACTCCGCGACGCGAACCGAAGGAACCGAAGTAGGCGGCGTGCTGACTGTTAATAAAGCGGCGCATTGCCCGGTCCTTGGTACGCATCATGACCTCGCTGGAGACGCGCGTAATCAGTTGTGAACGCAGTAGCGGATAACCGAGCTTCTCCGGCAGGGCAGCACCGAAGCGGTAGTAGAGCGAGGCCAGGTGTGATGCGATCTTCTGGCGACCCGCCAGGGCAGGTTCGCTGATGGGGTTAATGAGGGAGAGCTTCGCGAGGGAACCGGGATGTGCGGCGGCGAAGGCACTGGTTATGATGGAGCCAAAAGAGTGGCCAACCACGTGTAGCGGTAATCCGTGCGGATTTATGCATTCGGTGAATGTTTGCAGCCAGGCGACGTAGGCGGCGATATTATCCGAACCATCAGCGTCACCGGGTAGGTCACCCGAGCGGCCGAATCCGGGTAAATCGGGACTAATAATACTGACGTTTGGGATGAGCTTCAGCAGGTAGTTTGCAATGATTTCAAGGCCGTGATGGTCACCGCGGAAGCCGTGCACCAGCAACACCGGGTAGGAACCCTTAGGTAGGGTTCCGGAGCCCATGCCCTCGCCGTACTGCCAGTAGC
Organism: uncultured Rothia sp.; assembly: GCA_963521575.1. Taxonomy (GTDB): domain Bacteria; phylum Actinomycetota; class Actinomycetes; order Actinomycetales; family Micrococcaceae; genus Rothia. Next base: position 3,438 of record CAUQVM010000087.1, read on the forward strand.
GAGTGCGTACCACGCCGCCGGGGTTACCGTTAGCGGTAGCGTTGAGGATGACGCTTGCCTCGTGGCCGGTGCCGGGAATAAGCGCGCCGGGCACGCCTTCGAGGACCGAGGCGGCGGGCATCGAAGTGTTGGAGCCATGCTCGGTAGAGGGAATGGGATATTGCTCGCTACGGGGATTCTCGGATGTTCCAGGCATGGATACCTTTCGCGGGGTAGATGGGGGCAGTCTGCCGTCCGGGTCGTTGCGCTCGCTCGGGTTTACCATCGGGTCCTCACTGAGCCACAACAAAATGGCGCGCGGTGCGGGCGGATTTAGTCCTGCCATTCCTACCATTAATTTTAGGGGAGAAGCCTGGACAAGCCCTGAAGCCGGACCGTCCGTGCCATCTTTGCACCGCCGCCCTTTTATCTTCGCCTCGCTGATAGCCTCCGGATCCGGCCCGTCCAGCAGGCAATCAGGACAAACTTTGCTCCAACCCGCCGCCGCTTTCGCGTTACACTGGGAGGGTTAAGTTTTTTCAACCCGTCTTTAAGGAATCGCAGTGTCTGCTCAGGTAGAGACCGAACGCCCCGAGAATGCGTACGACTTCCGCTCGATGGAAGCCAAGTGGCGCCCCTACTGGGACGAAACCAAGGTCTTCCAGCCCACCGGCAACGCCCCCAAGGGCCGCAAGTACGTGCTGGATATGTTCCCGTACCCCTCCGGCGACCTCCACATGGGTCACGCCGAGGCCTTCGCCATTGGTGACATGAACGCCCGCTACTACAAGCAGTGCGGCTATGACGTTCTGCACCCTATTGGCTGGGACTCCTTCGGCTTGCCCGCAGAGAACGCGGCCATTAAGAATGACACTCACCCCAAGGAGTGGACGTACAAGAATATTGACACCCAGGCCGAGTCGTTCAAGCGTTACGCGATTGCCGCCGATTGGGATCGTCGCCTGCACACCTCCGACCCGGAGTACTACAAGTGGACCCAGTGGCTGTTCGAGCAGTTCTACAAGAAGGGCCTGGCTTACCGCAAAGACTCCATGGTCAACTGGTGCCCCAAGGACCAGACCGTGCTCGCCAACGAGCAGGTCGTTAATGGCGCCTGCGAACGTTGTGGCACCACCGTGACCAAGAAGTCCCTGAACCAGTGGTACTTCAAGATCACCGACTACGCACAGCAGCTGTTGGATGATATGGAGCAGCTGGAGGGCAAGTGGCCCGACCGCGTGCTGCTCATGCAGCGCAAGTGTATCGGTCGGTCGGGGGGCGCCGAGGTGGGCTTTGAGATTGACGCGACCGAGGACCAGCCTGCCGAGTCCTTCACCGTGTTTACCACCCGCCCCGACACCCTCTACGGCGCGACCTTTATTGTGGTAGCTGCAGATGCGGCGTTCGCCGAGCAGATCGTAGCCCCCGAGCAGAAGGCCTCCTTGGATCAGTACCGCGAGGATATTAAGGCTCTAAGCGATATTGATCGTCAGTCCTCCGACCGTGAGAAGACCGGCGTGTTCACCGGCCGCTACGCCATTAACCCGCTGACCGGCGCCAAGCTGCCGGTGTGGGCTTCGGACTACGTGCTGGCCGACTACGGTACCGGCGCGATTATGGCTGTGCCCGCGCACGATCAGCGTGACCTGGACTTCGCTCTAAAGTTCGATCTTCCCGTTGTGAAGGTCCTGGACGTTGAGGGCGCCGAGGATCCCGCCACCAGCGGCGTCGCTACTGCCGGTGACGGCGTGCTCGTGAACTCCGGTGAGCTGACCGGCCTGCCCAAGGCCGAGGCCATTGCCAAGGCCGTCGAGCTGGTCGAGGCCGCTGGCACCGGTGAGGGTAAGGTCATCTACCGCCTGCGCGACTGGTTGCTCTCTCGCCAGCGCTTCTGGGGCACCCCTATCCCCGTAATCCACTGTGAGGATTGCGGCGAGGTGCTGGTCCCCGAGGACCAGCTGCCGGTTCTGCTATCCGATAACCTGCGCGGTGAGCAACTGGCCCCTAAGGGTCAGTCGCCCCTGGCTGCCGCCGACGACTGGGCGATCGTGCCCTGCCCGCAGTGCGGTAAGCAGGCCCGCCGCGACTCGGATACCATGGATACCTTCGTGGACTCCTCCTGGTACTTCCTGCGCTATGTTTCCCCGCGCTACGACAAGGCTCCCTTCGACCCGGAGGCCATGCGCGAATGGGGCGCCGTTGACATGTACGTGGGCGGCGTGGAGCACGCAATTCTGCACCTGCTGTACGCCCGCTTCTTCACCAAGGTTGTACGCGACCTCGGCTTGATCCAGCACGATGAGCCCTTCAAGGCCCTCATGAACCAGGGCCAGGTGCTCAACGGCGGCAAGGCCATGTCCAAGTCGCTGGGTAACGGCGTGAACCTCGGCGAACAGCTCGACAAGTTCGGTGTGGACGCTATCCGCACCACCATGATTTTCGCGTCCCCGCCCGAGGATGACGTGGACTGGGCGGACGTTTCGCCCGCCGGATCACAGAAGTTCCTGGCTCGCGCCTGGCGCGTAGCCCAGGACGTTACCAGCGAGCCTGGAGTGAACCCCGCCTCCGGCGACCTGGCCCTGCACAAGTTGGTGGCCCGCACCGTGCACGATGTCAAGAGCCTCCTCGACGGCGGTAAGTTCAACGTGGTCGTCGCGAAGACAATGGAACTGGTTAACGCGACCCGCAAGGCCATTGATTCGGGTGCCGGTGCATCCGACCCGGCCGTGCGTGAGGCAGCGGAGACCATCGCCGTGCTGCTCTCGCTGTACGCCCCGTACACTGCCGAGGACATGTGGCACCTGCTGGGTCACGACACTCCGGTGCTGACCGCGGGTTTCCCCGAGGTTGACCCGGCTCTGCTGGTGGATGACACCATTACCGCAATCGTCCAGATCAAGGGCAAAGTCAAGGCCCGTCTGGAGGTCGCCAAGGACATCTCCGAGCAGGAGCTGCAGGAGCTGGCCCTGGCCGATGCCACCGTTCAGCGCGCCCTCAGTGACGCCGCAATCCGCAAGGTTATTGTGCGTGCACCCAAGCTGGTAAACATCGTCATCTAAGGCCGTCAGGGCCTTAAGCTTGGCTACTGAGCGCTGTTATTAAGCCCCGTCGCTTCAGCCGACGCGCCGTGAAGGTGCCGCCGGTGGGTGCGGCGGGGCTTTGTTGCACCCGTTGGGCTGTAGCAATGGCGGGATCTCAGGAGGCGGGTTAAGGTTGAAGGAACAACAAGAGATATAGCGGGGAACGGCGGCATTGTGGCTAACGCCCCGAAGAAAATAGCAGGAAGACAGGTCGATGGCGGTACAGAAAAACGAGGCAGGACAGCGCATCGCGGTGGTGACCGATAGCGCTGCGGCCATCCACCCGGAATTGGTGGAGCACCTGAGCGTCCGCGGGAACTTTATGCTGGTGCCTATGCCGGTGACGATTCGCGTGCCTGAAGGCGAAGATCGATCGCTGCAGGGCCTGAGCCCTTCCGATGTGGACGAGGCTATTATGCTGGCCCACGTGATCGGCCAGACGGTCAGCACCTCCGGCCCGGCGCCGGGCGTTTTTGCCGATGTGTACGATGAGCTGGCCTCGCGCGGGTACACGCATGTGGTGTCGGCGCACCTTTCCAGTGAGCTATCGGGCACGGTGGAGGCAGCTCGCACCGGCGCTCGCCTGAGCTCCTTGGGAGCGGCCGGAGTGAGCGTGGTGGATAGCCGCACGGGGGCCGGCGCATACGGGCACGCGGGGGTGCGCGCCCTGGACCTGCGGAAT
>CAUQVM010000088.1:0-7113 GCA_963521575.1 uncultured Rothia sp.
GCACGGGTGCCAGCATGGCAGAGCCGAACCTCTGTACTTTTTCCATCATGAGGCTTACGCCCTTTCGGGTTGTCGGATGAGCGGGCGCAGGGGGCGGGCGGTCATTGCCCGCCACAGGTAAAGGTATTCGAAGCCGATGCATCGACCCCGGAGTGTGACCTAGAAAATAGCACATGGGGGAACATACCGTACGCCCTGCGCGCGCTAAATGTCGAATGTGTTTTAGACAGAACTAATCATGCCACTTTGAGGGCTCTCCACCCCAAAATTAAGGCTGTTCTGAAAGAGTTTTTCACAACCTGAAACATATCCCGGCAGTGGTTAAAAATACTGGTCCAGCGGGTACTTTTTTCACTGTTACCCCGGCTCCGAAACCGATAGCATGAACAATGCGCCCCAATGTGTTTTTCGATACCTTGAGGGTGCGCCAGCCCAAAGGTACACCCACCTACCGAGTAGGTGATGTTCCTCCTTCCCCCGCCCACGTATCATCCCAGATTGAGTTTTATGCGTTTCCTCACCCTCAACACCCACAGCTGGTGCGAGATTCACCAGATTTATAAAATTCGCACCCTTGCGCAGTTCATCATCGACCGCGAGGTGGACGTTGTGGCGTTACAGGAAGTTAATCAGCTCATATCCACCCCGGTTGTGGAAAACCCCCTGAACTATCGCGGCGGTGCAAGCATCCCGGTGCGCGAAGATAACTACGCCCTGCTACTGATGCGCGCGTTGGATGCACTCGGTGCCCGCTACGAGTGGACCCTCACCGAGACGCACCTAGGTTGGGACCGCTACGACGAATGTGTCGCGGTGCTCTCCCGGCTACCGATTCGCGAGGTGAAGCCTGTCGACATGTCCCCCGCCTACACCTACTTCCAGGTGCAGCGCCGCGCCGCCCAGGCGGTGCTCATTGAAACCGCATCCGGACCCTTCTGGTGCGCCACTACCCATATGTCCTGGTGGGACTTTGAAGGTGAGCCTCTCTTTGCCCAGGAATTTACGCGCCTCTCCGAAGCCCTGGCTGAGTGCTCCCGCACCGCACCCGTCTTATTGGGCGGCGATTTTAACTCTGCAGCTCACCTACCCAATGAGGGTTACGCTTTCGTCACCTCCACCGGATTAATCGATACCCGCCATATCGCGGAATATACTGAGGGTGAGAATACCGTACACCGTGAGATTGCCGGCTGGGAGGGTTCTTCAGAGTCCAAGCGCATCGACTTCGTCTTTACGGATCGACCGCTGAAGGTCGCATCCCACGCGGTGGTCTTCCGCGACAATTCCCCCGAGGCAATCTCTGACCACAGCGGCCTATTAATAGAGATTGACCCCGCTTCGTGGGGTCCCGAAAGTTTTCTGCTGGCCCACGCTACCCATCAGTAGCACCCAACTCAACCAAAGGGAAGGAAAACCAATGACGACCCAGACCCAGTGGTGGCAGGAACCGGTGGTATACCAGATTTACCCCCGCTCCTTTAACGACTCTAATGGCGATGGTATCGGCGATCTGCCGGGTATCACCGAGAAGATTCCGTATCTGGCAGACCTCGGCATTCAGGTGCTGTGGCTCTCCCCCATCTACGCTTCCCCCAATGACGACAATGGCTACGATATCTCCGATTACCGCGCCATTATGCCCGAGTTCGGCACCATGGAGGACTTCGATACCCTCCTGGCTACCGCCCATGAGCACAGCATTAAGCTCATGATGGACCTGGTCGTGAACCACACCTCCGACGAGCATGAATGGTTCAAGCAAGCCCGATCCTCCAAGGACAACCCCTACCGCGACTACTACATCTGGCGCGATCCGAAGGGCTTTGACGGGGACGGCAACCCGATCCCGCCGAACAACTGGATTTCGTGCTTCAGCCCCTCCGTATGGGAGTGGGATGAGGCAACCGGCCAGTTCTACCTGCACTACTTCTCAATCAAGCAGCCCGACCTCAACTGGGAGAACCCGAAGGTTCGCGAAGAGGTCTACGACATCATGCGCTTCTGGCTAGACAAGGGTGTGGACGGTTTCCGCATGGACGTCATCAACCTCATCTCCAAGGGCCTCTCCTTCCCCGATGACCCGGCAGTGTTGGCCGGCGGCCTGGACAACTCCCTGGCCATGGCTGCTAACGGCCCGCGCGTGCATGAGTTCCTGCAGGAGATGAATCGCGAGGTCCTCAGCAAGTACCCGGTCATGACCGTGGGTGAAACCCCCTGCGTCACCGTGGACGACGCCGCACTCTACACCGGTTTCGACCGTAACGAGTTGCAGATGGTCTTCCAGTTCGAGCACATGGATGTGGATGCCTCCGAGGGCGGCGTGACCGGCAAGTGGTCCGACCGCCGCTTTGACCTGGTGGACCTGAAGAAGGTCCTGACCCACTGGCAGGAGGGTCTGCACGGCCGCGGCTGGAACTCGCTGTACTGGAACAACCACGATCAGCCGCGCACCGTCTCGCGCTTCGGCAATGATTCCCCCGAGTACCGCGTCGTCAGCGCCAAGATGCTGGGCACCGTGCTGCACCTGATGCAGGGTACCCCCTACATCTACCAGGGTGAAGAGTTGGGTATGACCAATGTCTTCTTCGATGACGTTAAGGACTACAACGACCTGGAGATTCACGACTCCTGGCGCAAATACGTTGAGGAGTCCGGCCGCGTCTCCGCCGTGGATATGTTGCGCTATATCAGTGCCTCCGGCCGCGATAATGCCCGCACCCCCATGCAGTGGACTGCCGGTGAGAACGCGGGATTCACCACCGGAACCCCGTGGCTGAAGCTGAACCCGCGTTACACCGAGGTCAATGCGGAGGCCACTCTGGCCGACCCGGACTCGGTGTTCTACCACTACCGCGCCCTGATTAAGCTGCGCCGCGAGCACCCGATTATCCTGACCGGCGAGTACCGTCTGCTGGACGAAGAGGACGACCAGGTCTACGCCTACCTGCGCGTGAACTCCGACGAGGATGCTGCCGCAACCGGCGAGCGCGCCCTGCTGGTTATCGCAAACTTCACCGACGACACCGTTCAGCTGAACTACGCGGGCGGCAACCTGGACTCGGTGGTGTTGACCAACTCGCAGGCTCTCTCCCCGACCGAGCTGAAGGCCATTGAGAACACTCCGCAGCTGATTAGCTCAAACTACCGCGACGAGAACCGTGAGTTCACCGACGAGGGCACCCTGCTACGCCCCTACGAGGCGAAGGTGTACCTGTTCGGTAACGCCAAGTAGTCGTACCCCACTCATACTGTGCGAAGGGGGACCAGATACAGACGTTCCGGTCCCCCTTCGCCCTATACTTCAATCACGGACACCTTTTTCCTCTTCGGCGTAACAGCCGGTACAGAAAGGCAATTATGAGCAACCCCGAGGCATACGAGATTCCCTCCTACGAAGGCCGCCAGTGGTGGAAGGAAGCCGTGGTGTACCAGGTGTACCCGCGCTCCTTCAACGACGCGAACGGCGACGGTATTGGCGATCTGAAGGGCATCACCGAGAAGCTACCCTACCTTGCTAAGCTGGGTATTAACGTTATCTGGCTCTCCCCCGTGTTCGATTCACCGAACGTTGATAACGGCTACGACATCTCTGACTACTTCGCCATTATGAGTGACTTCGGCACCATGGAAGACTTCGACGAGATGCTCGAAACCGCGCACAAGCACGGCATTAAGATCCTCATGGACCTGGTCGCAAACCACACCTCCGACCAGCACCCCTGGTTCAGGGAATCCCGCTCCTCCAAGGATAACCCCTACCGCGACTACTACATTTGGAAGGACCCGAAGGGCTTTGACGGGGACGGCAACCCGATTCCTCCGAACAACTGGGCGTCCGAGTTCGGCGGCCCGGCTTGGGAGTGGGATGAGGCGACCGGCCAGTTCTACCTGCACATCTTCTTCAAGGAGCAGCCCGACCTGAACTGGGAGAACGAGAAGGTTCGCGAAGACCTATACTCCATGGTTCGCTGGTGGCTGGACAAGGGCGTTGACGGTTTCCGCCTGGACGCTATCAACATTATCTCCAAGCCCGAGGGCTTCCCGGATGACCCCTCCACCGACTTTGAGAAGCACACCTCCTCGATTCCGTTCGTCATCTCTAACGGCACCATGGTGCACCCCTGGATGAAGGAGCTCACCCGTGAGACCTTCAGCCGCTACGATGTGATGACCGTGGGTGAGACCAGCGCAACCAGCCCCGAGGACGCTAAGCTCTGGGCTGGCTACCACACCGGTGAGCTGAACATGATCTTCCACTTCGATCACATGGGCGTGGACAACGACCCGAACGGTAAGCTGGGCGGCAAGTGGTCCTACGCGCCGTACAAGCTGACCGAGCTCAAACGCATCCTGAACGACTGGCAGACCACCTTGGAGGGCAACGCCTGGGGTTCGCTGTACTGGAACAACCACGACCAGCCGCGTGTGGTTTCCCGTTTCGGTAACGATTCGGATGAGCTCCGTACCCTGTCCGCTAAGCAGCTGGCGACCACCCTGCACTTCATGCAGGGCACCCCGTACATCTACCAGGGTGAAGAAATCGGCATGACCAATGTGAAGTTCGATTCGATTGAGGATTACCGCGATGGTGACTCAATTCGTTTCTACGAGGACATGCACGTGGACCACAAGCGTCTGAGCCACGAAGAGGCGATGCAGGCTATCTACATCAAGGGTCGCGACAATGCTCGTACCCCGGTTCAGTGGGATGCTTCCGCTAACGGCGGTTTTAGCCCCGAGGGTGTGACCCCGTGGATTGCTGTGAACCCGAACTACCCGACGATTAACGCCGAGGCTGTGCTGGCCGATGAGGACTCGGTCTTCTACCACTACCAGCAGCTGGTGGCTCTGCGCCGCGGTGAGCTGAAGGACCTGATGGTTTATGCGTCCTTCGCTCCGGTGGATTCGGTTCAGGTTCCGCACAACGAGGACGAGGCTGTGTACGCGTACACCCGTACCGGTGGCGCGGATGGCAGCCCCGCGAACGAGTCTCTGCTGGTGATTTCGAACTTCACCGCTGAGGAGCAGGAGCGTGACTTCGCCCTGCTGAACGAGGCTCGTGAAGCTGGTGCTCGTGTTGAGCTGGTGAGCTCGAACTACAAGGATGACGCCGGTTCGACCCTGCGTCCCTACGAGGCAAAGGTGTACCGCATCGTTCGCTAGATGCTATGCCTTTACAGCAGCTGATCTCTAGATTGGCGTGAAACCGCGGGAGGGCGGGGTTCTATGAAACCCGTCCTCCCGTTGTGTGTGCCCCGCTGCGGACAGTCTCAGAATAGCTTTCTCGGGTCGCTTCGGAGGAGCCTCAGAAGGCCAGCTTCAGAATTGGTACCGCGTACGCGATAAGCCCCAGGCTGACAATGGCGCCGGAGGCAATGACCGGGGCGGCGGTACCCTCATGCCGGTAGTGAGTTTCCAGAATGACGATGTTGGCGGCTGGAGGTAGAACTGCCAAGATGAAGAGCACCTGCGGATGCGCGAGTAGCTGATCAAAGTGCACACCCACCGCATCGTGTGCCCAGCGGGCAAGTGCCAGCACGCCGATGCTGTAGATGCTCACGAGCACGGCACGGAGGAGCGCCCATCCGGCGGCACGGTTAGGTCGGCGCGGTGTAGTTTGGCGGCACCGAGCCACATTCCCAGAACAATCATTCCGATAAAGCTGAAAATCCAGGTCAGTACCCGGTAGAATCCTGCCCCGTGCTGGCTCAGGAAAGGCCCGGCGGGCAGGCAGAGTAGACCCACCACCACAGCGATGACGGGCGGGCTCGTGCGCAGACCTCGCAGTACCGTGCAGAGGGTTCCGCTACGGCTTCTAGTGGCTTGTGCATCCGGAGCATTGCCCTCCCTGACCCCGGCGTCGGCTTTAGAATCACCGCGTAGTAGCGAGGTACCCAGTATATTCCCTATAATGGAGTTACCAATGTAGACGCGCACCGCTTCTTCGCCCCAGAACCCGGCTACCACGGGAATCCCGAAGAGGCCGGCGTTTAGGTAGACAAAGGCGAGTTTCTGCACCGGGTCGCGGGTGAAGAAGCCGGCGCACCGCACAAGCAGAAGCATGAGCACCATAGTGGCGGCCGCCGTGACGAAGAGTTCGAGGCGGCTTGTGGCAACCGTGTAGATAATGACGCCAGGAATGATCCAGCGGGTCAGCAGGGTCGAGGTACCTTCCTTGACGCGTAGGCCCCATTGTTCGGGGAGTGTGAAAGTAAGAACTAAACCCAGGAGCAGATAAATGAGAGGTAGAATAATTCCCACGGTTCGCTCCTTGATGGTTTATATGTGTACCAGGTATCTCTGTCTTATAACGCGCTCCGGCACCATTCTTTAAACCTTAATAGTAAGGTTTATTGCCGGTGGCTCTGTTTCTTTGAAATTTTTGCGTCATAAAGCATGATATTCCTCGACACGCTCGTTTTCCCGATGATTCGCTCGTAGTCTTGAAGTGTAGAGAGAATATATGGTTCATCACATGTTTTTCCTATACTCATACGCTAAATGCTCGTTAACATAGCTTGATTTTGGGACCCATCACCTCTGCGCGAGCCACCCACCGGAAGTCCGGTGTGGGGATTTATCGACCCTGTCACTTTCTCATAACACAGCTCAGGAGCCAGCGATGCAGCAGCCCTACCTTTCCAGCTCTCCCGATGCCGAGGGTGTCCCTCCTCAACGCCGGAAGCACCGCCCGGGTAGCCAACATGCCCCGCATGAGCGGCGTGTTGCTCCCGGGCAACAGGATCCGCACGCAGGTGTGCATATTCCGTGGCGTTCCGTAACCCGCACATCCCCGCAAAAGGAGCCTCTCAGCAATCAGCAACTCACCCAGACCCGGCCCCTTGAAGTGCTACCCGTCAGCCCACGAGATACTACGGGCGCGGACTCAGCAATTCTCCCCATCTCCCCTATCTCTGATTCTTCAGAAGCTTCGGCCACAGTTGAGCGAACATTCAAGGTGCCCCACCCCGTGCTCAGTGTCTTCTCGTGGGTTATTGCCCTCGCCAGTGCCACCTGGTTGGCTTTTCTGGGTATCTCCTTAACCCTGTTGGTAGCATCGGGGATTAGCCACGACTCTGAGCTCATGATGCTGACCTACGGTGTGTATATGGC
>CAUQVM010000089.1:0-7030 GCA_963521575.1 uncultured Rothia sp.
GTTGGGTATGATGCTAGGCCAAACATTTAGGGGACCTGCCTCAGCTTGTATTTCTCCAGCAGAGCCTTCTCAGTCGAGAGCAGACCCCCGCCGGTGGCCTCACCATTGTGCGTTGCATAGGCGACATACTGCGTGCCGGCACGCTGGGAGGCAATGTTCGATGGGGTTCCCATTGCCGCACGAGCGGTAAAGTCCCCAATGACCTTCTGGACATCGGGGACGTAATCCCACCCGTGCGTAATCACAGCGGTAATGCATCCAGGACGGCGGGGCGTGAGACACCCCGCCGGGAGCTGCACCCACCCATCTCGGGAAAAACTGAACCCCTCGACAGGCATGCCGTCAACGAGTAGTTCATTGACGGCATGCACCATGTTCGAAGGGAGCACGATACGGTTAGTACCGTTACCGTCGAGCGTCAGCGTTTCCTCGATGACAGGGGAAACATGCCAACCGCACCAGGCACGGACTGCGGCTTCAGCGGCTTCTCGAGGAGATGCCGGCTGGGTGCTGATAGACGGGTACTGTGACATGTTTCCCCCTCTCCTATGAGGTGTTTACTTCAAGGTGATCTTGACGAACGCCTTCGGCGCCTTGACTGCCAGGGCGACGCGTTCCTCTGCCAGCACGCGGAAGCGGCGGTAAAGGAAATCATCGTTGACGTCATTCGATGCGGCCACACGCAGGCCACCCTTACGGTATGCGGTAGCTGCGGAGCTGTGACCGATCAGAGCGGTACCGGCGGGAATCGCGTTGGTCTGAATGACGGGGATGCCCCAAATCGGCGGATCCACGAGGACGCCGCCAACACCGTAGGCACCGGTAAAAGCGCCGCCACCCAGGTACTGGCCGTTACCGTCCTTCACCAGACGCAACTTGGTGTAGTCGTCGGGGTGGATAACCAGACCGTCTGCGCGTAGGCCGGTGGCCTTGAGCATCTTAGTCTGCGCACGCAGAATTGCGTCGAAGTTATCGGCGGCAGTCGCCGCGGCCTCGCTCTGAATGCCAGCGGTAGTCAAGATACCGGTCAGATCGTTGCCAGTACCGGTACCGCTAAGGAACTGCTCCTCCTCCACACGAACCAGCTGCTGAAGCAGGTTGGTGTTGATTTCAGAGGCGAGGAAGGACAGGTCCTCTGCCATTTCCTGGGTGATCATGTGCCAACCGGCAATGTTCTTCAGCGAGACGTTGACCGAGGTCAGCGGGGGCGGGGTAACGCCTGCACGCTTAGTATTCTCTGCCGTGGTGCCGGGGCGGCCAGAGGCGACAGTCCACTCGTTCGCAGTGAAGAAGGTAATGGAGTTGCCGTCAATGGTGCCAGAAGACAACCACTTGCCAATGGTCGGTCCCTCTACGTAAGCGGGAATGATGTTCTTATCGACATCGGTCAGCAGGGTCTGCAGGCCGGTGCCAGAGGCGGCATTAGTGGTAGTAACGGCATCGCCGGCGGCCTTAGAGCTGATGAATTCAGCGGTCGCCTTGCGGGACGCGCCAAGCATGCCCAAGGCACCAGTCTTCGCGAGCGCGGTGACGACCTCTCGGCCGAAGCTGACAGCGCCCTTTTCAGCGGCGGGGGCGGGCTGGGGTTCAGGCTCGGGCTGCGGGGTGCCGAGTGCCTTCAGCAGTGCGTTGGTTTCTGCTACTGCGTCCTGGTCTGCCTTTAGATTCTCCATGGTGGTACGGAGTTCTTCCAGACGCGCACGGTTTACAGCTCCACCCTTGGCAGCGGCGGCAAGAACCTCTTCTGCCTCTGCCTTGACGGATGCGAGCTGATCGCTAATGGATGCCATGTTGGCTCCTTTCTATGAGAAATATGCTTTGTACTCTGCCAGCTCTTCTGCCGTGAGCGTGCGCGGTGTGTCAGCCGCCGCCTCCTTTCCCTTGGCCGTTTCCGGCTCCTCAGGATTGGGCTTTGGGTGGTCCTTGCCGCTACTCTCGACGTCGGGTTCGGCGTCGTCAATCACTGATTCAAGAAGCTCTACGGCACGCTTGAGAGTTTCCAGATTTGATGAGGAAATCTTGCGGCCGGCCTTGAACGCCTTGACATCAGTAAGTTCAGTTTCGGTATTTGCTCCGATCTGGACGAGGGATACCTCGAAGAGTCGGAGCTTGGTCAAGTCAGTGCACTTGTCGGCCGTGTTTTCGGTGCAGTCTTCGATGACGTATGCGAATGACATCTGGTTGACGAGCTTGCGGCGGATGAGCTCGTAGGCCTTCGCCGCTTTGGGATTCTCAAGGTCGAGCTGTACGGTGACCTTGAGGCCGTGCTCGTCCTCAACGGCTGAGATGGTTTCGCCGATGACCATTTCGGGATCATCGAGGCGGTGGCCCCAGTAGCAGGGGATACCTGCGCCGCCAGCTCGGTAATCGTTGGCGAGGGTCTCAGCGAAGGCCCCGCGCACTACACGGTCTCCGACGGAATCGATATTGCCGAAAACCGCGGCGTAGCCAGTGAAGATGCCCTTGCGCTCTTCTGATCCCTCAATGAGGGCGACAGAGCCTGAATCGGCATCCTTATAGTGGATTGTCATTGGTCTCTTCCTGAATGTCTGTGTACGGAGGAGCGCCGCGGCGCTCTACCTGTTGGTAGATATTGCGGGCAGTGCCGGCGGGGTCCGGGGCCGCTGAATGCTTTCTGAGGTCGTCAGCAAGCTCCTTCTCGAGGCGGCTGATCGGGGTCTTGCCTCGTGCCTGATGGATTCGCTCAGCGCGCTCCAGATTGGCGTGGATGAGCTCTGCAGCCTTTCCGCCGCCCTGGTATGCGGAGCCACCGTCCTGCGGCGAGGTTTGCCCACCGACAATGACGTTGAGAGGGGTGATGAGCTCATCCCCGCCAGGCACAGGAGGCAGGTTGTTGATCCTGCGCGCCTCATTTCGGGTCATCCACGGGCCACCCGTCGAGGTGGAGAAAATATTCGCCTGGTCTTCGATGGATCCGCGGAGCATTTCCTGCACATTGAACTCGACGAAGTACTGCTTCCGGTCGATGCCAAGCTGGGGCAGGACGAAGGTGTTCAGACGGTCTTCAATCGAGCGGACGAGCGGGCCGAGCGTGTTGCTGAAGATGGCCCGGTTCATCTCTCGCATGCTGGAGTAGCTGAGTCCGTCGGTCGCTCCGAGGAGCCCTGCGGGGATTTGGAACACCTGGGCCACGGTGTGCAGGCTGAGGGTGATTGATTCTGCCCACTGTTCGTCTGCCGATTTGAAGGTCGTGGATTTGATTTCCATGCCGTCTTCTAGCAGAGGAGTTGAGCCTGCGCGAGCGCCGTGGTCTCCGGTGAAGTCCTCGAACATTGCGTAGAATCGCCTGCGCGCGTTGTTGTCCCATTCTGGTGCAGAGGTTGGACGGGAAATGTACGTGCCAGCTCGACCGGAGCGGCGCCAGAGCTGAATACGGTACCTGTGGGAGTGGTAGTTCTCCTCAAGCACCATACGGAGGGTGTCGATGACGCTCCATGAGTTGCCGGGGGTCGGTGACCAGCCGGTGAAAGTAACGCACTTGTCGGCGGGGATCTCTACCGCTGAGCTCTTGCCCGGCGGCTGAACCTTGTAGTGGGAGATTGACTCCCAGGTATCCCAGACGGGGGTGACCCACGCGGTGGGGAAGGGGTGAATCTCTGGAGTGCCGTCCTCGGAGGTGAGGAAGAACCAATGAGCACGGTTGTAGAGCGTCAGATTTGCAACCAGGTCGTAGATGAGCTCAAAGCCTGTCATCCACGGGTTCGGCTGTCCAGACAGAAGCTCATGGGCGAGGTTGTCGGTGTTCCTCTCTCGATGTTCCCCATCTCGGACGAACGTGTGGATGGCCATTTGGGCGACGTGCCGGGCGTACCAATCGACCGCGGCCCTCACGTAGGGCTGGTAGCGGTAGAGAGCGGCCAGCGTTGCGTTGGCAGGGTTAGAATCATCCGACCCTTCAGCGTTATTGACGAAGATGTCTACATGCCGGCCTTGGAACGTGCCTGCAGTCCTGGGGAGGCGGTTAATGATGGCCTCAGTGATAATCTGGCCGATACTCTGTGCTACCACCATTTACCTCCATCCTCGATTTGATCTGCTGTGTACCAATCTTCGTAGTCGCCGGCGTATGCGCTGACCTTCTTTTCGGGTGCTTTCTGAGAGGTCAGACCCCAGAGCGCAAAAGCAGCCGCACAGGCCGGGGCGATGTCGATAGGGGACTTTGACCGGTTGAAGACGAAGGCATCGCCCATGCTCTTGACCTGAATTTCACCCAACGCGAGGGTGAGCGCGGGCTGGTCTCGCCACCGAATCGAATGATCGATTACTCTGTCATAGAACTGCGCGTATGCATTAGTGAGGGCGGTGCCTTCACACTTGAGCACGGCGGTACCGGCGGCTTCGATGTAGTCGATGAGAGATGAAGCAGGAGCACCTCGTCCCTGGATGATGACTGCTGCAGGCTCAAAGGTGAGCTTCTCAGCGAGGAATGCTGGGATCCATTCGGTGTTGGGGCGCTGCGCTAGCACCTCAACATGGGGGAGTCCGTCTTCACGCCATGCGGCGAGTGAAATGGTGGACATCCTGCGGTCATCTGACACATCAACTGAAATATAGATGGGTGACTCTTGCGCTGGCTCACTGTCAGGGTCGAGGCACTCTAGGAGGTCTTCTTCCTTGAACAGAGAGTCTTCTGCAACGTTCACCCATTGGCACAAGTTCTCGGTGCGGAACTTGTGCTCGGGCATGCCTTCACCGGGCTTGCCAACAAGGGCGGCGCGGGCGGCAAGAGTTTCTTCACTCGGACCGTGAGGGTAGCCGAGCGAGGGGTTCGCCATTGCCCAGGCTTCTCGGTCGAAGATATCGCAGTCGTCTGGGGCACTGTATTCGAACAGAGCAAGAGACGGATCAGCAGGGCTATATTCCGTGCCCTTCGCTTGCGCGGCCTCACACGCTTGGATTTCTTCAATGCCCTTCGCGCGAAGGCTCCGCAGCACCTCCGATTTCGCTTCGCCGGCGTTAGAGACGGCGATGGTCTGCGAGGAGGTGATTGCGTTGGTCGTGTTGGTCATTGCTGACCATGCCGACCACTCGCGTTGCTGACGAAGCTCGTCAAAAGCAAGATCAGTGACGGAGAGGCCACGGCCACCGTCATCGCTGGCAGCCTCACATTTGTACCGTGCGCCGTTAGTGAGCTTGATGAACTTATTGCCATTCGTGTTGCTCTTCTGCGCGAGGCGAGAGCTAATCGGCGAGTTCTTCAGCGCGGTGTGCGATAGGTCAAGGATCTCTTCTGCCAGAGACAGTTTGTGGGCTGTGCCGAGAACCAGGGTCGGTTCCTCTTCTGGGCCGTCCCAAGCGACCATGCGCCACAGAAGGCGGGTGCTCATGATGTAGCTCTTACCGTTCTGTCTAGCAACGAGTAAGAGCACGGTCTCAAACCGGAATTGGGGCACATCGTCGGCGGCAAAGCTGCCAGGGGCAAGTTCCATCGAATGCACCAGGAACCACTTCTGCCAAGGATGCAGGGTGCGCCCTAGCGCGCGCTCAGCAAACTCGATAGCCTCAAATCCGAGACTCGTCTCAGGAGTCAGCTCACGCAGGGGCCGAGTCCACAGGCGAGGAACAGTAGAACCTTTAAGGGGAGCGCTTTCTCTTGCTGAGGATTTCATCAACAACATCCACCTTCGCGTCCTTGACTGCCATTTCACCGCGAGAAACAGGAGTTAGACCCAGTGCGGTGAGTGTCCTGTTGAGGTTAGGGCCAGCAATATTGAGGCATTTGAGCCAGACATCCCACGTGCCGTTTTCGATGCATTCATCCCACGTCTCATCGAGCGTCCGAGCGTATTCGACGGCAAGGGCGCTGGCGGCTACGTCCATGTCCTTGATGACGCCTGCAGCTTCTGCTTCTTCGATAGCTTCTTTGACCAGCGGCGCTAGGTAGACACGGGCGGTTATATCATCCAGATCCAGCATGTAATCCCTCGCATTTCTTTACACGTAGGCACAATTCTTTTTACACGGGCTATAATCGCGCGCGCGTCCCCCGGTTATTTTGTCGGGGGGAGAGGAAGAGAGGCCCCAGGACTGTTCCGCGGCAGGAGAGGTTTATTTTCTGACCGCCCCTACCCCCGTTATGGCTAGACATGCCACCGTCGAGACGGAACACCGATATTGTTGATTGCCTTCTTATTACCCCTATTTCGGTTGCATTCCCTGTGGGATGCCCTGAAATTTGCTGGGTCTTTGACGAGCTCTGGGTGGGTAGATACGGGGTGTAGGTGGTCGAGTTCGAATGCGGCGTCGTTGACTGTTCCGTCATCGTCTCGCCATGGTAACGAGTAGTCGATAGCTTGGCCGCAGAGCCAGCATGGTGCGTTGTTGGTGCGGCACTGTTCGAAGAATCGTTGGCGGAGTCGCCAGTAGTCTCTGCCGCTGCGTAGGTTCGTAGCCATGTGTTATCTCCTGTGCGAATGGAGTGATGCTCAGGGACGCCAAAAGCCCCCGGTGTCCGTCAGGTTCCGGGGGCTTTTGGCGTGTGGCTGCTAACCAGGTATGTCCACTCCTGCTTCAGGGTGTTTTGTTTTTGGGCACCGTGAAGCTGGGCGAGAGTATACACAAGTTTTTAGGGGTTTGCAATGAGGGCGGTTCGGATGGTGTCGATGCCGTGCCAGGTGGTTTGGCAGGCGGTGCAGGTGGCGGTTTCGGCTTGTAGGTGGAAGCGTATTGCTTCGCCTACCCGTTGCCCGCCTTCACTGGTTTCGGTGATGACCCATTCGGTGCCGCAGTTGGGGCAGGGGAGCCTGAGGGGGATGGTGGTTTCGTCGAGTGCTTTGATTGCTTTGCGCCAGCCGGTGAGTTTGGTGGTGGCGTAGTCGGTATCGACGTGGTGTGCCCAGTTGGTGAGTTTTTCGGCGAGGGTGGCACCTTTGGGGGGTTGTTGGGTTGCGGGGAGGTCGTAGCGGATTTGGTGTTCGATGGCGGCTTTGATGAGGAGGGCGTGGTCGTTGCAGGGGCTGGTGGGTTTGAATCCTCCGGTGCTGGGGCCGGTGTTGGGGTGTTCGGTGAT
>CAUQVM010000090.1:0-6927 GCA_963521575.1 uncultured Rothia sp.
TGGGTCATCCTCGACTCCTAACTATTTCACTGTGCGCGATGCACACCACGTTGATGATGTCTCTATTTCACCACAAAAAGGTGCTGAATACCTCATTAGAAAAACTGAATGTTTTTTCCAAAATTTGTTTAGAATTTCTAAATATTAGATGAGGTGGCATAAACCCCGCTTCCGGCTAAACGTTCCATTCCGCCGGCGGAGAGTACGAACCATAGCGACAACGCTATCTATCCCTCTCAGGCTAGCACTTTCAGCACCCAAACGCCGAACCACGAACGTAACAAACGAACATATCAAAAATAGTCTCAAAAGCACCTCGCACCAAATAGTGGCAGGAGTGCCTTAGACTCCCAGACACCCCGCACCACCAGGAGAACACTATTGTCCATCTATGACATCCGGCGCATGCACATGCTCCTCGAAATCCAAGAACGCGGCACTATTATCGCAGCCGCAGAAGCCCTCAGCCTTACCCCCTCCGCTGTCTCCCAACAGATTGCAACCCTCGAAAAAGAAACCGGTACTCGGCTCCTGCAACGCATCGGGCGCCGAGTACAGCTCACCAGCGCCGGCCTCATCGTTGTCGACAGTGCCCGCCGGGTTCTACGTGAACTTGACCGCATGCAAACCTCAGTCGCCAACCTCACCGGAGAACCCGCCGGAATTGTGCGCCTAGCCATCTTCCAGTCCGCAGCCTTCGCCCTATTACCGGCCACCCTAAGCTACCTCGCCGAACATGCACCCTCGCTCACCCTACAGGTGCTACAAATCGACCCCGAAACCGGCACCTCCTTCACCCGTAGCCGCGAATACGACATGGTAATCTCCGAAGCCTACCCGCACCATCACATCCCCGAATACCCCGAACTACACTCCGAGCTACTCACCGAGGACCCGCTGAGTCTCATCGTGCCCAGTACCTCCTCCATCACCTCTCTCAAAGAGGCCCACGCCCTACCCTGGGTTCTGGAAATGGAGCAGAACACCTCCCGCACCTGGGCCATTAATCAGTGCCGAACCGCCGGATTCGAACCGGTCATCCGCTACAGCGCCAACGATATGATTACCAACTCCAACCTCGTCAAGGCCGGGTTTGCCGTCACCATTGTGCCAGGGTTCATTCTCTCCTCCCTCTCCACCACCGAGGGTCTACGCATTGTGGATCTGCCCGGAAAACCCTCCCGTAAAATCTTTACCGCCGTACGCCGTGAATCCGCTGCAAACCCCGCCATTGCCATGGTGCGCGAGGCACTACATCACGCCGTAACCGTAGCCTTCGGCGAACGCAGGGTAAAGGACTAGGGAGATCCACAACCCTCACCCGGGCAACAAAGCTCATTCACGCTCCATCCCGCAACATAACAGCAAAGCCATCCGGTGTGATTCCTCGGGGAACAACACCGGACGGCTATCTGTATGACGCTCTATCTGAGCAAGCGCCACAGTGAACTAAGCACCGTAGCCAGACCAACACATCATCTATGCCAGAGATGCCGTCACCGCGGGACTCTGCACTTCGTAGAACTCACGCGACATGCCAGCCGCCGCCATATCCAAGGCGGCATTCACATGCACCTGACGCAGGGCCGAACCAGCAACTCCGGACGCCACGCGGTACTCCAGCTGAATACCCAAGCGACGACCCGCAGGAATCGCCGTGCGCAACTCCAGTACGCTCTCGGTTCCCGACCCTGCAGAGCCCGTCACTTGACCGCGGTGAAGAGCATCCAAATTCAGAGCATCAGGCGGAGCCACCAGCACCGAAGCGCCCGGCATTCCGGAGGCCCCCCACCGAACGACCACCCACCACGCGCAAAGCTGTTGCAGGCTCACGCATCAAACCATTCTGCGGGTCCTGAGCCCGAGCCCGCACCAGCAGACGGGTACCCACCGGCAAAGCCACATTCCCCTCGTTCACAATGCTCAAGCGAACCGGCAGGTTAAGCAGACTCAGCGTACGCGCCGGGCGATCTTACAAAGCCACGGGCTGTGCACCCGCTTCCCCCTTCAGCTCAAGACGCACACAGGGCTCAGAATAACGAACCGGCACCTGCGTCAGCGCCGAAGAAGCAGCACCTCCACCGCGGGCCCCAGTAACAGGGCGGACACGTCGGCCGCCCGAACGCGGTGCGGCATCGGCAACGTTCACCCCACCGGCCACCAGCGCCGCGGAAACACCCGCAACCTTCAGGGCAACACGGCGGGAGGCTTCGGCACGGAGAGGCGCACGGAAGTTCTGTTCCAAATTCTCAGTCATGATCTATTTCCTCTCCTAAGCCTTCGCGATGCGGTACACACCGCTAATCGTTCCCTGCCACCATGTACCGTTCCGGTCAATTGTGCCTACCATCTGCAGGGTATCACCGCCACCCAACAGCAGGCTCACATGCTGCGGCAGGCGCTGCTCATGCACCGTTCGGCCGCTCTCCATATCCAAAGCCACTGCCCAGGCGTAGGCACCGTTAGCCATGCCTGCAGGTCCTCGACGACGCTCACAGGTATAAATCAGTCCATCCGCCGCAGAATAGCGAGGAACAGCCGAAGAGTAGACATCCTTGCGATCCGACACCTTCTGTAGACCGCGATCAGTAATGTCCCAACGTTCCATACCCGGAGCAAATAGCGCGCTGGTGGGTACCGAGGGGCCAGCACCCTCGGGATACTTGGGGTACGGATAACCATAGGTGCTCGCACCCACCATCGTATTGCCCACGCCAATCATTGAATTCTCAGTGCCAGAGGAACCAGCAGTAAACAGACCTGCGCTACCCACTTTTTCGCCGCTATCGGTGCGGTACACAATCACCGATTCCTGAACATCAGAGTTATCGGTCAGCATGACATAATCCGAGCCATTCGGGCCGAAGAAGGTCGGTGATGCACCAGATCCCCACGCCAGCTTGCCCGGCTTGCGTGCACTGCCGCGGTCGTAGTCATGCCACCAGGACAACTTCGGCTCACCGGTTGCCGTCGCGCTCAGCATGTAGATACCGTGTGAAGTCACAACGCTTACCCCGCGCGGACACGCCGAAATCGAATTATCGATACGCTCACCGGCGACTGATACCTTATTCAGGCGCATCGAACGAATCGTGCCGGTAGCCGAATCAATAACCGCAACATAGCCGTTCTTCGTCGCCACCCACACGCGGCCCGCCCAATCGGGAACCATGCCAACCACCGCATCCTTGGGACTCTGTGCCAGTAGACGACTCAGATCAATGCGCTCCTCAACACGGATATCGCGTCCGTCGCTACCGTGGGCCAGACGGAGCAGGCACTGGGAACGTCCACCAGCATCATCCGGTCCTTCGCATCCAGGTAGGCGTACACACCGCCCAGTAGGGCACCCTTAGGAATATCCAAGTGAGAAAGCTCCCGACCGGTAGCGGGTCAAGAATGGATAACTTGGGCGTGATGAACTCCCCGTGCGCAAATACCTGGGTGCACAGCACCTGGATGTACCCGTCACGACCGGCCAAAATAGTCGGGCAAGCGCCGCCCAGCTTCGTACCGGTGATAGTCCACTCCCCCGCGCCGGGGCCGGGCAAAGGAGTTGCGTCCGAGGACTGCGCATCACCGTGCATGGTGGTGATGCCGGGATCGCCCAGGTGGGGGTTCACCTGCGCATTATAGGGTAGGGTCATGGTTGGTTCTTTCTATCAGTGAGTGATGCACGTGGTACACATCATGTGATTCTTTAGGTGCATAATATGCACGGGGTGCAATGCGGACGCATCACATTGTACGTCTAAAACCAAAACGAAGCGACATTCAAGGTCGTGTCGAAACATCAATCACTAAAAGATTGAAGGAACCAAAACGTTTAGCGCTCCATAAGAACCTTTGCCAGGGCATCATCGAGTACTAGGTCGGTAATGGCACCGGTTCGCAACGCCCCGCGCAATGCCTTCGCCCGATGTACCCCCGAGGCCACGCAGATACGGCGCGGAATACGAGCCAGCTCCTGCGGGATCGGTCCGGAGGCGCGGCGATTAATCCCCACATCAGCCCAGGAACCATCTTCCCGCAGTAGGACAGTACACATATCTCCCACCACGCCTAACTCGCGTAGCTGCCGCTGCTCCGCGGCATCAAAATAGCCACCCGCATACACGTGAGAAGGAATGGGGCCACCGAACGCACCCACACCAAAGATTGCGAGGTCTACCCCCTGCTGCGCGCGCAGATTCGCCTGAACACTCCGCTCACGCCACATTGCTTCTTTGGTCTCGGCATAGTCGAAGAAAGCAGGTACCGGGAAGTGTACGCTCTGCGCGTCGTAGGCGTTCACCAGCTGCCCCAGCAGGGAGCCCAGATACGGAATACCCGAGTGGTGGGCGTTACCGGCACCATTGAGCTGCACAACCTTTACCCCGGTGAGGGGCCGGCGCGGCAGGTACCGCGAAACCTCGGTCATGGTCGAGCCCCATGCCACCCCCAGATGGGTGCCATTGTCAATGAGCGAGTCCAGCAGGGCCGCCGCACTGCGTGACACCTGGCTCATACGGTCAATCGGGGTGGCGTCAGCACGCACATTTACCAGGGTGACGCGCACTTTGTAGCGTTCACCAATGCGCCGCTCCAGCTCGTTGCGGGCACGGAAGGAATCATCTAGGCGAATCTGGACCATGCCACTCTCACGCGCACTTTTTAGCAGGCGTGAAACCGTAGCACGCGACACTCCCAGCCGGCTCGCAATGGCGTCCATCGTCAGATTATGTATGTAGTACAGCTCGGCCGCTTCATAAGTGTGTCGGGCGCGTTCGTTCATTATCCACAGACCCTTCGTGAAAATCCGTTCATTCTACTTGGTTAATATTTCATTACTGGGTTTTACTGAGTCAAGACGAAAACAACCACGCCGCTACCGCGGCCCGCACAGAGAAGAACAGCACATGAGCTCCCAGCACTTTGCACAGCAGTCACAGCTGACCGCCGCATCTCGTGCCCACGCACTCAAAAGCATGAGCACCGAAGAACTTGACATCCTTGTCGTTGGCGGTGGCATTACCGGTGCAGGTATTGCCCTCGATGCCGCAACCCGCGGCCTGCGCACCGGCATCGTCGAGGCCGGCGACTGGGCGGCAGGCACCAGCGCATGGTCCTCCAAGCTCGTCCATGGCGGCCTGCGCTACCTCTACAACCTTGACTTCAAGCTAGTTACCGAGGCACTCACCGAACGCGGTTTGCTGCTGAACAAGATTGCACCCCATCTGGTGCACGCACAGCCCTTCCTGTGGCCCCTTAAGATGCCCGTCATCGAGCGTGCCTACTCCGCCGTCGGTATCGGCATGTACGACACCCTAGCATTCCTCGGATCCCGCGGTCACAAGGGTGTCCCCTCCCAGCGTCACTTCACCAAGGCTGGCACCAAGACCATCTTCCCCGACATTATGGACTCCGCGTTTAGCGGCGCAATCCAGTTCTACGATGCACGCGTTGACGACGCACGCCTGGTCATCGACGTCGTCCGTACCGCAGCGGGCTACGGAGCACTGGCTGCATCCCGCACCCAGGTTGTCGGCTTCACCAAGGACGCATCCGGCCGCGTGATCGGCGCAGAGCTGGCAGATCTGGAGACCGGCGAACGCCTGAATGTGCGCGCCAAGCATATTATTAACGCCACCGGGGTGTGGACCGAAGAGTCCGAATCCCTCGCCAACCCCGACGGCGGCCTGGAAGTACTCGCCTCCAAGGGCATTCACATTGTGGTGCCGCGCAATCGCATTAACGCCACCAGTGGTATCTTCACCAAGACCGAAAAGTCTGTGCTCTTCATTATCCCGTGGCAGCGCTACTGGATTATCGGTACCACCGACACCCCCTACACCGAGGACCGCGAGCGCCCCGTCGCCACCCGCAAGGACATTGACTACGTGCTCATGCAGGCCAATAAGCTCATCGCCAACCCCCTGACCCACGATGACATTATCGGCACCTACACCGGTCTGCGTCCGCTACTGCAGCCCAAGGTCAAGGACGGCGCCGCATCCACCAAGGTCTCTCGCGAGCACACCGTCACCGAGGTAGCCCCGGGTCTAAGCGCCATTGCCGGCGGTAAGCTTACTACCTACCGCGTCATGGCCGAGGATGCCGTGGACTTTGCCTTGAGCGAGCAGGCCAAGCAGAACCCCTCCGTAACTGCCTCAATTGGCCTGGTCGGTGCCGAAGGCTACCACGCTATCGCCGCTAATCGTGCCCGCTACGCTAAGCGTTATGGCTGGGACGAGGATCGTATCACCCACCTGCTCGAGCGTTATGGTGCACAGATTGAGGACCTCGGCGCTCTCATCGACGCTGATTCACCCCTCGGTACTCCCCTGGCTAAGGCACCCCAGTTCCTGCGCGCAGACGTCGTCTTCGGTGTCCGCTACGAAGGTGCCCTACACCTGGAGGATGTGTTGGTCCGCCGCGTACGCCTCGACCTCGAGCAGCGCGACCGCGGTCTGGCTGCAGCAGACGAGATCCTCGACATCATGCGTTCCGAACTCGGCTGGGATGACAAGAAGGTCAAGGAAGAGCGTGGTCTCTACGCCGCACGCGTTGAAGCAATGCGCGAGGCAGAGTCCACCTCCACCGATGCTGAAGCATCCGCAAAGATTGAGGCTGTCACTCCCGTGGCACCCCGCGTAAAGCTCTAATCCCTAGAGATTCCACACACCTTTCGTGACCGGTTATCCGGCACGAGCCGACCGCTCGCCCCTCACCAAATATGGGCTAGCTCATATTTCTTGGTGAGGGGTGGACGAGAGGTTAAATAACCATCTACGATAATCCCCTGCATAAGAAGCAGCGAGCTAAATGTAGAGTTAGCCCACCGGTACGATCTGCTTCTCATCCAGAAACATCAATCGACTTTTCGTAGCAATCCGCTACACATTTCAGCACAGCGTTGTGCCCCGATCCGCCCGTGCGGTGAGGATG
>CAUQVM010000091.1:0-6790 GCA_963521575.1 uncultured Rothia sp.
CTCTTTACCTCGCGCGGATTACGATCATTGCCGCTCGCCGCGCCCTCTTGTGAACCCTCAGGATTAGCAGGGTTTTCATCGATGCGTGAGGTCATCTATGTCTTTCAGGTACATGCCCGGTCTGCTTGCGTACGCGCCGTAGTGAGTGAGTGGCGCGTTCCCCACGAGGATGAGGGGCCGCAAAAGACCGAACGTCTTTGCTTCTTGTGTTGAGAGTGTGATAGATCGATTCGTTGGTTTATCACGAAATGATAAACCGTGAACCTTCCAGACAATCTTATAGCCTCACAAGGCATTTCGCTATTCAGAGCGGGTATTTTGAGGGGTTTTCGAGCCCAAAAATTCCCATATACTCAAACACCAATAGACACCAATAGTACCAATAGTAGCAAAAAATCCCGTCTTATAGACACTCATATCGCTTATTGGACTGCTTTACGAGGAAAAATTTATCTTCTCGCAATAGCTGAAGTTTTCATCACATTTAGCTTGAAAGAGCTTCCCACTTGGGGTTTAGCTATCCCTCAAGCCTTCCATTAGTCTTTTCTACCTTTGGAAAAACAACAAAAATGCCCGTTTAGTTGCGTTTATATGCATATTCGAGGGAAGATGCAAAAGCGCAAAAAGAAGGCGGCGAGACCAATCGGTCTCACCGCCTTACCCTAAGATATGCTCCTTTGGGAGTAACCCTGTGGTTTAGAGCTTATCCAGCTCAGCCTGATAGCCCTCTGCATTCAGCAGGCCTGCCAGGTCGTCAGCGTTCTCGGGACGAATCTCAACAATCCAGCCCTCACCGTAGGGATCGGAGTTAACCAGTGCGGGGTCATCCTCCAGGCCTTCGTTGACAGCAACAATCTCACCGGAGATGGGAGCAAAGAGATCAGAGACAGACTTGGTGGACTCAATCTCACCAAAGCTCTCCTCAGCAGCTACAGAATCGCCAACAGAGGGAAGGTCGACGTAGACGACGTCACCCAGTGCATCCTGAGCGTGGTCGGTAATACCAACACGTACGGTGCCCTCGGCGGTGAGAGCGGAAACCCACTCGTGCTCAGAAGTGTACGAGAGTTCTGCGGGAACGTTGCTCATAGCAGCGGTGTCCTTTCAGTGTGTTCTTGCGTAGCGCGGGCCTTCCCGCGCCCCGTTGCCGTTCCGTATGTGGGATGACGGAACGTTGTATCACAATTATCACACAAGAAGTAATACGGGGCACGTTCAAACACCCCGGTAGCACATCTGTGACATCAGTTTTCGATCCTCCATGGTGGAACACTCCCCCGCGGGACAGTCGATCGAGGCGTACTCGACAAGTCCAGTCGGTATGCAAACGCTAACCTGCAATCTAACCCCATTAGATTCCGCGCCCAACATTCCGGGTACAGGGTCTTCCACGCAGGGTTCCTTCCACCTCAAGAATCGCTCCCTCTAGATTTATAGCCCCGCATCCTTTGCGGATGCGGGGCTATAAATCTAGAGGGAGAGCTCAGCTCTCACCACACCTTAGCGGGAAGAAATGACACGCTCAGAGAAACGGTTCGGGTTACCGAAGCGGTGTGCGGTAATCGAAACGGCCTGCTCGCGCAGGAAGGGCAGCATCTCGATGCGGCCGGCCTCGGTGACCGGTGCAAAGTACACTGCGAGGTCCGGGCGACCGCCCAGTGCCGAGTAGATGGACTTCGCATCGCTACCGATGTAGCGAATACGGGTGCCTTCCAGCGGGGTACCGGCCAGCGCGCGAACCGGAGTCTTAGCATTCGAGGCGAGGTACTCACGGAACTGAGCGTCCGACTTGACCTCGTACTTAATGCCCTTGTTCTCCAAGACACCGCGGACATCAACCGGCAGATCCTTACCGACAGACAGAGCCACCGGGGCATTAGCTGCCAGGCCAGCCAGCACAACGCGCAGGGTCTCCGCGGGAGATGCAGACTCATCGGCACGAACCAGAACCTGGGTGGGAACGTAGCGCAGGATGTTGCGCTCGACACCCAGCTTCGAGGGATCGTGGCCAAAGCCGAACTCGGTATCCCAAGCGTGTGCGTCGGAGGAGACACCGCGCTTAATGAAGGCGAAGTCCTCGCGCTTGCCAAGCTCGGAGTTCTCGATGGTAGCCAGGGTCTCACGCACATTAACCGAGTGGGTGGTTGCGGTTGCGGTGGACTGTGCAGGTTCCCAATCAGACAGTGCGATCAGGTAGCTGGGGCCACCAGCCTTGGTACCGGAACCCACGGTGGACTTCTTCCAACCGCCGAAGGGCTGACGCTGAACGATTGCACCGGTGATAGCGCGGTTCACGTACAGGTTACCTGCCTGGACCTTGGAGAGCCACAGCTCAAGCTCATCAGCATCCAGCGAGTGCAGACCAGCGGTCAGACCGTAGTCAGGTGCATTCTGCAGCTCGATTGCCTCTTCCAGGGTGTCAGCGGTCATGATGCCCAGGATGGGGCCGAAGTACTCGGTCATGTGGTACTCGGAACCAGGCTTGACGCCTTCGCGAACGCCGGGGCTCCACAGGCGACCGGTCTCGTCCAGTTCCTTCGGCTGGATGAGCCAACGCTCGCCCGGGCCGAGGGTGGTCAGACCGCGCAGCAACTTCTCTTCCGGCTTCTGAACAACGGGACCCATCTGGGACTCGATGTCCTGCGGGTGTGCCACGTGCAGGGAGTTGACCGAGTCGAGCAGCTGACGGCGGAAACGCTCGGACTGTGCCACGGAGCCAACCAGGATAACGGTCGAACCGGCGGAGCACTTCTGGCCTGCGTGACCGAATGCCGAGTAGACGACGTCCTTGACGGCAAGGTCGATGTCGGCGTTCGGGGTGACGATGATGGAGTTCTTACCCGAGGTCTCACCGAACAGGGGCAGGTCATCGCGCCAGGAGCGGAAGAGCTCAGCGGTCTCGTAACCACCGGTCAAGATCAGGCGGTCAACCTCGGGGTGCGAGATGAGTAGCTTACCTGCAGCACGGTCAACAACCTTGACGAGCTTCAGAACTTCCTTGGGAACGCCTGCATCCCACATAATCTCTGCGATCAGGGCGCCGGTGCGAGCGGTGATGGTTGCGGGCTTGAAAATAACAGCAGAACCTGCAGCCAGACCAGCCAGAACACCACCGGCGGGGATAGCGGTCGGGAAGTTCCACGGGGGAACAACCAGGGTCAGGTCAACGGACTTGGGCTTTGCGCCGTCGATCTTCTCAAGGTCCTCGGCCAGCATTGCGTAGTAGTATGCGAAGTCAATTGCCTCGGAGACCTCGGTATCGCCCTGTTCCAGGGTCTTTCCAGCCTCGGCAGCCATGACTTCCAGCAGGTCGCCACGACGCAGGGCGATAGCCTTACCGACCTTGCGCAGAATCTCTGCACGCTCATGGCCGGAGAGCTTACCCCAAGCCTTACCGGCTTCCTCGGTTTCCTTAATGAGCTTCTCAGCGTCAGCTTCGCTGGTCAGCTCATTAGCCTTGAGGGTTTCGATACCCAGCTTGGTGGTCTTGGAGCGCTCAAGGATTGCGCGGCCCCACTCTCGGTTACCGGCCAGTGCGGGGTCTGTGTCCGGGGTGTTCTCAAAGCGACCGGCCGGGACAAAGACATTGTCCTCGTTCTCGGTCAGACGGTTCTGAGTGCGCTTACCTGCGGGAACCTCGTCGGTGACGGAGTTCAGGGCGCGCATGAAGCGGTCTTCCTCGCGCTTGAATATAGCCTCGTCGGTAGCCAGGTCAAAGATACCGGACATGAAGTTCTCGGAGGATGCGTTCTCCTCCAGACGACGAATCAGGTATGCGATAGCAACGTCGAATTCCTTGGGGTTCACGACGGGCACGTACAGCAGCAGGTGACCCACACGGCGGCGGATAATCTCTGCCTGCTGCTCGGCCATACCGATCAGCATCTCGAACTCGACGCGATCCTTCACGCCGCGGTCCTCGGCCAGCAGCAGGGCGAAAGCAACATCAAAGAGGTTGTGGCCGGCCACGCCGAGACGGATGTTCTTTACGTGCTCGGGACGCAGTGCGTAATCCAGGACGCGCTTGTAGTTGGTATCGGCTGCCTGCTTGGTGTCCCAGGTGGTCAGCGGCCAGCCGTGCATAACGGCTTCCACAATCTCCATGGAGAGGTTTGCACCCTTCACCAGGCGAACCTTAATACCTGCACCGCCTGCGGCCACGCGCTTAGCGGCCCACTCCTGCAGGTGCTGCATTGCAGCCAGGGTGTCGGGCAGGTAAGCCTGGAGCACGATGCCGGCTTCCAGATCCTTCAGGTGCGGCTGATCCAGAATCTTGGTGAACACCTCGATGGTCAGGTCGAGGTCCTTGTACTCCTCCATGTCCAGGTTAATGAACTTCTTCGGGGAGGAGGATGCGGCCAGCTCGTACAGCGGAGTCAGGCGGCGAACAGCGGTCTCAACAACCTCGTCGAAGGCCCAGTGCTGGTGCGGACCGGAAACTGCGGACACCTTAATAGAAACGTAGTCGACATCGTCGCGAGCCAGCAGGCGCTTGGTCTCGGACAGACGGTGCTCGGCTTCCTTGTCACCGAGGACTGCCTCGCCCAGCAGGTTAACATTCAGGCGGTTACCGGTCTTGGTCAGCTCAGCAATAGCATCGCCCAGCTTCTCCTCGGATGCGTCAACAATCAGATGGCCAACCATCTCACGTAGTACGCGACGTGCTACAGGAACGGTGGGCCATGCAATCTTGCCGGCCAGCTTGCCGCCGAAGCCAACGGCAGACTTCATGTACCAGGGCAGGAAGGACGGTGCCAGGCCGGCAATACGGGACAGGTTGCGGCCGGAGACGTTGTCGTCCTCGGGGCGAATCACGCCATCAACAAAGCCGACGGTAAAGGGAAGACCATTCGGGTCCTTCAGAACACCGGCAAGCTGCTCTGCCGCAAAGG
Source organism: uncultured Rothia sp. (assembly GCA_963521575.1). Classification (GTDB taxonomy): domain Bacteria; phylum Actinomycetota; class Actinomycetes; order Actinomycetales; family Micrococcaceae; genus Rothia. The sequence continues at coordinate 4,893 of CAUQVM010000091.1, forward strand.
TGGGCTTGATCGACTGGGATTCGCTTACCCACTGGCGAACAAGCTGACGAGCCTCCAGAGCCATCTTCTGGTAGTGCTCAGATGCGAAAGGATGGGTCATCCTTGACTCCTAACTATCTTACTGTGTGCGGTGCACACCACGTTTGGCGATGTCTCTATTTCACCACAAAAGGGTAATAAATACCTCATTAGAAAAACTGAATGTTTTTTCCAAAATTCATTTAGATTTTCTTAATGATTGTGCGGTGAGGTTTTCACCGCGCGCCCCCTCCGAACCTCCTGTTCGAAGAGACAAGGTGAAGTTTGTAGCGACATCGCTATCCATCTCTCTCAGGCTAGCACTTTCAGAGCGCAAATATCGAACCCACTTCGTAACAGACGAACACTTCAAAACCAGTCCCAGAAGCATCTTCAACCCCAAGAATCATCACATTCAGCGCGAAAATACTCGCTACACAAGCCAACATGCCGACACCCCACTTCAGGCGTCTCAAAAAGAGCCTGCCGGAAGCCCGCGCGGTACCATATACAAGAGTCCACGATGAGAGACGCACCATGGAATACGGTGGCAACCACAGCCAACGCAATGCCGAGTGCACCAGGGAGGAAAATATGTCCATCTACGACATCCGACGTATGCAGATGCTCCTCGAAATCCAAGAACGCGGCACTGTCATCGCCGCAGCCGAAGCACTCAGTCTCACCCCCTCCGCCGTCTCCCAGCAGATTGCCACCCTCGAAAAAGAAACCGGCACCCCGCTTCTGCAGCGCATCGGCAGGCGCGTACAGCTCACCAGCGCCGGACTCATCATCGTCGACAGCGCCCGCAGCATCCTGCGCGAACTCGACCGCATGCAAACCTCCGTCGCCAACCTCACCGGCGAACCCGCAGGCATGGTCCGCCTCGCCATCTTCCAGTCCGCGGCCTTCGCCCTGCTACCGGAAACCCTCAGCTACCTTGCCGAACACGCGCCCTCACTCACCCTGCAAGTACTGCAAATCGACCCCGAAACCGGAACCTCCCTAACCCGAAGCCGCGAATACGACATGGTAATCTCCGAAGCCTACCCGCACCATCACATCCCCGAATACCCCGAACTACACTCCGAGCTACTCACCGAAGACCCGCTCAGCCTCATCGTGCCCAGCACCTCCACCATCACCTCAATTGAGGAAGCGCACGCACTGCCCTGGGTTCTCGAAATGGAACAGAACACCTCCCGCAGCTGGGCGCTCAACCAGTGCCGCACCGCAGGATTCGAGCCGGTCATCCGCTACAGCGCCAATGACATGATTACGAACTCCAACCTCGTCAAAGCAGGATTCGCCGTCACCATCGTGCCCGGCTTCATCCTCTCCTCGCTCTCCACCACCGAGGGGCTACGCATCGTAGAGCTACCCGGCAAGCCCTGCCGCAAAATCTTTACCGCCGTACGCCGAGAGTCCGCCGCCAACCCCGCCATCGCCATGGTGCGCGAAGCACTGCACCACGCGGTGCAGGTGGCATTCGGCGAACACGACAGGACCGAAACCGCATAGGAAAAATCAGCTACCGCTCACGCCGGCAGACTAGACAATGCAAAGGTCGGGGCCGTTCCCACGAACGACCCCGACCTTTCAACATACCTTTTTGAACAGGCGCCTATATATAAGGTATAAAAACACACAACGGAGCTACTCCCCCGCCGTGCCCATCCTTCACAGGAGCCAGCCCAACTGCTAGTTCAGCGAAGCAACCACAGCCGAGCTCTGCACCTCGTAGAACGAAGAGGACAAACCAGCCGCCGCCATATCCAGCACAGCACTCACATGAACCTGCTTCAACGCAGAACCGGCAACACCCGAAGCCACCTGATAATTCAGCTGAACATCCAGACGATGACCGCGAGGAATAGCAG
>CAUQVM010000092.1:0-6582 GCA_963521575.1 uncultured Rothia sp.
AAGCTGGAAACCTTCGCGCTGACCGACGGCAAGCTCACCTCCACCGGCCTGCTCTCCCTCGAGTACCCGGCAGAACGCGTATCTGAGTACCGCGTAGAACTCACCGGTGAGCAGAAGAAGCTCGTGGGCGAAGCCGATCTACTCATGCTCAACGCCGAGGACCACACCTACGCCAAGGTCGCCCTGACCGACGAAGACGGCCTGCAAGCCGCCATCGAGGGCGTCTCCACCCTCGAATCCGCTCTCTCCCGCGGTCTCATCTGGGGATCTCTCTGGGAAAACGTGCGCGATGCCCGCCTACCCGTCACCACCTACGTGGACGCGGTCGTCCGCACTGTCTCCAAGGAACCGAGCGCCTCCCTGCTGGGTACCATGGTCAACAACGCGCAGGTCGCCATCGCCACCTTCTCGGCACCCACCGGCCGCGAACGCCTCTACGACACCCTCTACGAGGCATTCTCCGCAGCGCTGGCACAGGCTCAGCCCGGCTCCGATGAGCAGCTGATCCTGCTACGCGGCCTCATCTCGGTCTCCACCAACGCGACCAAGGGCGAGGAACTGTGCCGCGACATTGCCCGCGGCGCCTTCGAGGACACCACCGGCGATATCGCTGATGCCACCGGCATCCCTTACGACCAGAACCTGGGCTGGAGCGCACTGGGTGCGCTCGCAAGCCGCAACCTGGTGACCGTTGAGGATTTGGAACGCGCCTCTAAGTACAGCCCCTCCTCAATTTCTTCGAATGGTTTTGCCTACGCAATGGCCGCCCTGCCGGATGCCGAGCACAAGGACGCCGCGTACTGCACCATCATGGACGACCAGTCGCTGTCCAACGACGCCCTGGCTTCGACCATTAACGGTTACGTACGTGGCCCCGTAGAACTCCGCGAGCAGTACTACGAACCGTACTTTGAGGCCCTACTGGGCGTGTGGGAATCCCGTTCAATCGGTATGGCATCGCGTATTGTGCGCGGCCTGTACCCGAAGGCACCGTACAATACCGGTTCAACCACCGGTCTGAGCGTAAACGATAACCCGTCGATCAAGTTGGCTCAGCAGTGGCTGGAGGCAAACCCGCAGGCTCCCTCGGCACTGCGCCGTCTGGTGCTGGAGGCTCAGGACCACGGTCGCCGCTCGATCCTAGCCCAGCAGTTCAACGCCTCCCTGCAGGCCAAGTAAGCCCGCTAGATTTGTGAGTTGGACGCAAGCTTGAGCGCCCACCCCCAGTAACCGCCGCCTGGCGTGTTCCCGGTAGTTTTCCGGGAGATGCGCCGGGTGGCGGTTTTACGCACCCGCACCGGATATTTGCTCGTGAGTGTTATAAGGAGAACTGTCCAGATAATTCTTGCGGGCATCGACAGCAATGAAAAGACAGATAAATGTCACCCCAATTTGTAAGCTGTGCGCCCTCGCGGCGTGAGAGAATAGACTAGGTATCAGATCGCTATGACACATCAGAAGGAGTTTTCAGTGGTCGATTACGCACTCGGCGACCGCGGCAACGTCGACATCGTCACCGACGATTACTACGAAGCAGAGACCCTCCAAGTTTTTGAGGAACTGCACATCGACCGCGAGCGCATCTGGTACGGTGAAGCCCGCCTCGTTCCGGAGCCGGACAACCCCTACGAGCCCAATAGCATTGCCGTCTATATTGACGACTTCAAGGTGGGTCGTATGAATGTGGCGGATTCTGCTGCGTACTGGGATTCGGTTACCCGTGTGGTGGCTTCGGGCTATCAGCCGGTTGCGCATTTGCAGCTGTCGGCTGTGGCGGTGCGTGCTGAAGGTGGTGGCATGCGTGTTAAGAGTAGCGGTGTGCTGTCTCTGTCAGCGCCCGGCTCTCTGTTCCCTCTCAATGATGCGCCCGCCCATGCGGCTATGTTGCCTCAGGGGCCGTCTATGAAGGTGTTGGATGAGAAGGAGCATGCGGATTATCTGCACACTATCCTGCCGCCCAGTGGTGAGGGTCGTGTGATTTTGACTCTGGAGGCTAATCAGCTGAAGGCTCCAGACGGCCATATGGTTGATAGTGTTGAGGTCCGTCATGACCGTAAGTTGGTGGGTCGTCTGAGTACTCAGATGTCTGAGCAGCTTGTTCCAGTGATTCGTTATGCATTTGATCGGGATCGTTTGACAAGTGCGTGGGGTACGATTCGTGGTAATACTCTGGAGCTGTCTTTGACGGTGCAGGCAATGCGTGCGGCGAATATTCCGCAGGAGTGGTACGATACTCTGCGGAATAATGTTCCGGTTTTGTTGCCTGCTGGTGAAGAGTATGAGGTGCCGGCTGCTTATGTTCCGAGTGAGGGTGAGCGTCATCGTTCTGAGGCTCCCGCTCAGGCGCCGAAGAAGCGTCGTGGGTTTATGAGTGCTCTGACCGGTGCTGCTCCCGTTTCTGATCAGGCTGCTGAATCTGCTGTTGAGAAGCCGGTTGTTGAGTACTCTTTGGAGGAAGAGGAGTACTACGAGCCCGGTGAGCGTGATCGTATGCTGAATCTGGTTAAGGGTGCTGGTTTGGCGGTTTTGGTGGCCGGTCTTGTTTCGATGCTGTGGACCCCAACGCTTGGCATTCTGATTGCGATTCTGGGTGGTGCCGTGGCGGCGGTGGCGTTCTACTTTAGTCGTCGGGCTTATGATGATGAGTCTGAGGACTATGAGGATGAGGATATTGCGGACGAGGATGAGGTGCCTGCTATTCAGGATGCTGGACGGGGTTCTTCGACTGCTCAGGTGTAGGAATTATGAGTGTTTCCGGGGCTGTTAATGCTTCGGGGTAATGCTCCGGTGATTTTATAAATAGTAGTGTTGAGGGCGGATGCTGTGTCCCGGTGTGGTGCGGCATCCGCCCTTTGGTGTACGGGTTGGGAGTTATTGGATTGGGGGTGTCCGGGTGTCTTGTGAAGAGTACGGGTTTAAAAGACTGAGAGGGGGTGAAGACTCGTATGAGTCTTCACCCCCTCTCAGTGGCGGTTTTACAGCCGGGGTATGTTTAGTCCTGGCCGTAGGTTGCTAGGAACTGGTCCATCGTATCGTGTCGCAGGGCATTTGCCAGTTGGGCGTTCGCTGCCTGGTTGACCAGAATGATGGATTGGCCGTCGTAGGACCAGCCGGGGCCTGCGTTCGGCAGGGTGGTCATGCGCATCGTCGTATCACCGCCGGTGAGTACCGGCGCCGCGATCTGGGCGATCTGTGCTGCGTTTAGACCCTGGTCTACGCGCATGTATCCGGTCAGGGACTCAATCGCAGCCTGGAAGGAGGCGACATTGTTCAGTGCGCCCTTGGCCTTCATGGTGTTGTATAGGCCGCGCACGAATGCGCGCTGATTACGCACGCGCTGGTAGTCGCCGTCTACGAAGGAGTAGCGCTCACGCACGAAGCTTAGCGCACCGCTACCGTTGAGGTGCATGAGACCCGGGGTGAAGGTCCACACGTTACTGGTGAAGGCGAAGGGAACCTGAACATCCACGCCACCTACCGCATTGACGAGGGATTTGAAGCCCTCGAACTCGATTTCGGCTACGTGGTCAATCTTCACGCCCACCAGGTTTTCAATGGTGGCTACCTGTAGGGATACGCCACCGTAGTTCAGCGCTGCGTTTACCTTAGCTGCGCCGTAACCGGGGATGTCCACCCAGGTATCGCGCATGATCGAAATCAGGTACACGCCCTTGCCGTCGGCGGGGATGTGCATCAGCATAATTGTGTCGGCGCGAGAGCCGGTCACCTGGGCTGCCTCGGCGCCGGTACGAGTATCGCTACCTAGAATCAGAATGTTCTTACCCGGTCCCTTAACGACGCCGTAGCTATAACCGTCATCGAGGATGCCGTCACCGTTTGCGTCGTGCTCGCTCGCGTTGGCTTCCAGGGCCTTGCTCAGGACTTCCTTATTATCCTCCCCGTTAGCGGATTCTCCCTCGTTGTTGGTCTTATCGTTATTGGTCTTCTTCGTACCGTCCTTCTTGCTCTTACTACCGTTAGCGCCCGAAGCGTCGGTGACCTTCGGTGCCTGTAGCTCGGTAACGGTCAGAGGTTTAGCCTCGCCGGCCTGTTCCTTGAATTTCTTGAGGTCTTCATCAACTTTGGTGATGGAGTCGAACTTCTCGGTCTGGCTGTCCCAGGTGTGGCCGGCGCGCCAGATATAGAATCCGACACCGAGGGTAATGACCAGTAGAAGAATCAGCAGGATCAGCAGAATACGCTTACCCCATTTCTTCTTCTGCAACGGCTCAGAGTATACGTCGCTCATGTATGTCCTTTGGTATGTCCTTTGCCTGGAGTGGTGATGGGCACTGTGCCGTGGTCTTCCAGGCTGCGTATCTTCTGTTGAGTGAAATAGGTCGTGGATGGGTATTGTGCGGGCGTGTTGCTCAGCTCTGGCAGCTTGAAGAGGGCCGGATGCACCGTGCCGAAATACGTTCCAATTGTAGCGCCGTCAGCTGTGTACCGGCTGGGTGATGGTGAGCCCGGTACTACAGCGTTCCTCACGTTCTAGCACAAAGCCCCACCTCCTTGAAGCCAAGAAAGGCGGGGCTTTGAAAACGCTAGACGGCGCATTTCTATGAGGAAACTTACGCCTTCTTGCCGAAGTTTGCGAAGCGTGCGTTGAAGCGCTCGACACGACCTGCGGAGTCCATGATGCGCTGCTTACCGGTGTAGAACGGGTGCGACTCGGAGGAGATTTCAACCTCAACGATCGGGTACTCGTTGCCGTCTTCCCACTTCTCGGTCTTGTTCGAGGTCATGGTGGAACGGGTCAGGAAGACCTTGCCGGATGCGAGGTCGCGGAACAGAACCAGGTTGTAGTCCGGGTGGATTTCTGCCTTCATTGATTACCTTCTTCTGCCACTGGATTTTGCCAGTAGCCCTTATATAGATGGAGTAGGTTTTTCGATGTGCAGCTATCGAGAAAATCTGAGAGCGCATCACCATTGTGCCCGCATAGGGCGCGCACAACCCATTAAGGGTACCACCTTCACGAATTAAATCCCAGCACTCGGGTCGGTACCGGCATCGGTTTACGTATTCGCGGCGCACCCACCGGTATTCAGTGGGCGCGCCGCCGTGAATGAACAAGTATTGCTCTAGCGTGGACGAGTCTCCCAGAAGGCAACTGCGCTCGCGGCTGCCACATTTAGCGAGTCGACACCGTGCGACATGGGAATCATAACCGTGTCGTGGCAGGCGGCCAGGGTACGCGGTGACAGTCCGTGTCCCTCGGTTCCCAGAATGAGTGCGAGTTTTTCATCCTTGCGGGCCGCTAACTCCTCCAAGCTCAGTGAGTCTTTCTCCAGAGCCAGGGCGGCGCTGTTAAAACCTAGACCGTGCAGAGCCTGCAGATCATCCGGCCACGATTCCAGGCGCGCCCACGGTACCTGAAACACCGTACCCATTGATACACGAATCGAGCGGCGGTACAGCGGGTCGGCACAGCGCGGGGTCACCAACACAGCATCCACATCCAGAGCCGCAGCCGAACGGAAAATCGCGCCCACATTCGTGTGGTCCACAATATCCTCCAAGATGGCCACGCGCCGCGCATCCGATAGCAAATCTTGCAGAGACCGCGGTGCCGGGCGAGCCATAGCCGTCAGCGCACCGCGATGCAGATGAAAACCGGTCACCCGCTCCAGCTGCTCCTCACTACCCACGTAGGCGGGGATTGTGGGGTAGTCCTGCAGAATATCCGCCAGATCATCCGCCCACTTCTCACTCATCAGAAAGGAAACGGGGGCGTGACCGGCCGCGAGCGCTCGACGAATCACTTTAGAGGATTCGGCAATGTAGATTCCCCATTGCGGTTCCAGGGTGCTACGGAGCTTCACATCGGTCAGCTGCGTGTAGTAGCGTAGCTCCCGCTCGGGGGCCTGTTCCAGGGGTATCACCGAGGCGATGGCGTAGACCCGCTCGGCACGTTCAGCAAGCTGTTCGGCGCTCAGCTGTTTGGGGCGTCGGCTCATGCGCGCTTGAAGGCCGAGTAGCGGCCCGAGGCGGTCACGGTCAGGGCCAGGTCCATATCGTAGGTTGCGGCGAGGTCGGCTTCGGTAATGGTCGAGAGAATCGGACCGGCTGCGACTACACCGCCGTTGCGGATGAGCAGAGCGTGGGTGAACCCGGAGGGGATTTCCTCGAGGTGGTGGGTGATGAGCACGGTAGCCGGGGCGTAGGGGTCGGCGGCCAGGGTGGTTAGGCGTTCGACCAGGTCTTCGCGGCCGGAGATGTCCATGCCGGAGCCGGGCTCGTCCAGTAGTAGCAGTTCGGGGTCGGTCATGAGGGCGCGGGCGATGAGGGTGCGCTTGCGCTCGCCGTCGGAGAGGGAGCCGAAGGTGCGGTCGGCGAGGGTGTCGACGCCCCATTCGGTCAGTAGTTCGGTGGCGCGTTCGTTGTCCATGACCTCGTACTCTTCCTTCCAGCGGCCGGAGACGGCGTAGGCTGCGGTGACGACCACGTCGGAAACTTTCTCGGTGGTGGGAATCTGGGTGGCAGATGCGCCGGAGGATAGGCCGATGCGCGGACGCAGGTCGAACACGTCAACAGCGCCGAGGGTCTCGTCAAGGATTTCAACCTCGCCGCTGGTCGGGT
>CAUQVM010000093.1:0-6502 GCA_963521575.1 uncultured Rothia sp.
GAGCTGGTCCTCGACGATGCGGCTGTGGCGGCCATTGCACGCCTGGCTGCTGAGCGCGGCACGGGAGCCCGCGGTCTGCGCTCGATGATGGAGAAAATTCTGCAACCGATTATGTTTGAAATCCCGGACCGCACCGACGTGGTATCCATCGTTATTGGTGAAGATACCGTGCTCAATGGCACCAAACCGCACTACGTGCTGCAGGCTCCGGACCCGGGTAAGAATACCTCCCGTACCTCGAAGGCTGAGGGGAAGGCCGCCTCCCTGAAGACCGTTAAGAAGAGCCGCAAAGTAGCCTAGACCGTCGCCCCGCCGGTGTGCCGCCCGATGGCCACCGGCGGGGCGTGCACATAGTATCGCCGCATATCAAAAGATACGAAAGGAAAGAGCGATGACTGAGAATGCACCCGCACGTGTTGATTTCTGGTTCGACCCGATTTGTCCCTGGTGCTGGATTACATCCCGCTGGATTGGCGAGGTACAGAAGGTCCGTGACATTGAAGTGACCTGGCGACCCTTCTCACTGTCCATGCACAATCAGGGCCGCGACCTACCCGCCAACTACCAGGCTATGATGGACCGTTCTTGGGCTCCCACCCGCCTCATTACCGCCGTGCGCGAATTGCACGGTGACGAGGCTGTCAAGCCCCTCTACGACGCCCTGGGCGAGCAGATTCACCACGGCGGTAAGAACAGCGATGATTACCGTGAGGTCATCGTTAAGGCCCTGGAGCAGGTTGACCTGCCGGCCGAGTTGGCGGATGTGGCCTTCACCGATCGGTACGATGCGCAGATGCGTGCCTCGCTGGATCTGGCTCTGGAGACCGTGGGCGGCACCGATATTGGTGTTCCGCTGATCTCCATTAACGGCACCGCGTTCTTCGGCCCGGTTATCTCCCCGAGCCCTGCTGGCGAGGAAGCGGGTAAGCTCTTCGATGGCGCGTTGGCTCTGGCCTCGTATCCCGGCTTCTTTGAGCTCAAGCGCCCGCGTACTGTGGGCCCGATTTTCCACGGTGAGGAAGGTCGAGCACAGGCATAGGAACTGTCCCACGCACTGAGAGTCCGCTAAATAGCCCGTTAGATACGAAAAGGGACCGCCCGGTGAATGATTCTCCGGGCGGTCCCTTTTTCATTGTCGAATCGGGGTAGGGAGGAGGATCAGTCGCTGGAAGACCTCCGGCCCAAGGAACGGGCCTGCTTCTGGGCTCGCTTCTCCTCCATCCTTCGCGCCCGATGCAGTAGCTTCAGTTCTCGCATGCGGAAGGTACGGGCTGTTGTGTACTCTACCGCCGCGTCGGAGGTAAAGGCCAGCATCGCGAACACCGCAGTGCCCAGCTGCAGGAAGAGCGTGGACAGCGGCAAAGCCTCGTGGCCCCACACCACACCACCAGCAATGGCAGTAAAGTTCAAGGCCGTCAGCAATAGCGTGAGGCGGCGAGCCTTGGAGGAGCCACGCAGAGTGCTCCACAGCAGGAATAGGTGGATTGCGGAGAAGGCCAGCACAAAACCAACCAGCACGATGCCGACGATGGTCAGCATAATCTCATTATCTAATTGCGTCTGCATATCGGTCAGCTCGGTCAGTGGATTCTGGTTATCCAACATGAGGCGGGAGCTCAAGGCCGGGTGATTCATCGCCATAATGACGCTGTTAACAATATCGGCCAGGGTCACCAGAATTAGTAGGACCGAGCCAATAAGCAGATTCAAGGGCATCCGGTAGACCAAGTCGTGGGCGCTGGAGAGGTGGATATCTTCTTGCTGGTGCGGCTCCAGACCCTCATTATTGAGGACAACTACCGGTAGTGCACCATCGGTGCGAATTGCATCGCCACCACCGTTGCGAGCATGGTAGCTGGAAGAGAAATCGTGCAGGATCTCCACGTGCGTCTCCGGGCGCGCGTACTGGATGGACTCGACAATGTAGTCGCGCTCGAAGTCAGTGTCAGCGTCGATGCGGTGGGTTACCTGCATCGTGAAGAAGCTGAAACCCACCCCCGAGTCGTAGGTGCCGGCCGCCAGCCAGTCCACGCGGTGACCGCCGGGTAGCAACCAGCAGTCCGGGGTCTTCCAGAAGCGTACGTGGTGGCGTTTTTCGGGGTTTCCGTCTACTTCCTGCTGATAGGCGAAAGCCTGCACTTTGCCGAAAATTTTGAGCGGAGAGACCGGTGCCTCCGCGTAGGAGCGGCGGGTAATGGTGGAGAGAATAATCTTCCAGGAGGAGACGAGGGTGACTTCGTCCGCACGGGTCCAACCAGCATCCTGCATGACCTGGTGAATCTGTTCCTCGGTACCGATAAAGCCAATATTCACGGGGTCGCCCAGCAGGCCATCCGGGGTACGGGTGCGACCAATATAGTAGTCAGGTACGTAGATGCGGGTCATCACCGCGTGAAAACGAGGCAGGGTCAGGTAGGCGGTAACCGCCCAGAAAATGAAGGCAATCGGGATACCCAACCAGGAGTGGCCGACGGTATTGGCCAGAATCATAATGGTTAGCACAATGGAGGATGCACCGGCGAAGATGAAGAATGCGGCGTCCCAGAATCCGACCCAGAAGCTCTTGGGCACGACGTCCTGATGGCTTCCCTTAGCACTAATATCGCCGCGATAGACGGGCGGCGAAGTAACCGGAGGAGCAACCTCGCTACGGGTAGGGCGCAGGGTACGTTTCTGATGGGGCATAATGCCCTTCCTGTGTCGATTTAAGTGCTAGAAAACTATACCAGGGGACAGCATTGAGAAACGTTCGAGAAATCCTTCCTGCGAGATGGAACAGCAGAAGGTAAAGCGTCTGGCCGCGGCTCGTAATGTCACGGTCGGGGTGTTGGAGTTAGCTGGTCAAGCTACTCGGGCAGAGGTTTGGTCTCCAGTGCGGCGCGGGCAGCGGCGATCATGCTCTCATGATGTAGCATGTCGCGGCTTTCGCGCATAAGGCGCACCCATTTGCGAGTGAGTGACTCCAACTCGCCGAGTTTCAGGTTGCCGGATTCAATACTCTCCTCATCCCGCGCGGAGGAGGAGGTGATGTGCTCGTGCCAGAGCTCATAGACCTCATTGGTGTAGCTGGAACGCAGTGCATGGGTGTACTCACGCGCCTGGGTCATGTATTCGCTCAGGATGTGGCGGTAGTGTAGCAGCTGCTCAGCGTGCGTGCCGGAGTTCTGGGAGGGGAGACTGGGGCTCTGCTGTGCCGGGGCACGTTCAGGGTCGGAAGATGCTGGATAAGAAATCATAAGGTGTTGCGGGAGACGCTGGCTGCGGCACTCGGGGTGAAAAGGAGTGCGCGTCTGCGCGCTTGATTGAGATATGGACCGGAAGACAGAGGGCTCAATCAATAGCGGTGATTGTATTTGCTGAAGGCGAGGGGAGGGGGTGTAAACCCTCAATAACCATCATACAGAAGTAAATAATCAATCACTTAAGGTTGATAAATGAACCTGAAGGTTGATAAACCCACAGAGAATAGCACGATATAAGTCAATACACCACATTTTCCCATATCAGGGTGAAATACCCCGGCCGCGCTCGAACTCGAGAAACCGGCTAAACGGCCGCTCGAGACTCACCCTCCCTCGGCGCGTCGCCCCTCGGCCTCGGTCTCACAGTAGTGACCTAAAAGTTCGGAAGAGGGGAAGCGAAACGGGGTGGTGCCTGGCTCAGCACCACCCCGCCTCGGGATGAGTCACCACAACGGCGGCTCGCCGCTACGGTAAGTTTATTAAGACACTCGGGTGGCTACCCGATGATTGCCTCGATTACTCAGCGGCCTCTTCCACCACAAGCACCACGTCGCGAACCTCCAGTTCACCCTCGGCCGCAACCAGGGACAGCTCGCGAGCGTTACCGGCTGCCTTCAGGTCGCCCATACCGGCAGCAATGCGGTCCAGCTGAGCCTGCGGGGCCGCAATAGTTGCGGATTCCACCTCGGTACGCTGCTTAACCTTTGCATCGCTCTTGGCCTTGCGCAGACCGCCCAGCGCCTCAGCCACATCGGGCAGAATCTGCTTGAGCGAGTCAATCTGGGCAGGGTTGGCATCGGCCAGAACCCACTGGGCCGAAATGCCGGCGGTCGGGTTCTGAGAGGAGTACTCGGCCAGCAGGGTACCCTCCAGCACCGGCAGAGCCTGCGGCCACTCGGCACGGTGCACGCTACCGGCACGCCACCAAGACCAAATCTCTTCGGTCACGAAGGGCAGGAAGGGCGCAAAGAGACGCAGGAGGGCATCCAAGGTAGTAGCCAGTGCCGCCAGAACAGAAGCCTGCTCCTCCTCGCCGCGAGCACCGTAAGCGCGGTCCTTGACAAGCTCCACGAGATCGTCGGTGAAGGACCAGAAGAAGCTCTCGCAAATCTGCAGGGCACGAGCGTACTCGTACTTCTCGAAGGCTGCGGTTGCTTCCTCAACCAGGTAGGCCAGGCGGGCCAGGAGGGAACGATCCAGGGCGTTAATAAGCACGCGGCCCTGAGCCTGCGAGGTAATGACAGACTTCTCGGTTGCACCCAGATTCAGCACGAACTTGGAGGCATTGAGTAGCTTAATAGCCAGGCGACGGCCAATCTTCATCTGACCCTCGTCGTAGGCGGTATCAGCACCCAAGCGTGCGGAAGCCGCCCAGTAGCGTACAGCATCCGAACCGTACTTCTCGAGCACCTCGTTCGGAACCACGACATTGCCCTTAGACTTGGACATCTTCTTGCGGTCCGGATCCAGAATCCAGCCGGAGAGCGCAGTGTTGTACCACGGCACGGAGGAAGCCAGGGTCTCGGAGCGCACAGCGGTGGAGAACAGCCAGGTGCGGATAATATCGTGACCCTGCGGGCGCAGATCCATGGGGAAGGTCTTAGCGTGCAGATCCGGGTCCACACCCCAACCGGTCGCAATCTGCGGGGTCAGGGAGGAGGTAGCCCAGGTGTCCAGAACATCCGGGTCGGCGATAAAGCCGCCGGGCACACCGCGCTGCTCCTCGGTATAGCCGGGGGCTGCCTGCGAGGCAGGATCAACCGGGAGCATGTCCTCAGAGGGCAGAATCGGGTTCTCGTAGTCGGGCTCGCCCTCGGCATCCAGCGGGTACCAGACGGGGAAGGGTACGCCGAAGAAGCGCTGGCGAGAGATCAGCCAGTCACCGTTCAGGCCCTCAACCCAGTTCTCGTAGCGGCTACGCATGAAGGAGGGGTACCAGTTAATCTCACGACCGCGCTCAATGAGCTTCTCGCGACGCTCCGCATCACGGCCACCGTTGCGGATATACCACTGACGGGAGGCAACGATCTCAAGGGGCTTATCGCCCTTCTCGTAGAACTTCACCGGGTGGGTAATCGGCTTGGGAGCGCCGTCCATCTCGCCAGCCTCAACCAGCATCTCGACGACGGTCTTCTGGCCGGTAAATACGGTGGTGCCAGCCATACGCTCATAGCGCTCGCGGCCCTCTGCGGAGGTAATCCATTCGGGAACCTCGCGGGAGAAGCGGCCGTCGCGGCCAATGAGTGCACGGGTGGGTAGCTGCAGCTCACGCCACCAGGTGACGTCGGTGGTGTCACCGAAGGTGCAGATCATGGCGATGCCGGCACCCTTGTCAGGCTGAGCCAGCGGGTGCGCCTTGATTGCAACCTCGACACCGAAGAGGGGAGAGGTAACGGTGGTGCCGAAAAGCGGCTGGTAGCGCTCGTCGTCGGGGTGAGCCACGAGGGCCACGCAGGAGGGCAGTAGCTCGGGGCGGGTGGTCTCAATCCAGACCTTTTCGCCATTGGGGCGGTGGAAGCTAATGCGGTGGTACGCGCCGGGGCGCTCCTTATCTTCCAGCTCTGCCTGGGCAACCGCGGTGCGGAAGGTGACATCCCACATGGTGGGGGCTTCAGCCATGTAGGCGTTGCCGGCCTGCAAATCCTTCAGGAAGGCTAGCTGCGAAACCTTGCGGGAGTGTGCGTCAATAGTGCGGTAGGTGCGCGACCAGTCCACGGACAGGCCGAGGGTGGTGAAGAGGTTCTCGAAGACCTTCTCATCCTCAACAGCGAGCTCCTCGCAGAGCTCAATGAAGTTGTTGCGGGAAATGCGCGGCCACTTAGCTTGACTGCGATCGGGCTTAGGGGTGCCGTCGGCCTTCCAGGTGATGAGGTCGCGGAAAGATTTGTTATCGGGCACGGAGGGGTCGCAAAGAACGCCGTAGTAATTCTGAACGCGGCGTTCGGTGGGTAGGCCGTTGTCATCCCAGCCGAGGGGGTAGAACACGTTCTTACCGGTCATACGCTGGTATCGTGCGATGACGTCGGTCTGAGCGTAGGAGAACATGTGGCCCACGTGCAGGGAGCCGGATGCGGTCGGCGGAGGGGTATCAATGGAGTAGACCTGTTCACGAGTGGTGTTCTCGTCGAAGGCATAGGTCTTCTCGTCAGTCCAGCGCTGCGAGAGCTTCGCTTCGAGGCCTTCAAGGGCGGGGCGGTCGGGAACGTTAATCTGTGCGGGCGAGTCTGAGCCCAAAATGTTTTCAGCCATAGGGGCTATTT
>CAUQVM010000094.1:0-6398 GCA_963521575.1 uncultured Rothia sp.
AGCGGTACAGGCGCTTGCCGTACTTCTTCCAGGACAGCTCGTGCACCTCGCGGGCGCGAGCCGAAGCCTGCGACTCGGCATTATGGCCGTCAATCTCCAGGTGTCCCAGCTCGGTGTTCGGAATCAGCACGCCGTCATTGATCAGCGCCGAGCCAATACCGGTGCCCAGGGTAATCACAGCGATCAGACCGTCGCGGTCACGGCCCTGACCGTAGGTGGCCTCGGCCAGACCCGCAGCATCAGCGTCATTGAGGCCGTAGACGGTGCGGCCATCCAGAGCCTCGCTCATGACCTGCTCCAGGTCGGTATTAATCCAGGAATCATCCACGTTAGCGGCGGAGAAGACCATACCGTTCTTCACCACGGCGGGGAAATCGATGCCCACGGCGGAAGTCGGATCCGGAGCCAGCTCGCGACCCTGTAGCTCATCCACGACGCGGCGCACCACGGCAGCCACTGCCTCCGGGGTCGCCGGCTTGGGGGTGTCGATGCGGAAGCGATCGGAGACAAGGTTGCCGGTGCGCAGGTCGACGATGCCGCCCTTAATGCCGGTGCCTCCAATATCCACGCCAATCTGCAGGTCCTTGGGAGTGGGTGCGGGTAGGTCAGTAATAATGCCGGGTTCAGCGTAGTTAGCCATGGTATCCCTTTCTCTCCTCTAAACTGCTGGTATTTAGAGGAATTGTCTGCTGTCGTAGGTAATGGGGGCCAGTCCACCTCTCCGCCCTTCGACGCTCGGAGAACTCGCAGGGGGCGGTGAACAGCCTAATAATAATCTAAAACGAGGGGGAGGTTAGGGGAGAGTCAAAATCTCCGCGCCATCAGCGGTTACCACGAGGGTGTGCTCAAACTGGGCAGTGCGCTTGCGGTCACGGGTTACGACGGTCCAGTCGTCCTCCCACAGATCCCACTGAATCGTACCGAGAGTCAGCATCGGCTCAATCGTAAAAATCATGCCCTCACGAATCTCAGTGTCGTAGGCCGGGGCTGCATCGTAGTGGGGGATAATCAGACCCGAGTGGAATTCGCGCCCCACGCCGTGGCCGGTATAGTCGCGCACCACACCGTAGCCAAAGCGGGCAGCGTACTTCTCAATGACGCGGCCAATCACATTGACCTGGCGACCCGGTTTAACTGCCTTAATAGCGCGGTTGAGGGCCTCCTCAGTGCGCTCAACCAGGAGGCGGGATTCTTCATCCACATTGCCAATCAGCAGGGTTTTGTTGGTATCGCCGTGCATGCCGTCCAAGTAGGCGGTCACATCCAGGTTGAGGATGTCGCCGTCCTCCAACACGGTCGAGTCGGGGATGCCGTGGCAGATAACCTCGTTCAGGGAGGTGCACACGGACTTGGGGTAACCGCGGTAATCCACAGTGGAGGGGTACGCGCCATGATCACAAATGTACTCGTGAACCAGCACATCAATTTCGTCAGTGGTGGTACCGGGTACGCAGATCTTGGATGCTTCAACGATGGCGCCAGCAGCAATTTTACCGGCGGCGCGAACACGCTCAATCTCCTCAGCGGTGTACATATTTGAGTCGTGGCCCTCGTTGGCGGTGGGCTTGCCCACGTACTCGGGGCGCACAATGTGCGCGGGAACCGGGCTGACGGGGCTAACGCGTCCGGGGGTCAGACAACCGACGGGTGCGGTGCCGGGTTCGGCAGGAAGATTGTGTGAAGTAGTTTTGGTTGAAGACATAGCATCATCTTACCGGGCTTGAAGGGTATCTGTCCGGTGCGAGGCCGCGGAAAAGCGGGCAAATCTAAACCCGTACCTTTTTCCCAGATTGTGAATAAAGTTTCAGGTATTTGTGGGACACTGGAAGAGTAACAACGCATCGGCGCGATGAGCGCCACCTGAAAGGACGAGAGTTCATGAGCGAACACGAGAAGCACCACCTGACTGACGCCATCAAATCCGCCGTACGCTCCACCCTGCACCATGCCGCCGCCGCCACTGACCCCGACCAGCATGAAGACGAATACTGGTACAACCTGGCAACCGGCGAGGTTGAGCATGGTCAGCAGAGCCCCATCACCTCACTCTGGGGACCCTTCAAGACCTACGAGGAAGCTGCCCACGCCATCGAGCGTGCCCACGAGCGTAATGAGCAGTGGGAGAACAGCGAATGGACCCACGCACCCGGTAAGAAGCAAGACTAACCCCGCCGGCTTATAAAACGAGGGCCCCGCATCCGTCACGGATGCGGGGCCCTTCCACGTTTACTACGCCAGGCCTATTCAAAAGTGTGCTCGGTGGCCGGGAACTCGCCCGAACGCACCTGCTCACGGTAGGTGCGTGCGGCCTCTTCCATAACCTGCCCAATCTGTGCGAATTGCTTAACAAAACGCGGTACGCGGCCGTCACGCAGACCCATCATGTCCTGCCAAACCAGCACCTGACTGGTCGTCACATTGGAGGCACCAATACCAATAGTCGGCACCGCGCCGAGAGCCTCGTCCACGCGTTGGGCGGTTGGGGCAGTCACCATCTCCATGAGTACGCAGAACGCACCTGCTTCGGCTAGGGCAACGGCATCCTGAACGACCCGCTCGGCTGCCTCGCCGCGGCCCTGCACGCGGAAGCCGCCCAGGGTATGCTCAGCCTGCGGGGTAAAGCCCACATGCGCCACCACCGGGATGCCGGTGCGCACCAGGGCACGCACCCATTCAGCCATCGAAGCATCCGCCTCAATCTTCACGGCATGCGCACCGCCCTCCTTCATGAGACGTACCGCGCTCGCGACCGCCTGTTGCGGGGATTGCTCATACGTACCAAAGGGCAAATCTGCCACCACCATGGCGCGGGAGGCTCCACGGGAGACCGCTGCAACCATGGGAATCAGCTCATCCAGGGTGATTTCAAGGGTTGACTCATAACCGAGCACTACGTTCGCCGCCGAGTCACCCACGAGTAGCATTTCAATGCCGGCACGGTCGAAAACCTGAGCGGTCAGGGCGTCGTAGCAGGTTAGCATCGAGAACTTCTGCCCGGCGGCCTTCGCCTGCGCTAGGTGCACGGTGCGCACTTTCTTGACCGCATCGAGGTCGAAGGGCTTCTGTGCGGAGGTCGAGGCAGAGGTGGCAATCGCGGGTGTGGATGTGGGGACGGAAGGAATCGAAGTAGCCGGGGCCTCGGGGGAGGTCACCGTGTAGGGCGAAGAGATCTCGAAGGAACGCTCAGTAGTCATGCTGACTATTCTAACTCTGCACGTGAATCGAAAGATGCCGAGGGCAACCGGCAATCGCCTTTGGCATAGTCTCACGCCCTCAGGGGCGGGATAACCCGCCTTACGGGTGCTTCCGAAGGCTCATCGTCCCTCAGCTACTGAACCCGAGCTTATAGGGTCTAGGTTCAGTAGGACCGGTTCTATCGAGTCTATTTCCAGATGAGGTTAATGTAATAAATTGGGAACGCCGCATTCGTGTTTTTGCGTAGCATCTCTGGAATGGCAAGAGAAGCATCCTCAAACTCGCGCGGAAGATCGCGCTTAAGGAGTGCCTGCTGTACCAGAGCATCCCAGTACACTTGTTCGATTGAATAGTTGCAGACCTCCTGCACCAAGTCCGCGGCGTACGACTCCCAGGCCTTCAATGCTTCATTCTCCGGGCCAAAGAACCCCTCATACTTCTAGAGAGACCTGCATCACAGGCGCTCACTGCATTCTTCGAATACTGCAACCAGTAGCTACGGCTCAGTTCATCCGAGCTGTTGAACGTGAACGCTCTATAATCGGCCTGGAGCAGGGCGTAGGAGGCCTGAACGGAACCGGCAATCGGGGCGTTTGAGGAGAAAAGAATAACGTCCAGAAGGGCAGAAATGTATTCCATCTGCGCCTTCTCGTAGGCAATATCCGCGGGCTGATCCGGCCCAGAATACACCAGGGCCAGGGCCTCCACGGCATTCACGAAGCGCTGAACGTCGGCGGTGGCTTTTACTATCAGGTCCAGCAGACGCTGAATCCGCTGGTAATCCTCAGACACCTTCGAGAACAGACCGTAGGGTAGTACCCCGCGCTCCGAAGCTACAGCCGTCAGCGCCCGGTTCGTCAGGTTCTGACTCTCGGCCTCAGCCTTCGCCACGCTCAGCAGTAGGGCACCGCAATAGGCTAAAGCACGGCGATCCGCGAGCTGAGGTTGCTGCTGATGCAACGGCAGAAGAAGCTCATGAACTTGCCGAAAAGCCGCGCTCTGCGCCAGAATCTGCTTACCCAGCTCTTCAGCCTTCAACTGTACCGTAGCCGCCGTGAAGTCGCGCGCGGTAAAACGGCGCGCGTTCTCGGTAGTAAATGGCGAATACGGGCGGCCCATCATCAGTTGGGTCAGGGTCATAGTAGTAAAAATCGAGAAACGGGCCGACACCGGGTATAGCGAGTCTCGGTAATTCGCGGCGTCTACCGCGTTCACACGCTCTGTGCACAGTGTCAGCCAGGTCTGCTCTACCGACTTCGCCGAGAAAACGACGGTGCTCACGCCAAACGCCTCGGAGGGAAGCTTACCGGGGTTTAGCTGGCGCGTCTGCATCTGAGCCAACGCCAGCTCTACCGTATAGTTCGCGCGGCGCTTCTTGCCCGCCTCGTCAAGGTTCTGGAAGGGACGGATTGGTGCAATCTTCTGGCCGCGCGCCCGCTCGTGCAGTTCCTTGCTCATCGCGAATTGCTGCGGGTTACGACGCATCATCTTCGACACCTTATAGGCGCTCTTGCCGTTTAGCTTCTCGCGGCGCTGAGCGCCTTCGGCTGAGAGGGGATCGTACTTGCCGCGCGTTGCGTGAACGTACCAGGAGCGAATCAGCTGAAGGGGCAGGAAGAAGAACGCAAACTTCCACGACCACGTGAAGAGAATAATCGGAATTACGGCGCTCGATCCCACACGACCCGTATAACCGAGCCAATGTAGCTCCACGGCCGCACCAACCAGCGCAAATAGCGCCACGGTACGAGTCTTAAACGCGATGCGGGAGGGACGATCCAATAGATAGGTTGTGCCACCAGACTTATTGTTCCTCATCACCAGCGGGCCAAACGCGGCGATTGCAATGAGGCATGCCAGGTAGATAACGAAGAAAACAATCGGCGTCGCAACGAGCAGTAACCACTCGAAGCCGCTGGGATCGGCCCCCACAAGCGAACTAGCCGCCAATAGAAGAGGAGTTGAGATGGAATAAAGCATGCACCCATTATGACAAGGAGAACCGCGGATGCACCCTGCCGCCAATCATTGACCCCATAAAAGGGCGGGTAAGCGCGGTACCGGGGATAAGAGAATTTACACAAACGAAACCTCGCACCTACCCATCGCCGCGCCGAACCCGATAGGCTAGATATAACAGGACATTTGCCCGGCCCAACGCGGTGTGCTTCCCCCGGCGGACAGCGCCCCGACGGACCGGCATCAGCACACTAGCGTGCCCCCTCCGTATCCGCACCGAGCCCGGCTCATTGCGCGGCAGAGACAGGTGCACGCCCCAACCGAGAGGGCCCCATGGACCGCCAACAGGAGTTCGTACTGCGCACCATTGAAGAGCGCGACATCCGCTTTATCCGTCTCTGGTTCACCGATGTAGTCGGTACCCTCAAATCTGTCGCTCTGGCTCCGGCCGAGGTTGAAAGCGCCTTTGATGAGGGACTGGGTTTTGACGGTTCTTCCATCGAGGGGTTCTCTCGCGTCTACGAGTCCGATATGCTCCTGCAGCCCGATCCCTCTACCTTCCAGATTCTGCCCTGGCGCGGCGAGGAAGACTACACCTCCCGCATGTTCTGCGACGTGCTCACTCCCGACGGCGAGATCAGCGCCTCCGATACCCGCGGCGTGCTCAAGCGCGTACTCAACAAGGCCGCCGAAATGGGTTTCACCTGCTACACCTCGCCCGAAATTGAGTTCTACCTACTCGAGTCCTCCAAGCTCGGCCCCGACGGATTCCCTGTGCCCGTGGACTACGAATCCTACTTCGACCACACGCCCGGCGGCATTGTGCAGGAATTCCGCCGCAAGGCCGTGACCATGCTCGAAGAAGTCGGCATCTCGGTGGAGTTCAGCCACCACGAAACCGGCCCCGGCCAGAACGAAATCGATCTGCGCCACGCCGACGCTCTGCAGACCGCAGACAACGTTATGACCTTCCGCACCGTCATCAAGGAAGTCGCCTACTCACAGGGCATGTACGCAACCTTCATGCCCAAGCCCTTCACCAAGTACGCCGGTAGCGGCATGCACACCCACTTCTCCCTCTTCGAAGGCGACACCAACGCATTCTTCGAAGCCGGAGCCGAATACCGGCTATCCAAGACCGCTCGCCACTTCATCGCGGGTATCCTCAAGCATGCCCCCGAATTCACCGCGGTCACCAACCAGTTCATCAACTCCTACAAGCGCCTCTGGGGTGGCGGCGAGGC
>CAUQVM010000095.1:0-6360 GCA_963521575.1 uncultured Rothia sp.
TAATAGGAAGGTGTTCGTTCTAACCTTTATTCAACGTTCCGCACAGCACTCACTCGTTGCACTGTCGGACGAACTCGCCAAGCTCAATCCGCGTGTCGCCTTCGCACAGACATACCCTGACGAAATCCAGGGCGCCTTCGACCGCGCTAGCGACGCACTGCACGCGGCACTCCTTGCCGCGCGCGATAACAGCTTCTGGGTCGGCATCGGAGTCGGCGAGCTCAATATCCCCCACTTCGCCGGAGCTCTAGAAACCTTCAGCACCGCCGATTGCACCGGCGATGCCCTCGAATTCTCACGCCTGGCCGTTGAAGAAGCACAGTCAGGAGCACCCGTACGCAGTATCAGCATCTGCGCCGATAACCGCCCCCTTGCCGAACTTGCCACAGGATCCGCGCGACTGCTCTACCGAGTCTGTGCCGACCGCACCGAGGCCGAATGGCGCGTTGTGAACCTACTCGTGCCCGGCGTGCGTGGGCAGCAGAAGGCAGCCTCCACCGCTCTAGGCATCACCACCCAGGCCGTCAGCCGCACCCTGGTACGTTCGCTCTGGCATGAGGAGCAGGCTGCCCGAGGTGCCCTCATTGAGCTACTGACCCGCCTTGACTGTTCGCGTCGTAAGGCGACAGCCTCCTAAAATAGCTGTGCCGCAGCCCGCGCCCAACCGCGCGGAGCTAGCGTAGCTTCCCCGCACAGCAGGCACTCCGTATCGCGCACCAACAGCACAAACCAGCGCCCCGAACGAACACACATCCCGCACCGCGGCCCACCGAGGCAGGGCAAGATTTTTTGTGCCCCTTATACGTTTTTCTCTCCGCGCTCTCCCCTACCATCTCCGACCCGCGAGGCTTAATGCTCAACGGGTAAACTTACTTTTATGCCTCTTTCAGAACTTTCCGCCAGCACACAGAACTACCTCAAGGAAATCTGGGCTCTCGAAGAGTGGTCACAGACCCCGGCCACCGCATCCGCCCTAGCCGAGCGAATGGGTCTGCGCATCTCTTCGGTCTCTGACGGGCTCAAGCGCCTTGCTGCCGCCGATCTGATTGAGCATCAGCCCTACGGCGCTATTGAGCTAACCGAAACCGGCCGCTCCTACGCGCTGGCCATGATCCGTCGTCACCGTCTCATTGAGACATTCCTTGTCGATACCCTCGGCTACACCTGGGATCGGGTACACGACGAAGCGGAGATTCTTGAACATGCAGTATCCGAATTTATGGTCAATCGCATCGACAAGCTACTCGGCCACCCCACCCGCGACCCGCACGGTGACCCGATTCCGGACGCCTCAGGGCGCATTAGCTTTCCGCAGACCGTACCGCTGAGTCAGTGTGAGCCTGGTGAAACGGTCGTGCTCGAACGCATTAACGATGACGACCCGCGGCTACTACGCTACCTGCACGGGCATGGCTTTGTGCCCGGGGCGCGCCTGCACCTTGAGGAAGGTGCACCCTTCTCGGAGGCAATGAATGTGAGCGTGGTCGGCGCCGGTGCCGGCAATCTACATGAGACGGATGAGAGTGGTGCAGTAATCGCCGGCGGCACGATTATTCCGCTGGGTGCGGATGCGACCGCGTCCCTATTCGTATCCCGCACGGTGCATTCCTAGAGGCAACGTGCCAGCCCCGTATTCGCGGCGCCCAAAGACAACCTACACCAACTATTCCGGCTTAGTCTCAACGCTCTGCCGGCGAGCCCGCACGCGCGCCAGTACGCCGTAGCGTGGGGCCAGCACGTAGGCAACGCCGAAAAGCACGCCCTGCGTGACAACCACGGCACCGCCCGGGGATACATCCGCATAGTAGCTGGCGTACAGGCCGGTCAGCGTGCCTGCCAGGGACACCCCCACGCTCAGGGCAAGCATGGGTGTGAACCGATCGGTCAGTAGACGCGCCGTGGACCCGGGAATCACCAGCATGGCCACCACCAGCACCACGCCCACAATCTGCAGGGCCACCACCGAGGTCAGCGCCAGCATCATGAGGAGCAGAGCACCGAGCAGGCGCGGGCGCAGGCCGACCGCACGAGCAAACCCGGGATCGAAGGCGTAGAGCACGAAGTCGCGGCGCTTGACCAGCAACACTGCGGCAACGATAACCGCCAGGACCGCAACCTGTACAACATCCGCCCAGGACACGCCCAGAACGTTACCGAAGAGGATATGGTTGAGATCGGTATTCGATGGTGTAACCGAGATCAGCACCAAGCCCAGGGCGAAGAGCGTGGTAAACACAATGCCAATTGCGGCGTCTTCCCGCACGCGGCCGCTGCGACGTACCCCACCGATGAGGGCTACCGCCACGAGGGCGGCGACGACCGCGCCAACAGCGAAGGGGACACCCATAATATAGGCGAGCACCACGCCGGGTAGCACCGCGTGAGAAATGGCGTCGCCCATGAGTGACCAGCCGAGTAGCACAAGCCAGCAGGAGAGCAGGGCACATACGGCGGCGGCAATGACGGTCACGACGACCGCGCGGAGCATGAAGGGTAGGGTGAGCGGCTCCACCAGAAAATCGAGAACGTTCATTCTTATTCTTTGCCTTCCAGAGTATCGCTAGCGGCATGAGTTTCAGAGGCGCGGGTCCAGGGTGCCGAAATATCTGCGGGCGGGAGCTCGAACGCGGCTGACGCAGGCGTAACCGGCGCACCGGCATCCACCTCTATACCGAAGGCGCGCACCAGATTCTGCGGGGCCAGTACCTGCTCGGGCGAGCCGTGCATCAGAATCTCACCGCGCAACAGTAGCGCCTCATCCGCAAATCCGCGCAGGGTCGCCAAATCGTGCGTGGAAATCAGTACGGTAGCCCCTTCCTCACGCAACTGCCTGATCACCTGAATGAGCATCGCCTCGCTGCGTTTGTCCACCCCGGCAAAGGGCTCGTCCAGCAGTAGCAGGCGGGCTCCCTGGGCAATGGCGCGGGCCACAAAGGCTCGTTTGCGCTGGCCACCCGAGAGCGCCCCAATCTGCCGGTCGGCTAGGTCGGTCAGCTCCACGCGGGCGAGCGCCTCATCCACGGCGACACGGTCGGCCGCGTGCAGGCGGCGGGTCAGTCCGAGGGTGCGGTAGCGACCCATACTAACGACCTCGCGCACCGACACGGGAAAGCTCCAGTCAATCTCTTCGCTCTGCGGTACGTAGCTGACGATTCCGGCGCGGTGACGGGCGCTCCTGCCGCGGGCGCGTTTGCCACCGACGGTCTGTCCGTCCAGGGTGATGGTTCCGGCGTGTGCGGGCACCACGCCCATAATGGCTTTGAAGAGCGTGGACTTACCGGAGCCATTCATGCCGATGAGGCCGCAAATACGCCCGGGTTCCAGGCTGAAGGATGCGCCGGTCAGGGCACGCACGGGCCCGTAATTGACGTGCACGCTATCGCAGGTGAGAAGAGCGGTCATTCTGTATTTCTGGTTCTGTACTTTTAGTTTCTCAGGGAAAATTCGGGAGAAAATTTTGACCCCCGGGTATTCGCCATACTGGATGTCGCGGGAGAGACACCGGGGTTCATTGCATTGACATTACCGGGGAGCGGGTCACCGGGTTACTTTTTCTCTTCGCCCTTGAGCCCTGTCACGATGGTGCGGGCATCGTAGCGAATCATGTCTAGGTAGGTGGGTACGGGGCCGTTCGCATCCGAGAGGGAGTCCACGTAGAGCACGCCGCCGAATCGGGCGCCGCTGGCATCGGCGACCTGCCGCATGGGGTTATCCGAGACGGTGGACTCGCAGAATACGGCGGGTACCCGGTTGGCTTTCACATAGTCGATGACGGAGGAAATCTGTGAAGGCGTGGCCTGCTGTTCGGAGTTCACGGCCCAAATGTACTTCTCCTGCAGGCCGGCATCCGCCGTCAGATAGGAGAACGCACCCTCGCAGGTCACGAGCGCCCGCTGCTTCTCGGGCAGCGTGGAAACCTCGGTAACGAGTTCGTCGTGCACCCGCTGTAGTTGCTTCTTGTAAGCCTCACCGCGGGTTGTGTAGCTGGCGGCGTGCTCCGGGTCGAGGGCGGTGAATTCGCGAATCATGACGTCAACGTACTTCTGTACGTTGCTGGGGCTCATCCAGGCGTGCGGGTTGGGTTTGCCGGCGTAGGCGTCCTCGGTAATGGGGATGGGGGTGACGCCCTCGCTGACGGTCACGTGCTTGGCGTTGGAGTCTGCCACGAACTTGGCAAACCAGGATTCGAGGTTCAGGCCGTTATCGAGCACCAGATCGGCGGCGTGGGCTTTCTCCAGGTCGGAGGGGGTGGGCTCGTACTCGTGAATTTCGGCGCCGGGCTTGGTGAGGGATTCGACGTTGAGGTCATCGCCGGCCACATTGCGGGCGATATCGGCGAGCACGGTGAAGGTGGTCAGCACGGTCTTTTTGCCGTTGTTGCTCTTGGATGTGCCCGCGGTGCCGGAGGCGCAACCGGTAAAGACCAGCAGCAGAACAAGCGCAAGCGCGGCGCAGAGTATCTGGAGGAGGCGACGCGCGTTGCCACCTGCGGGAGTGAGAGTATTCATAAGGCATCCTTCATTGGAAGTCACGGGGAGTATGGGGGTGCGTATAGGGCGGCACGGTGGGTTGCGGGATGCGCCGCGCTCGGACGGAATTTAACAATAGTTCGGATAGACGAACTTTACAACTAAGGCGTGGATAAAAATCTGAAAATACGGGAAAGATGCGTAGCTACGGCAAGGAGGCGAGGGATCCTTCCCTCGCCTCCTTGCACTCCTGCACAGGTATCAGATAGTTATTTAGTCGGCAATCTCCACGACAACCGGCGCATGGTCACTTGCACCCTCACCGGCGCGCTCCGCCTTATCAATCCAGGCACCCTGCACGCGATCTGCGAGTGCCGGGGAGAGCAGCTGAAAGTCAATGCGCATCCCCTCATTCTTAGCGAAGCGGCCAGCCTGATAATCCCAGTAGGTGTATTCCCCCGGCGTATAGGGGCGCACTGCATCCACCATTCCGACGCGTCCCAGCGCGGCGAAGGCGGCACGCTCAGCCGCAGAGACATGCGTGAGCTCATTGTTACGGAAATAGTCGATATCCCACACGTCAGCATCCTCGGGAGCCACGTTCCAGTCGCCCACCAGGGCTAGCTGTGCCTGCGGGTTGGCGGACAGTTCATTCTGCACGTTCTGACGCAGCGCGTCCATCCAGCGCAGCTTGTAGTCCATGTGCGGGTCGGTCAGTCCGCGCCCATTGGGCACGTACAGGCTCCAGAGGCGTACACCGCCGCAGGTTGCGCCGATGGCTCGGGCTTCAAGGACCTCGGGTTCGCCGGGCTTGCCGAAGTGCGGCTGGTTCTCGAAGCCGCGCTGTACGTCCTCCAGGCCCACGCGGGAGGCGATGGCCACGCCGTTCCACTGGTTCAGACCGAAGTGCGCCACCTCGTACCCCATGAATTCAAAGAGGTCAAAGGGGAAGGTTTCGTCTTTGGTTTTGGTCTCTTGTAGGGCCAGGACGTCGACCTCGTGCTCGTCGAGCCAGTCTTCAACGCGGTTTTCGCGGGCGCGGATGGAGTTAATATTCCAGGTGGCAATCTTCATGCATCTAGCTTAGCGGCTGAGCTCGGCAAAGCCCGCGGTGTGGTCCTCGGCGGATACGAAAACGCCCGCCGTCACGACCGGTCAGGTCGCGGCGGCGGGCGTATCGGACGGATTAGTCGGTGGGGGCCGAACAGATGGTTTCAGTAGCTGAGTTCAGTCGGCGGAACCTATCGGCAACGGTTGCTAGTGGGCGGGCGTACCCACAACCTTCAGGCCGGCACGGTCGTAGGCCTTGAGCATGTACAGCGCATCCGAGAAGAACAGCGGGGCGGAGGCCTTCACGGTGTCCTCAACGCCGTCACCGTCGCGGTCAGCACTCGGGTACTTACCCAGGGTGCGTTCAAGCCAAGCACCCTCGAGAACGAATCGTTCGGGGTTCTCGGCGGTCCTCGCACGGTCACCTGCCTTGGGGCGGCGGATCTGGACAGCGCCATCCGGGCTACCGGCGGAACGGTACAGGAACGCGGCGAGGGTGTGGCGGCTGGCCGGGGTATCTCCGTGGAAGAGGCCGTCTCCCCAGCCCGCGGTGAGGCCGGCATCGGCGGCCCAGATAATGGCCGCGTAGCTCGGGTCATCGGTCGTTACATCAGCGTAGGGGGAGGTGGTCGGCAGGTCCTTCACGGCGGGAGAGCCGGCCATACGGTAAAGAATATTCACCAGCTGCTCACGGGTCATGGTTGCGCTGTGGCGGCGAGACACCAGGTACTCTTCTTCACTCAGGTAGCCGTGGCAGACGGCCCACACGCCGGGGGTGGGTTCCTGATCCGCCATGTAGTTGTCGAGGCACTGCTGGTAGGGGGTCTTCGAGGCGTGGTTC
>CAUQVM010000096.1:0-6340 GCA_963521575.1 uncultured Rothia sp.
GCCACGGCGGGGCGGCGAACCTTCTCGGTTCCGCCGCCCCGCTTTTTATACCCCTTATGAACCGACAGGTTACCCCGATAGTTTTCGGGAACATGTTTAGTCGAGATTTCTTCTCGTTATCCGCCTCGTTATCAGGAGAGAGTATGCCTCGTTCTTATGACGATATCCAGCCTGCAGAGGCACCCCCTATGGTTGAGCGCCGACCGATTCTGGCGGACCGTAGCTACAGCATTGTTTTGGAGACTTTTGAACGGCGCTTGCGCCTGGGTGAGTTACGTGTGGGCGATAAGCTCCCCTCCGAGCGTGAGTTGGCGGCCCGCTACGGTATTTCTCGTCCCTCGGTGCGCGAGGGGCTAAGGGTTCTCAATGCGCTGGGTCTAATTCGTTCGAGCACGGGCTCAGGGCCAAAGTCTGGGGCCATTATTATTTCTGAGCCGTCTGATGCACTCAGCTGGGCGCTACGTATGCACATTGCGACCCGTAGCCTGCCGGTGAAGGATGTGGTGTCAACCCGATTGCTACTGGAGGGCCCTGCGGCCCGTGCGGCGGCTGCGGCACCGGATTCCCCGGAGCGTGAAGCGGCGCTAGAGCGGGCACGTGTGCACCTTGCGGAGATGGATGAGCAGATCAGTGATCAGCGGTTTCACTTCTGCGATACGCGTTTTCACTATGAGCTATCGAAGCTCGGCGGCAACATTGTGCTTGATACGGTCATTGACTCTCTGCATATGGCAACCATGAGTTACGTGCAGGAGGCGGTTCCTTTCCTGAAGGATTGGGAGGCGGTCAAGCGCACGCTGCAGGAACAGCATTACGGCATTATTGAGGCGATTACGGCACACGATGAAGATGCGGCGCATGAGCGGGTGTGCGGGCACATTACATGGTTCTATTCGCTGTCTGACCGTGCTGCGGAGGAGCGGGCGCGGCAGCATCCGGCACGGGATATTCTGCATGAAGATTTGTGCCGCGAGAACGTACACGATGAAGACGCACACGCCGGCTAGGCTTCGTCACTCAACCCCATAACCCCACACAGCTAAAGGGTGGTGCCCCGGAAAAATATTCTTCCGGGGCACCACCCTTATCGCTATCTCAAAGGCTCATTAAGCCAGAATATTGAGCTTAGAACTTCGTGCCGGTCAGACGCTCATACGCCTCCACGTAACGGGCGCGGGTCTTCTCCACAACCTCCTCGGGCAGGTGCGGCACATTATCCGAACCATCCCAACCCGACTCAGGCGAACGCAACCAGTCACGCACATACTGCTTATCGAAGCTCGGCTGCGCACGACCCGGCTCGTACTGCTGGGCATCCCAGAAACGCGAGGAGTCCGGGGTCAGCACCTCGTCGCCCAGGGTGATTTCACCGCGGTAGGAATCAGTACCGAACTCCAGCTTAGTGTCCGCCAGAATAATTCCCTGCTCACGCGCAATCTTCTCAGCGGTCGAATAGAGGCTCAGGCTCAGCTCCTCCAGGCGCTCGCCCACCGGCTGGCCCACCTCAGCGTACAGTTCCTCACGGGTAACCAGCTCATCATGCTCGCCCACCTCTGCCTTGCCGGTCGGGGTAAAGATCGGGGTGTCCAGGCGCGAGCCGTCCACCAGGCCGGCCGGCAGCTTCACGCCGGCAATCTCACCGGTCTCGTTGTATGCGGCCAGACCTGAACCGGTCAGGTAGCCACGCACAATGCATTCGACCGGGAACATGTTCAGGGAACGGCAAATCATCGCGCGACCAGCCACAACATCCGGCACGTCGGTGGACAGCACGTGGTTCGGAACCTGCTTGAGCTGTTCGAACCACCACAGGGACATCTGGGTCAGAATCTTACCCTTGTCCGGAATCTCGGTGGGCAAGATGCGGTCAAAGGCGCTGATACGATCGGAGGCAACCACCATCACCGAGCCGGCGCGTAGCTCGGCATCATCGTTGACGGTCAGGCCGGTCGCGTCAAAGCGTTCCTCGTTCGGAACGTATAGGTCGCGAACCTTGCCGGAGTAGATATGGGTCCAGCCGGGAATCTCCACGGGGTTAGAACGAGAAGTCATGGGGGGTTTCTCCTGATGCGGTGGTGTGATGCAAGTGCAAATGTATGTGTATTTACAATACCCGACATGCGGTCCCACCGGCAGGAACGCCCCTTCAAAGAGGTAGCGGAACCTGCCGGCACGACGGGGATCGGGCGTAAAAACGACCGGCTCCCTCACCGAGCGGGTGGGGAGCCGGTCCAAGTATTAGCCGCGCGGGGCGGGAATCTGGATGCGGTTTTCCACGGCCTTGAGCGCGATATCGTTGCGGTACTGCGCACCAGCCCAAGAAATAGTGCGAACACCCTCGTACGCGGCATCGCGGGCAGCGCCCAGGTTCTCACCGAGCGCCACGACAGCCAGCACGCGGCCACCAGCGGTGTGGATCTCCTCGCCGGAGGCAACGGTACCGGCGTGAATTACATGCACGCCCTCCAGAGCGTTCGCCTCGTCCAGACCGGAGATGGCGTCACCCTTGCGGGGGGTATCCGGGTAGTTCTCGGCGGCCATGACCACGTCGACGGCGGTGCGGGGGTCCCAGTCGAGTTCGGTACCCTCAGAAATCTCACCTCGGGCGGCCGCGCGCAACAGCTGGCCGAGCGGGGTGCGCAGGCGCGCTAGAACAGCCTGAGTCTCCGGGTCGCCAAAGCGCGCATTGAACTCGATGACGCGCACGCCGCGGCTGGTCACGGCCAGGCCGCAGAAGAGTACACCCACGAACGGGGTGCCGCGCTCAGCCACGCGGGCCACGGTCGGACGGGCAACCTTCTCCACAACCTCCTGCACGAAGCCCTCGGGCAACCAGGGAAGCGGGGTGTAAGCGCCCATGCCACCGGTGTTCGGGCCTTCATCGTTATCGAAGATGCGCTTGAAGTCCTGGGCGGGAGAGAGCGGCAGAACGTTCTTGCCGTCGGAGATGACAAAGAGGGAAACCTCAGGGCCATCCAGGTACTCCTCGATGACCACGGTACCGCCAGCACTGAAGCAAGCCTGGGCGTGATCGAGGGCGACAGCGCGGTCCTCGGTCACGACAACACCCTTACCGGCGGCCAGGCCGTCATCCTTCACCACGTAGGGGGAGCCGAACTCATCCAAGGCAGCCTCGGCCTCTGCAATGGTAGAGGCTACAATGGCGCAGGCAGTGGGCACGGAAGCTTCCTCCATGACCTGCTTAGCGAAGGCCTTGGAACCTTCCAGCTGGGCGGCTGCGGCGGAGGGACCGAAAACATCAAAGCCTGCCTCGCGCAGAGCGTCGGAAACCCCCGCAACCAGAGGTGCTTCCGGGCCGATGACAACCAAATCCACAGCCAGCTCGCGCGCCAAGGCGGTCGCGGCGGCAGGGTCGTTTGCATCAATTGCGTGGACGGGAACGTTCTGAGCGATGCCGGCATTGCCGGGGGCACTGTGTACCTCGGTTACCTCAGGATCGCGCAGAAGCGCACGGATAATTGCGTGTTCGCGGCCGCCGGGGCCCAGTACCAAAACCTTCATAATATTTAGAGTACCCGGTACCCCTTCAAAAATGTGAGTCGAGTGCACAAAAAACGGCTCTTCTCATGGATTTATCCGTCGCCGGTCACATGAGAAGAGCCGTACAGCCCGGTAACCGAAGCTACCGGTCAGACTAAAGCCTTAGATAAGGGCGGTAATAGCAGCGAGGCCACCGAAGACAATACCGGGAGCGTTCGCGATGATGATTGGGACGTCCTTCTTGGGGCGCCACAGACCGTACAGAACCCACAGGGTGCAGTTAATAGCCGCAACCAGAGGCTGAATCCAGTCACCCTTGTGGCCGCTCAGGTTACCGATAATCTGCGGGAAGTAGAACACGTACATCAGAACTGCGGTCACGGAAGCAACACGGGCCAGGACGGGGAAGAACTTTGCGTGGAATTCGGAATCTGCGCTCAAGCCACCCTTGTGGGAGGTGTTCTGTGCGGTGGTAGAGGTGTTGTTCTGCTCTGCCATGGATGTACTCCTTTACCTTTGCTCGTCACTGCCCTTTGTGAGGTGTAGGTCGCGACGGGCACTCAGGATGCATTACTCGTACCGGGTTACCTTGAAATAAGGGTAAGCAAAAATAGCCCTAAGGACTGCATCAATTCCTGTTGGATAGTTTACGCCCGTTCTTCGGCGCCAGCGAAGATGATTAGCGTTTGAGAGTGCACTCATAGCTCATCGATTGACGGGGGTGGGGGGTGTTGAGTTCGCTCATCTGCCGCTGCCTTGGTCATCGCCATAATGTCTGAGGCGGTTGCGTCGAGGCACCGGAAAATCGTCGGGGCGTCAATCGCGGGTCGGTCCTATGCGGTGCGCGGGGCGGGGTCAACTCGTGCGGGCTGAGCCTCGCTCACGAGATATTCACGGCTTGATCCGCTGCACTTGAGCACATTTCTATTTTAAAAATGAGTTGCTCATAATTGCAAGCCCTGAGATCTGTGAAATAGGTCTCTCCCATAGCATCACCGCCCTCATTGCCATCAACAACCCCAAGTACACTGGAAAGATGAGTATGACCTCCCCAGCACACACCACCGTCCCCGCTGAAACAGACGGCGCCGCCCCCTTCGACATCGAACTGGCGCACCTTATCCGCAACGGACTTACCGAATCTACCTACCGGGGACGACTCCTCGTACTTTCTCCCGCAGGCAAGGTCGCATTATGCCTCGGCGATACCCGCACACCCTTCTTCCTACGCTCGGCAGCCAAACCCCTGCAAGCCATAGGCTCACTCAAAGCAGGCGCGCCGCTACGTGGAGCCCAGGTTGCCATCGCCTGCGGGTCACACCGCGGCACCTTCGAGCAAATGCACACCGTGCAGGACCTCCTCACCCACGGCAGCACCGAAACAAATCCGCTCACCGCCAACCAGCTAGCCCTACAGCCGAAGCTTCCCAGCGACGCGCAGGCTCGCAAGGCCATGATTCAGGCAAGCCTGGCCGCCACCCCCCTGGCCCATCCCTGCTCCGGTAAGCACGCAGCCTTCCTGTGGGCCTGCACCGCCAAGCTGGAACGCGGCGAGCTCGAGGCCGGATCACAGAATTGGACCCTGCACGACTACCTTTCCCCCGCCCACCCCCTGCAGAAAGTCATCACCGAAGAGATTGAGACTTTTGCCGGTGAGCCCGTCGCCGCGATGGGTATTGACGGATGCGGCGCTCCCGTGCATGCGCTCTCCCTACTGGGCGCCGCGCGCGCCTACTCAACCCTGGGTGCAGCCATTCGCAACCTGGGGGCCGACGCGCGCGCCTCCACCGTAGCCACCGCCATGGTGGACTATCCCGAGTTAATCCAAGCTCCAGGCTCCCCCGACTCAATCCTGACCGAGCAGCTAGACGCAGTAGTCAAGAGCGGGGCCGAGGGAGTGCTCTGCATCGGTCTGCGCTCGGGCGCCTCGGTTGCGCTTAAGATGAGCGACGGCTCGCACCGGGCCCTCTACGCCGTAGCCCTGCGAGCGCTTGCAGCCTGCGGATATCTGGACCCCACCGAGGTCGAGCATCTACTACCTCTCGCAGTGCGACCGGTGACCGGCGGATATGCCGAAGGTAAGCCGGTTGAGGTGGGCGAACTTGTCGTAAACGAGGAACTCTTTGTAGCTATAGAACCCGCCGCAGAGGAGGGATAGGGTCGTGACCATTCGACGCAAAACCAGCGAAGAAGATGGCATGACAGCCGTGCGACAGGTACGTGATCTCTTCGCTCCTCTCAAGGACACAGCGGCCGAGGGGATATTCCTCCCTGAAAATATAGAACAAGCATTCTCTGCTCTGCCGCGCTCTGTACGTGCCACTTTCGTGCGCTTCAGCCTCGAAGAGCTTGCCACTCTCGCGCCCGGCAACAGTGTGGAGGTGCGCGTACCCCCACTGGGAGTAATTCAGTGCGTAGCCGGCCCGCGCCACACCCGCGGCACCCCGCCCTCGGTTGTGGAAACCTCGCCGGCAGTCTGGGCCGCACTCATCCTGGGTGCGTGCACCTGGGAGCAGGCCTCGAGCGCCGGAATCCTGCATGCCTCCGGCGAGCGCAGCAATCTCTCCTCGATTCTGCCGCTCTTCTAGGTGCTTCCTCCACCCCGGCGGAATAGGCCAAAAAGTGGTAATTAGCGTATCCTTCACCACACAGCAGGCGAAACCCGGTACACTTTTAAGGGTCTGGTGTATGCATTTGCACGCACAGGCAGGTACGAATGCAGAAACACATCCGTCTCGTACCCGCGCAGACGCATCCGCAGTCCCAACGTCGAAAAGAAGTGACTTGATTCGCCCCGACGGAAAACTCACTCACGACCTCGATCCGATTGACCACGGAC
>CAUQVM010000097.1:0-6281 GCA_963521575.1 uncultured Rothia sp.
TCCACGAACTGCACCATGGAGTGCACGATGGACTGCGGGTGAACCGCCACGTCAATACGGTCCAGGTCCACACCGAACAGATGGTGCGCTTCAAGCACTTCGAGCGCCTTGTTAACCATGGTGGCGGAGTTAGTGGTGACGACCAGGCCCATATCCCAGGTAGGGTGTGCCAGCGCTTGCGCGGGGGTCACATCGTGGAGCTGTTCGCGCTTATAGCCGCGGAACGGGCCACCCGAGGCGGTCAGGATTAGCCGATCGATTTCGGCGTCGGCTCCTGAGGCGAGCGCCTGAGCAATGGCGGAGTGCTCCGAGTCGACGGGCACCATGGGGGTGTTCAGGGGCGAAGCATCCACGGCGGAGCGGACGAGTGGGCCGCCGGCAATGAGAGATTCTTTGTTGGCTAGGGCTACGCGGTAGCCGCTGCGCAGGGCGGTCAGGGTCGGTTCCAGGCCGATGGAGCCGGTAATGCCGTTGAGTACGGTATCGGCCGGGTGTGCGGCGGCCTGTACGGAGGCTTCGGGACCGTGGGCGATCTGTGGGGTGCAGCCGGTCACTCCGGCTTCGGAGGCAGCCGCGGTAATGAGCTCACGTAAGCGCTGAGCGTCCTCGGCGGTACCACTGGTGGCTACCAGCTCGGCGGATAGGTGTACGGCCTGACGGGCGAGTAGCTCGAGGGAGCGGGAGCCAGCCGAGAGAGCGACGACCTTCAAGGGCGCGTCGGGTGCGGCCGGGGTGGTGCCCTTGAGTGCGGCAAGGTGGTCAATGACTTCCATGGCCTGGGTGCCGATGGAGCCGGTCGCGCCGAGGAGGGTGACGCGTTGCGGTATACGGGTGAGTTTCGCGAGGGCGTCGGTGAGGGAGGTGCGGCTACCGCCGACGCGTTCTGAGGATCCAAACTTCATGCTTCTAGTGTCTCACGCCCGAGGCCCCTCCTCCGGGCTGAGCCTCACACAAGAAACCCCGCCCGGCTGTGTGGGTGGGGTGGGAATCTATGAGAGAAGTTTAGAGAAGGTCCTGCAATAGCTCGATGCAACGGTCCAGGAATGCATCCACCTGAGCCTCATCGTAACTGACGCTACCGGAGGCGGGTCGGAAAGCCGCGTGACGCACGATAGAAGGGTCGAGGGGCTCTTCGCCATTAAGCTGGTCGTAGATGCGGTCACAGAGGGCATCCACATCACCGACGAAGTAGCCCATGTAGCGGCGTTTACTGGGACGACGGAATCGTTCACCAGCGGGTCGCTCCAAGCGGCCCGCGAGGAGCTCACCAGTTTCGACCAGGGAGCGTTCCCAGTTATCAAGTCCGTAGGCCTCAATATAGCGGCTACGTTCGAGCTTGGCGAATCGCTCTTCAATCTTTTCGAGGGCGCGGTCAACCGCTTCTAGCTTATATCCGCCGGGTTCCTCGCGGAAGATAACCTGGCGAATCCGTCGAGAGGTGTAGAGATCTTCGGGTAGCTCAAAACTGCTGCTGAGCTTCTCGTAGTCCTCAGCGAGTCGGGTGAACAGGCGGTCTACTTCGCTACGTTTGTATCCGGGTTCAACTTCTCCAGCGCGGGGGAAGCCTCCCCGACGAGCCGTACGTGCCACGGTGTCTCCTCTCAACAGTCGAACTTAAAGGATACCAATGTCCAGGCGGCTCCGTGAAAGAGGCAACAGATTATTTCTCAGGAATGCAAAACGGGTGCTCCTCCCTAGTGTAGGGAGAAGCGCCCCGTTACCCTTGCGCGTACCCCACCGTTTCTAGAGGGGAATCACGAAGGTGAAGAGAAGGCATCCTGCTGCTACCGCAAACAGAATCGAATCGAGACGGTCCATCATACCGCCGTGACCGGGCAAAATGTTTGACATATCCTTCACACCCATGCGGCGTTTGAAGACAGATTCTGTCAGATCACCCGCAGTTGAGACAATCACCATAACTGCGGCAAGGGGTAGAGCCCCGTACCAGGGTTCGCCCATAACGACTAAAGCAATCGAGCCGACGAGTGCCGAACCAATATATGAACCGGCCAGGCCCTCCCAACTTTTTTTAGGCGAAATCTTCG
This sequence comes from uncultured Rothia sp., assembly GCA_963521575.1. Lineage (GTDB taxonomy): Bacteria > Actinomycetota > Actinomycetes > Actinomycetales > Micrococcaceae > Rothia. The sequence goes on from CAUQVM010000097.1 coordinate 2,049, forward strand.
GTGCCATGGGGTGTTTACCCCAGTTCACTCCGGCAATATAGCCGAAAGTGTCGTTACTGATAGCCATTAGCAGAATCATAAAGATACCGTACGTACCCCGGTCAGTCTGAAAGTAGACCAGGGCAATACCGAGCATCAGCGGAACCCAGAGAAGAGCCAGGAGGCTACCGGACCACGAGCGCATCGCGGAGACGGTGCGGTCGGCACGCGGTAGGAAGGACCCTAGAAGCAGTACCAGCAGGCTTACGGCCAGTGATATCCCCAGCCCGGCGAAGCCAAAGGCGTAGGAACATACCACGATGGCTGCGGATAGCAGGCCCAGCAGCAGGGCCGGGATGCCGTAGCCTCGGCGGGTATTGAATACCTGCCCCAGCTCCCAGGCTCCCAAGCCCGTTGCTGCGGAAGCAACTGCAACGAGAACCGGTTGGATAAAGAGTCCCAGAACCAAGAGCACACCGAATCCCACACCCACACCAATGGCCGCGGGCAGGTTACGACCCGCTTTGGAAGTGCGTTCGGCATTCTTGCTCACGTCGGTTGTGTTCATCTCTGTTCCCGGTTGTTGGGGCATACCGGCATGCAGCGCCGGCCCACCCTTCGCTTCCTTGCCTACGCTCATGAGGGCCTACACCTCGAGGAGCTCAGCTTCCTTGTGCTTGTACAGCGCGTCAATCTGCTCGACGTTCTTCTTGGTCAGCGCATCCAGGTCCTTCTCCGCGCGGGTGCCCTCATCCTCACCGATTTCGCTGTCCTTGACGAGCTTGTCAATGGAGGTCTTGGCATGGCGGCGTACGTTACGAATAGAGATGCGTGCCTCCTCAGCCTTGTGGTTGACGAGCTTGGTGTATTCCTTGCGACGCTCGGCGGTCATTTCGGGCATAACCACACGGATAGCGGCGCCGTCGTTGCTGGGGTTTACGCCCAGGTCGGAGTCGCGCAGAGCCTTCTCAATGGCGGCCAGAGCGGTCACGTCGAAGGGAACAATCTTAACGGTGCGTGCATCCTCAACATTGAAGGACACCAGCTGCTGCAGCGGGGTGGGGGCGCCGTAGTACTCGGCGGTTAGGCCGCTGAAGATGGCGGGGTTCGCGCGGCCGGTGCGGACCTTTGCGAACTCGGTCTTGGTTGCTTCAATGGTCTTTTCCATCTTCTCGCCGGCTTCGGCCAGGATTTCTTCGATCACGAAAGGATCTCCTTGGGTTGGAATTCTGGTCGGCCCAGAATTAGCGGGTGGGTTCTGCGCGTCCATCCTTCGCGCCATCGAGCCTGCCGAAGGACTGGCCAGAGGCGGTGGATTCGGTACATTGAATCGCTGGAGGTGTAGAACGCCACAGTTTTCTATTGGTTTTCTATCAGTCTAGACGGTATCGGCGGGCCCGCGCGAGTTTTAGCGCGAGCCCGCACGGTAGCGTTCAGAAAAGCTTGGTGTATGACCTGCCTCCGCGCCCTTGGCCACAGGGTCATATGGCGCGGGAGGAGGTTGTCTTGATCGCATTAGCGAGTGACGAGGGTACCCATCTTCTCGCCTAGAATTGCGCGGGTCACATTGCCCTCACCCTGCATGCCGAACACGCGCATGGTCACGTTATTATCGCGGCACAGGGAGAACGCGGTCTGGTCAAGCACGCGAATATTGCGCTGCATGGCCTCATCGTAGGTGAGGTTGTACAGACGCTCAGCGTTCGGGTCCTTATTCGGATCAGCGGTGTAGATACCGTCCACACCGTTCTTGGCAACCAGCACCTCATCGGCGTGGATTTCCAGGGCACGCTGGGCAGCCACAGTATCGGTGGAGAAGTAGGGTAGGCCCGCACCGGCGCCGAAAATCACAACACGGTCCTTCTGCATGTGACGAATAGCGCGGCGGGGAATATAGGTTTCGGCAACCTGCGGCATAGTAATGGCCGACTGCACGCGGGTATCAATGCCCTCCTGCTCCAGGAAGTCCTGCAGAGCCAGGGAGTTCATAACGGTGCCAAGCATACCCATGTAGTCTGCGCGGGAACGGTCCATACCGGCCTGCGAGAGCTCAGCACCCCGGAAGAAGTTACCGCCACCAATGACGATGGAGGTCTCCACCTCGCCGACGGTTTCTGCAATCTGCTTGGCAATGCTGCGGACTACCTCAGTGGAGATACCAACTTCACCGCCACCAAAAACCTCACCGGAGAGCTTGAGCAGCACACGGCGGCGGCCGGTCTCATCACGGTGCATCGGGCGGGGATTCGCTTCAGTCATGGTTCCTCCAGGGGCTTTGGATTCTATCGGGTCTTGCAGGCGGATTCGGGCCGCCCGGTCCTTATCAAGGATACAGCAAAGCCGGGTAGCCACCTGCGGTGACTACCCGGCTCAGCACTATATTCCCAGCCTCGCGCCCCATCCCTCATGGGAACCGGCGCGGAGGGAATTTAGAACGCTACGGCGTTCCTTATGCACCCACGCGGAAACGTGCGAATGCAGTAGCGGTTGCGCCAGCCTCGGAGAGAACCTGTGCGACGGACTTCTTGGAGTCCTTTGCGAAGTCCTGATCCAGCAGGGTGTTCTCCTTGAAGAAGCCCTTCAGGCGACCTTCAACAATCTTGTCCAGAATCTTCTCGGGCTTGCCCTCAGCAATTGCGGTCTCGCGAGCAACGCGCTTCTCGGTCTCGATCTGGTCGGCGGGGATGGACTCGGAATCCAGGTACTTGGGGCTCATTGCAGCAACGTGAACTGCAACGTCGTGTGCGATCTCGTCGGTGTTCTCACCGGAAACAGCCAGCAGAACGCCAACCTGTGCGGGCAGGTCCTTGGAGGTCTTGTGCAGGTACACTGCAACGTTCTCGCCCTCAACGCGTGCCAGGCGGCGGACAACGATCTTCTCGCCCAGCAGAGCGCCAGCGTCGGTGGTCAGCTCCTCAACGGTCTTGCCGTTGTAGGATGCAGCCTGCAGCTCCTCCAGGGTGGAAGCGTTAGCGGCAATAGCTGCCTCGAGCACGTTCTGGCCGAATGCGATGAAGGGGTCGGACTTTGCCACAAAGTCGGTCTCGGAGTTGACCTCAACCATGTAGCCAACGCCGTTCTCGACGCGTGCAGCCACCAGGCCCTCAGCGGTTGCGCGACCCTCGCGCTTGGTGATGCCCTTCAGACCCTTAACGCGGATGATCTCGGCAGCCTTCTGCTGGTCGCCGTTAGCCTCGTCCAGAGCCGTCTTGACGTCGAGCATACCTGCGCCGGTCTTCTCGCGCAGTGCCTTGATGTCTGCTGCGGTGTAGTTCGCCATTGTGAACTCCTTGTGTTGCTGTAATAAATCGGGAAAATTCCCGGTGGTACAAATGGCGGACGGCGCCGCGCCCAGGTCAGGGCGGGCGCCGTCCGAACGTGGTCCCCGCAGGCGGGGGCCACAAAGCATAAAGCTAGTGGGCTAAGAAAGCTTACTTAGCGGCCTCTTCAGCCTTTGCTACCTCGTGCTGCTCGAGGAGCTCGCGCTCCCAAGCTGCCATGGGCTCCTCAGCTGCTTCAGCCTTGCCGTTCTTCTTAGCGTTGCGCTCGATCAGGCCGGCTGCCACTGCGTCAGCAATCACGCGGGTGAGCAGGTTGACGGAGCGGATAGCGTCGTCGTTACCGGGGATCGGGAAAGCAACCTCGTCGGGGTCGCAGTTGGTGTCGAGGATAGCAACAACGGGGATGCCCAGCTTCTGAGCCTCGTTAACTGCCAGGTGCTCCTTCTTGGTGTCAACAACCCACAGGAGGGAGGGAACCTTGGACAGGTTGCGGATACCGCCGAGGGTCTTCTCGAGCTTCTCGAACTCGCGACGCATGAGCAGCAGTTCCTTCTTGGTGTAGCGAGAACCTGCCACATCGTCGAAGTCAATCTGCTCGAGTTCCTTCATGCGCTCGATGCTCTTGGAGATGGTGCTGAAGTTGGTCAGCATACCACCGAGCCAGCGGTGGTTCACGTAGGGCATGTTCACGCGAGTTGCCTGCTCAGCAATAACTTCCTGAGCCTGCTTCTTGGTGCCGACGAACAGGATGTTGCCACCGTGTGCGACGGTCGACTTAACAGCCTCGTATGCCTTGTCGATGAAAGCGAGGGACTGCTGCAGGTCGATAATGTAGATGCCGTTACGCTCAGTCAGGATGAAGCGCTTCATCTTGGGGTTCCAACGGCGGGTCTGGTGACCGAAGTGAACGCCGGAGTCCAGCATTTCACGCATAGTTACGACGGGCATGTCGTCTCCTTTGTGGTGCCGCGCG
>CAUQVM010000098.1:0-6168 GCA_963521575.1 uncultured Rothia sp.
AGCCCTACCAGGGTGCTGCGACCGGTGTGGGCGGTATTGTGCGTGACATTATTTCGATGGGTGCTCGCCCGATTGCCGTGATGGATCCGTTGCGTTTCGGCGCAATTGATCACCCGGACACTGCCCGCGTTATTGGCGGCGTGGTTGCCGGCATTGGTGGTTACGGTAATTCCCTGGGCCTGCCGAACATCGGCGGCGAGGTTGAGTTCGATCCCTGCTACCAGGCAAACCCGCTGGTGAATGCCCTGGCTGTGGGCATTATGCGCCACGAGGACATTCGCTTGGCAAACGCTTCGGGTGTGGGCAACAAGGTTGTCCTCTTCGGTGCACGCACCGGTGGCGACGGTATCGGTGGTGCGTCGGTGCTGGCTTCGGAGTCCTTCGACGACACCAAGCCGTCAAAGCGTCCCGCCGTTCAGGTGGGCGACCCCTTCGCCGAGAAGGTTCTGATTGAGTGCTGTCTGGAGCTGTTCAAGGGCTCCGTGGTGGAGGGTATTCAGGATCTGGGTGCTGCGGGTATTTCCTGTGCAACCAGCGAGCTGGCCTCCAACGGTGAGGGCGGTATGCACGTCGACCTGACCAAGGTTCTGCTGCGTGACCCCACTCTGACCCCCGGTGAGATTCTGATGTCTGAGTCTCAGGAGCGCATGATGGCCGTTGTCTCCCCCGAGAACGTGGAGCGCTTCGAGGCCATCATGAACAAGTGGGGCGTGGAGTACTCCTTCCTGGGTGAAGTGACCGACTCCGGCCGCCTGGTTATCGAGTGGGACGGTGAAGTGATCGTGGATGTGGACCCGCGCACCGTGGCCCACGACGGCCCCACCTACGAGCGCCCCTACGCTCGCCCCGAGTGGCAGGACGACCTGCAGGCTAACCACTTCACCGGTTCGGCTGCCGACGATTCCCGTCCCCGCGGCAAGGAACTGGGCGAGGCTATCAAGGCCTTCATGGCTTCCCCGAACATGTGCTCCAAGTCCTGGATCACCAACCAGTACGACCGCTACGTGCAGGGCAACACTGCCCTGTCCATGCCGGATGACGGCGGTGTGGTGCGCGTGGACGAGAATACCAACCTGGGTGTTGCTCTGGCTACCGATGCCTCCCCGCGTTTCACCTACCTGGATCCGTACGAGGGTGCTCGCGCCTCCCTGGCCGAGGCATACCGCAACGTGGCAACCGTTGGTGCACGCCCCGTGGCTGTGTCTGACTGCCTGAATTTTGGTTCTCCCGAGGATCCGGACATTATGTGGCAGTTCGCCGAGGCCGTTCGCGGCCTGGCTGACGGTTGCATGGAGCTGGGTGTTCCGGTGACCGGTGGTAACGTCTCCCTGTACAACCAGACCGGTGGCAAGGCTATTAACCCGACCCCCGTGGTCGCAATGATGGGCGTGATGGATGACGTCACCCGCCGCACTTCGTCGGGTTGGGCTCCCGAGCACGATGGTCAGGCTATCTACCTGCTGGGCACCACCCGTGACGAACTGGACGGCTCCGAATGGGCTCGTTTCAAGGGCCACCTGGGCGGTCTGCCCCCGAAGGTTGACCTGGCCCTGGAGCGCCAGCTGGGTGACATGCTGGTGAATATGTCTCGCGACGGCATGATTGATGCTGCCCACGACATGTCCGCCGGTGGTCTAGCTGCCGCTCTGTCGGAGGCTTGCCTGCGTTTCAACACCGGTGCCCGCATCGGCCTGGGTGAGGTTGCTGAGCGCGACGGTCTGGACCTGTTCACCCTACTGTTCTCGGAGTCTCTGGGCCGCGTTGTGGTTTCAGTTCCGCGTTCTGAGGAGGTTCGCTTCAAGGATATGTGCACCGCACGCAACTTCCCCTTCGCACGTATTGGTGTGGTGGATGCTACGTCGAAGGCTCTGGACTTCCAGGATGAGGTTTCCATTGATCTGGATGAGTTGCGTGCAGCTCACGAGGGCACCCTGGCTGCTCACTTTGGTGAGGTTGCCAAGGGCTAAGACTAGCTACGCCCGGCAGTGAGGAATCTCTTCTACGCCTAGAAGGGGCGGATGCTCAAGCGAGCATCCGCCCCTTTCGGGTACTTAGGCGCTCTAGGCTCAGGCCGTGCTTCAATATATATAAATATCTGCATAAAGTAACCTCCGCTCTACATAACCCGCGATTCCTAGGTAACTGCTAGGTCTGAAGATTATCTTAGCCCTCATCCGCCTCGATACAATGGAATGTAATGTAGCGCCCGCGTCGAAACCTTTTCTAGGAGAAAGAGAGCCCTGCATGGACCCTAACCAGACTCGGCAGCAAAACACCGCTGTCGCCGGTTACATCCCCGAGTACTCAGAGACACCGCACAGCGGGTCCTTCGCTATCGCGCAACACGGCCTCACCAGTGCAGATGTGGCTCGCCTCATAGCTGAGGGTAAAGTCAATACTCAGAACACGAAGTCCTCCCGTACGCTCTGGAGCATTATGCGGGCGCACCTCTTTACCGTCTTTAACCTGGTACTAGGCCTGTGCGGCCTCGTAGTTATTGCCTACCAGCGTTGGGCTGATTTACTCTTTCTTGTTGCGGTGGTTGTCAACGTGGTCATTGGCTTTGTGCAGGAATACAAAGCCAAGCTGGAGCTGGATCGCATCTCCCTGCTTGACCGCTCTCCCGCAACTGCGGTGCGCAACGGTCAGATCGTTGCAGTTCCCATGGACCAGTTGGTGGAGGGTGATGTTGTTGTTCTCAAGCGCGGTGACCAGGTGCCTGCCGACGCTGTGGTGCTCACCTCTGATTCGCTGGAGCTAGACGAGTCCCTGCTGACCGGTGAGAATGACCCGATTGCTAAGCGCCCGGGTGACATGGTGCTGTCAGCCTCGAGCGTGCTGGCCGGCACCGGTCGAGTGCTACTTTCGCATGTAGGCGCGAATTCTCGAGCCAGCAAGATTTCTGATGAGGCGCGCCAATTCTCCCGTATCCAGTCGGAGTTGCGCGACGCCCTGAACCGAGTGGTCCGCTGGATTACGGTGGGTCTCATCGTAATTATCCCCGTGGTTGCGTGGGGTCAGATTCAGGCTGCGGGCGGTCTGGATGTGGTGAGTCGCGATCACCTGTGGGAGAGTGTCTCCATCGCGGTAGTGTCTTCGGTGGCTTCAATGATTCCCCAGGGCTTGGCACTCATGACAACCCTGGCCTTTGCGGCAGCGGCCGTGACCCTCGGTCGCAAGCACAATATTTTGGTACAGGAGCAGCCTGCCGTCGAGGTGCTAGCTCGCGTGAATGTGGTCTGCTTCGATAAGACCGGCACCCTCACCGAGGGCGGCTTAATCTTTGACTCGGTGCGGCCGCTGACCACTGCAGCTGTGCCTGAGGGACCCAACGCAGAGTCCGCGGAACATACTTCTTGGCGTTCTTCCCTGCCGGCCGGTTGGAGCGATGCGCTGTCGTGGTTTGGTCACGATGAGAACGCGAACCCAACTGCAGCGGCGCTGACCGGCGGTTTCCCGCAGGTTTCCTCTGCGGTTGTGAGCGGCATTGTTCCGTTCTCCTCCGCGTTGCGTTTTAGCGCAATCGAGTTTGAAGATTCGGGTGCATGGTTGCTGGGTGCCCCGGAGGCGCTACTTGCCAAGGGGACTCCGGAGCGCGAGCGCGCGGCCGAGTTGGCGGCTCTGGGCCTGCGTACGATGGTGCTGGCACATGCTTCGGCCGTTATGCGCAATGAGAAGGGCGAGCCGATCCAGAAGATTCCGTCAGATGCGGTCCCGGTACTATTCGTGATTTTCCGTGAGAACGTGCGTGCGGACGCCCCGGAGATCGTGGACTACTTCCACCGTCAGGGCGTGACGCTGAAGGTCTTCTCGGGCGATAACCCGTTCACGGTGGCTGCGGCAGCGAAGATTGCGGGCATGGACACCTCAGCCGGGGCGGTTGATGCCTCGACGTTGCCTGAGGATGGCCCGGAGCTGGCCGAGGCTGCTCTGACTCACAACATCTTTGGTCGCGTTTCGCCGGAACAGAAGAAAAATATGGTGATTGCGTTGAAGGAGCGCGGTCACGTGGTAGCAATGACCGGTGACGGCATTAATGATGCGCTGGCGCTCAAGCACGCCAGCTTGGGTATTGCGATGGGTAATGCCGCTCCGGCGACGAAGGCGGTTTCCCGTCTGGTGCTCATGGACGGTAAGTTCTCTTCGCTACCTGTCGCACTGGAGCAGGGCCGCCAGGTCATTACGAATATTGAAATGGTGGCAAACCTGTTCCTGACGAAGACCGGCTTTGCGATTCTTCTGGGTCTGCTCTTTAGCATCTTTGGTTTGACCTTCCCGTTCTTGCCGCGACAGTATTCGACGGCGGATTTCCTGATTGTGGGTGCCTCCTCCTTCGCACTGACCCTGCTACCGAATTCATGCCGCTACGTGCCGGGCTTCCTGCGCCGTGTATTGAACTATACGGTGCCGAACTCGATTGTGGTGGTAGCGATGCTACTGGGGGTTACTTTGGCGGCGCATCATATGGGTATTGCCGATATTCGTCAGGTGCAGACCGCTTCCTTCATTACCTTGGTCATATTGGGTCTGTGGAACCTGGCTGCGGTGGCACGTCCTCTCAACCGCGCTCGCGTTCTGCTCTTTGCTGCCCTGCTAGCGATCTTCTTTGCGGTGCTGTTCGTACCGATTCTGGCAGATTACCACCAGTTCACCGACGTTGTTCCTCACCTGCTGTGGATTGCAGTGGGTGCCGGTGTCCTGGGCTCGGTGTTGATTGAGGCGAATGCACATCGTAACCGCCGCTGGCAGAAGCGTCACTATCCTGATCTGGAGGTTGCTCCGCTGAACTTCTTCCCGAGGAAATCAGCAAGGTAACTAGCGATCGTTTTCCAGGCTCAGCCTTTTACCGCGATGAGGTCCCCGCATCCTCTGTGGATGCGGGGACCTTGAGGTTTCTGCGGGAGAGGTCCGGCTCTCTTTAGAGTTAGGGTATAGTGCACCTCAACGAAATTTTTAACAGCTTCAGCGAGTTTCGGTTATATATCTTGCTCTTACCCTGAGAAAACCCTTAAAGTTACAGGGAACTATTTTGAGAGGGTCACCTCTCTACAGGGTTGTTACCGGTTTAGCAGGCAAGACCTGAGTGACTCAACACCATAGCAGTAGTGAAATTTCCGACGTACCATCGGTCGTCACCTCGCTTCGCTGTACCCGTCCGGGACATGTGTCCCGCCCGTTCGTTGAGGTTGCTCGGGTCTTTTGTGTTCTCCGAGATTTACCCGGTTCTCTGGTGGCTCTCTGCATATAGATAACGATCGTAATTTGAAGGAAGTATCGTGAATAATCGCGAACTTGGCGAGAACATTCTCGAGGGCCTAGGTGGCTCTGAGAACATCGCCCATATGACACACTGCGCTACCCGCCTACGCGTTACCCCCGTGTTGAACGATGCCGTGCAGAACGAGAAGATTACGTCTCTGCCCGGTGTGCTCACCGTGATTGAGCAGTCCGGTCAGACCCAGGTGGTGCTGGGTGACCGCGTGGAGGCTGTGTACAACGAAATTAACTCGTTGCCCTCCATGTCGAATCAGGCCGCCTCCGATGCCAAGGCCGAGAAGGCTGAGGGCGACGGCAAGAAGGCAGGCTGGCTAACCAATGTCTTCGATGTTCTGTCTGACTCTTTCCGTCCCCTGCTGTGGGCCCTGCTGGGTACCTCGATGATTCTGACCCTCATCGTGTTCCTACAGCAGCTGGGCTTCTTTGGCCAGTACACCGACCTAACCGGTCAGGTTGTGAACGTGGACATCGTCAACGGTGCGCGCCTATCCGATGAGGCAGCCGCTAAGGCTCTGAATAACCAGTGGATGCAGCAGTACGCATTCTGGTACATCCTAAAGGCTGCTTCCCTGTCTGTGCTGAACTTTATGCCGATTATGCTGGGTGCGACCGCCGCGAAGCGTCTGGGTGCGAACATGTGGGTTGGTGCAGCTATCCCCGCCGCCCTGATGACCGGCACCTTTACCGATCTGACCGCACTAGCTGACCCGGCTTCCAAGATTCTGAACGTGCCCTTCTTCGGCATGGACCTGCCGCTGTACGCTTTCAGCTACACCGGTCAGGTCTTCCCGCCGCTACTGGCTGTGGCTCTACTGGCTCCGCTGGAGCGCTTCCTAAAGAAGGTTATTCCTTCGATGCTGCAGATGGTGTTCGTGCCGATGATTTCGGTCA
>CAUQVM010000099.1:0-6155 GCA_963521575.1 uncultured Rothia sp.
GGTCTAGGACGACCGGGCTGTATTCGCGAGCCGGGATCATGGTCGCCACGCCAGTCTTGGACAGGTTCATACGTTGCGGGCCAGCAGGCTCCTTCATCTGGCGAGCAGCATCCAAGCGGGCTTGGAGAATGGCCAATACTTCCTCGCGATCACGGTCTTCGTCTCCCACTTCGAGGGGGTCCAGCGGGCTCGGTACACCCGCATTCTCCGTGAGAGGCTGCAACCATTCCGCTACCTGAGGGCTTTGGCGGAAGCGTTCAGCCTGCTTGTGCTCCTCCTGAACCGCCACGGGGTTGGCGGGACGCTCCTTCGGCGGGTTAGCAAGCGCATTACGATGCTGGATCACCAGGTTGCGAATCTGTACCAGGATCGGTGCAGACACGCGCGGCGCCACAGCGGCGAACGCATCAAAGATGACCTGCTGATCGGGGCTGGGAGCAGTATCATCACCCTGGTTCGAGTCTTCGAAGGCGCTGAGGGCGTGCACTAGCTGGCGGGCAAACACACCCGGGCGCGTGGAAAGTAGGCGTGCAACCGTGCGCGCATCACCGGTGGCGTAGGCTCGATCTACCAGAGACTCGAAGCTGTACAGCTGCCCCCGGTACAGCTCATCTGCCCAGGAACCCAGGGCGGTCAGCGAAGGGTAGTCACCGGGATGTACAGCTTTGACGAGGCGCTTATACATCTCGGCGGCAGGAGCACTGTCGTAGCGGGCGCCAACCGAGTCAGCCTCGAGGACACGATTAAGTAGCCGCGCAACGCGGGTGCGTTCGCTACGGCGTAGCTTCAGGCGCGGCGCGATGCTCAGGCTCAGGTCGCCCACCGTGCCATTCACACGTAGGCGCGAGTAGGCGGCGGCGAGGGCGAGGGCCTCCTTCATGGTACGCAGACGCTCGATGTCTTCAGGGTGCAGACAGGCGGCAATAAACACACGGTTCTCGCGACTGGTGTTCTCCGGTCGGGCGCCCGGTAGCGCGTTATGCTGGGCGAGGAAGCGGCGTAGCGCCACGAGGTCACGCTGGTCGGTCTGGTTATACACCTGCTGCTGGCCCAGTAGCTGCTGGTAGAGAGCACCAGCCATGACCAGGGCGTTCTGCACGCCGTTAACCATCTGGATGCTATGGCGGTTGCGTTCCGTGCTGGTGAAATTAGCGCGGCTCATGGGCTGCTGCCACTCGTAGGGCACGTAGTTTTCGGGCAGGCCGCCGAGGACGCGCTCGGTACCGTCCGGGTTGTAGTACGGGTTGGAGAGGTAGTGCATGAGCTGTTCAGTGTAGCGCTGCTCGTCGCTGAGCGTCAGGGCGCGCAGATCAAAGTCGCGGCGGAAGACCCTGCCGGGGCGGTACCCATATTCGTAGGACCAGATAGTCACGAACAGAGCGAATTCGTTAGCGCTGGCGTTCAGCGCCTGGGCGAGGGAATCCTCGCTGAGAGTCAGCCCGCAATCGCTTAGGATGGATAGTCGCCCCAGGTCAGTGTCGAATTGACCGGAGTGGTGCAGCTCAGTGATGCTCGAGTAGTTTGAGCGGTAGTAGGGACCGTACAGGTCGGTGAAGACGTACACACCGTAGCGACGCATCAGAATAAGACGCACAAGGGGGCTGAGCCCTTTGGGAGCTTCACCGTGAAGGTAAGCGGACTCGTTGAGGTAGGGTGATTCCTGCAGGTAGGGGGATGCGTCGTAGGAGGTTGTCACGGGTTGTCCTTTCCGGTAGTCTCACCCGATTGTCACCATCGGTGGTGTTCGTTCTGGTGTCTGTGGTTCTTATCGTATCGGTGTGGTTAGGTTTTGTCGCGGGCTACGGTCATCGATGGCCATTAATAGACCGTGGGTCCCGGCTTGGTTACGTCCGGGTGCTGTTTGGAGGCTGAATCTGCGAGTGTCTTACCATGCACTCGCTGATTCTGCGTGAATTGGGAGAGTGGTTAAAAGAAAGATGGCGGGAAGCGAAGAATCCGACAAATATAAAAAAGATATTTCAGAAAGTAGGACTCTTCATGATCCGCCATCCCTTTTAGAATACTCCAGCCCAGCGATGAGGGTCAAGCCCTTTCGTCACGGAATTATAGAACCTATATCAAGGTGCTTGTGGATGCAAAAATTGGGTACAAAAATCCCCGGCGCTCGGTGGGAGCGTCCGGGGATTGGAGCCTTGAGATTTGTAGCTCTAGCGTCAGCGTACGTGGCCCTCATCATGAGGTGACGCCACTAGATTAGGACTCGATTTAGACCACGATCTGGCCGTTGAAGCGCAGAGCCAAGCCGTAGAGCACCACGGCGAGAACCCAAATCACGATCACGGTGATGGTCAGGCGAATCAGGTTCTTGGAGGCCATGCCGGAGGAGTTCAGGGAGTTGGTCATACCGCCACCGAACATGTCGGAGAGGCCGCCGCCCTGACCGCGGTTGAGTAGCACGAGTAGCACTGCAATCACGCTGGTAATGGCGATAATGACCATGAGTACGGCCATAAAGACGTCCATGGGGACCTTCCTGTTGAAGTATTCGGTCGGTGTGTCTGCGCTCTGACGTGCAGACAGACAGCTTAACTATACGCTACCGCCGCCGTTCGGTCACCTTGAAAGGTGTTTAAGATAGCCCACTAGGCGCTGTGTCGAGTGCGTCGCTGGTATTCGCTGGGAGTCAATTGCAGAGCTGCGGGGCGGTCGGTGAGTACGCGCTGGGCGGTCAGTTCGTCCCCCTCGGTATCATAGGCGCGCACGTACCCGCCGTCGATTAGGTAGTAGGTAAATTGTTGCGCGGCCGCCCAATAAGCTCCTCCTTCGGCATAGAATCCCTGGTCAACCCAGTCGCGTAGGGTGAGGGTGACTGGGATTTCAGGCGAGGAGGTACGGGCATAGAGACGGTCGAGGAACTCCTCACGGCGGCTTTCGAAGTATCGGTATTCGGGCGAGGACTCCACGTAGTCTGCAGTTCCGTTAACTCCCCCAGCTCCCGCATATCCGTAAGAGTCGTTGCTACCGGACTGGCCGCTACCGGGCAGGCGGGGCGTGCTGACCTTGCGGTTGCGAATGTAAAGGAAGAGCATCGCACCGATAAGACCTGCCATTATAAGGGAGAATCCAAAACTGAACATGGCGTTAAGTGTACGGGGTGTCGTCACCCGATCCAGCGCCGACTGCAATTTTTGTGCTCTGAGGCGAACGGAGTCTGTGATCCTCTACATATTGCGCGACTGTATCTGCATCTCTTGTACCTACCCGACGGGCACCGCACTCCCCCGCTATGCTGTCTCTCCCTCCCCGTAGCTTCCTGTACCGCCCGGGTAGGAACTTGAAAACATGCCGAAGGGTAGAGAACGGACTGGGTCGCGACTAAAAGCCTGGCGCCCGGGCAGGAGCGTACCTACCCGAGCGCCGTAACGCTATGAGACATTATGAAGCGTCGAAGCGTGCAGTGCTAATGTGCATGCAGTGCTTAGGCATCGAAGCGTGCGATGGCTGCGAACTCTTCAGCCTGCAGGGATGCGCCACCAACGAGCACACCGTCCACGTCTTCCTTACCCATGATGGAGGGTGCGGAGGAGGACTTCACGGAGCCGCCGTAGAGCACGCGAACCTTCTCTGCTACATCTGCAGAGTAGAGCTTAGCGAACTCGGCGCGGATTGCTGTGGACATTTCCTGTGCATCCTCGGCAGTTGCGACCTTGCCGGTGCCAATAGCCCAGACGGGCTCGTAGGCAACCACGAGGGTTTCAGCCTGCTCAGCGGTCAGACCCGCGATGGAGCCGCGTAGCTGCTCGAGGGTGTACTCAACGTGAGTACAGGCCTCACGGATTTCGAGGGGCTCACCAACGCAGAGGACGGGGGTCAGGCCGTGCTTGTAGGCTGCCTGAACCTTGGCTGCGCACAGCTCGTCGCTCTCGTGGTGGTAAGTGCGGCGCTCGGAGTGGCCAACGAGCACAAAGGTGGCACCGAGCTTAGCGAGGAATGCACCGGAAATTTCGCCGGTGTAGGCGCCGGAATCGTGCACGGAGAGATCCTGACCACCGTAGAGAACGTTCAGCTTATCGCCTTCGACGAGGGTCTGCACAGAGCGGATGTCGGTGAAGGGCGGGAAGACGGCGACCTCGGTGGCGGAGAAGTCAAAGTTAGCGTCGTCGAGGGTCCATGCAAGCTTCTGAACGAGGGTGACGGCCTCTGCGTGGTTGAGGTTCATCTTCCAGTTGCCTGCGATGAGGGGCTTACGCGACATATTTCGCTCCTTAGCTGTCCAGCCCGGTGACCGGGCAGGGTTGTTGTTCGGAATTTTCCTTTTCCATTTTAGAGGGTTGGCGGCATATTTTCACCGGTTCGAGGCCTTTTTATATGTTCTGCGCGTATTCGTGCTCAAATGCTTTCCCCGGGCTCTCCCAGGGAGCCGTCGGAATGCAGACCCCCCCCCGCTGGAACGGTATCATTCGTACCGCTCCAGCGGGGGTTTCCCTAAAGCTACGCTCTGGCTTATGCAGTCAGATTAGGCGCCCAGAACGTCCAGGCCGGGCAGGGTCTTACCCTCAATGTACTCGAGGGAAGCGCCGCCACCGGTGGAGATGTGGCCGAACTGCTCATCCTTGAAGCCCAGGTTGCGCACGGCCGATGCGGAGTCGCCGCCACCAATGATGGAGAATGCGTCGGACTCGACAATAGCCTCGGCAACCGCGCGGGTACCCTCAGCGAACGGAGCGATCTCGAACACGCCCACGGGGCCGTTCCAGAAGATGGTCTTTGCGCCCTTGATCTTCTCGGCAAAGAGCTCGCGGGTCTTGGGGCCGATGTCCAGACCCTCAGCCTCTGTACCCAGCTTGCCGCCGGTCAGATCCTCAATCGGGCGGACCTCGGTGTTGGCGTCAGCGGAGAAATCATCCGACCAGATAACGTCCACGGCGGTCACAATCTCGGTGCCCTTCTCGGGGGCTTCCTTCAGGTAGCGCAGAACGTTTTCGACCTGGTCCTTCTCCAGCAGGGAGTTGCCGACCTCGTAGCCCTGTGCGTAGGCGAAGGTGTAGCCCATACCGCCACCGATCAGAATGGCGTCGGCCTTACCAATCAGGTTGTCAATCACGGCGAGCTTATCAGAGACCTTTGCGCCGCCCATGACCACCACGAAGGGGCGCTCCGGGTCATTCAGAGTCTTGGCCAGAACGTCAACTTCCTTCTTCACCAGGTCACCCAGGTATGCGGGCAGGCGGTTTGCGACATCGTAGACGGAGGCGTGCTTGCGGTGAACCGCACCGAATGCGTCGTTCACGTAGGCACCGTTCTCACCGGTCAGGGCAACCAGCTCGTCGGCGAATGCGCCGCGCTCGGCGTCATCCTTGGAGGTCTCACGTGCATCGTAACGCACGTTCTCGAGAACCAGGACCTCGCCGTCGGCCAGGGCAGCTGCCTTAGCCTTGGCGTCCTCGCCTACCAGGTCGGTAGCAACCTTCACGGGTACGGAGGCCAGCTCGGCCAGGCGTGCGGCTGCCGGTGCGATGGAGTACTTGGGGTCAACCTGGCCCTTGGGGCGACCCAGGTGAGCGGTGACGATAACGCGTGCGCCGGCCTTGGCGAGCTTCTCAATCACGGGTAGGGATGCGCGGACGCGACCGTCGTCGGTGACAACGCCGTCCTTCAGGGGTACGTTCAGGTCGGAGCGAACGAGGACGTAGCGGCCTGCAACGCCTTCTTCGAGCAGTTCGTTCAGTGCCTTAGCCATAGGATTTCCTCCTGATTAGGTGGGGTTTATGTACCTTCTCAATCATACCGAAAATAAGGGTATTTGACAGCCCTCAGAATATTTTTTTACGGGGTGTTTTTCCGTGGAATCTCGCGGATTTTGGCTTATTCACCCAGCATTTTCTTACGGTATTTTCGACTCAAATTCGCGGTGAAAAAAGATTGAAAAAGTATGGGTTTTATATATTAGGTGGGGCCCTCAAGAATGCGCCCCGATACAGCAAACCCCGACTCCCCCGCGTAATGCGGTGGTGCCGGGGTTCACTATGCGTATTTCACGCCTTGCGACGGTTAGCCGTGCGTTACGCCCAGCTAGACATCAAAGCCCAGGGGCTTAGAGGGATGCCACAACCTTGTTGGTGAACATCACGAGGCGGGAAACGTAGCCGTACTCGTTGTCGTACCAGGCGATAACCTTCACCTGGTCGCCGATG
>CAUQVM010000100.1:0-6115 GCA_963521575.1 uncultured Rothia sp.
GGCGCAAACCACGGTAAGCGCCCCAACGCATAAGGTATCTTGCATACACTTTAAACCCCGGCGTTTCGGATGCAGCATTCGAACCCGGGGTTTTTGCTTTACCTGCTGGACTCATACCTTTTATACATCCAGTTCCGGCGCCCTTAGCGGCCACGGGGAATAAAAAATATTTATCGTACGTTATACACACGGTGGCCGTCCCGCGCGTTCCCGTGAGAGGAGGAATCGTGACTGAGAATATCAGCGTAGAGGATACCCGCGAGCTTCGGGAACGCTTTACCGCGCAGGCAATGCAGTATGTGGATCAGCTCTACGGTGCTGCCCTGCGCATGAGTCGTAATCCTGCCGACGCCGAGGACCTCGTGCAGGAGACCTATATGAAGGCTTTCGTCTCGTACCACCAGTTCACCGAGGGTACGAACTTGAAAGCGTGGCTACACCGCATCCTGACGAACACCTACATTAACCTATACCGCAAGCGACAGCGTGAGCCGCAGCAGGCATACACCGAGCAGGTGGAAGATTGGCAGCTGGCGCAGGCCGGTAACCACGACTCCGTTGGGCTGAGATCTGCTGAGGTTGAGGCACTCAGCGCGCTACCGGGTACCGAGGTGCGTAAGGCACTCTACGAGCTACCGGAGGATTTCCGTATGGCGGTGTACTACTCTGACGTAGAAGGTTTCGCCTACAAGGATATTGCAGAAATTATGGGTATCCCCCTCGGCACGGTGATGTCTCGCTTGCACCGAGGTCGCCGCATGCTGAGGGAAAAGCTTCTCGACTACGCGAGGGAGAACGGTCTGCGCCCTTCCACCATTGCTAAGGCCGAAGCTAAGATAGCGTCCCGTTAAGATCGACCAGCTCCTATCCATAGGCCACCGTTAGATTGTTTGCCGTCTTCTGTGTGAAAGGAACCCCTCATGTCTAACGCTTCTCCATGTGAACTTTCCTCCCCTTCTACTACCGGCCAGGTTCACGATTCAGCCGTCGAGCGCTGTTCCTTTACCTTGCACCACCTGTACGAGTTCCTTGACGGTAAGCTCAGTCCCGAACAGCTACAGGCTATTCAGAGTCACCTCGAGGCATGCCCCGAATGTGCCGAGGTCAAAAACTTTGAACTCATGATTCGCGAAAAGATGCGCTCCTCGTGTGCGCAGAAGGCACCCGATGAGCTGAAGAGCCGCCTGCTGAAGGATGTGCAGCAGTTCTGCGCTCTGGCTCAGCGCGTCTCCTAGATCGCTCTTTAACGAATACCCGTCCGACCCTTTACACTATGCAGACCGGGCGGGCGTTGGATTTACTTTGGGTGCCGTCTCATCTGCCTAATATCCCGAGGTACGATACGCGGTGAGCCGTTAGAATAGTCCTAGACCTATGCGGGATACGGCTTTGCGTGCGTTAGCCTTCCCGTGGTAACCTTCCGTAGCGAACAAAGTCGAGGATTTATGAGCGACGCTTCAGTGCAGCTATCCGCAGGTGATTGGCTTGCGCCCCCAGCCCCCGCATCGGCCGCTGGCCAGCATGCAATAGTCCACATTCCGGGGTCAAAGTCGCTCACCAACCGTTACCTGCTCCTGGCTGCGCTGGCAGATTCCCCTTCCCTTCTGAAGGCCCCCCTGCATTCGCGTGACTCAGCACTTATGATTGAGGCATTGCGTCAGCTGGGGGCCTCCATTGAGCTGATTCCCACGGATTCGCCTTTTGGTCCCGATCTGAAGGTAACGCCGCTCAATTTCTCGTCCTCTGCACGCCGCACCATAATTGAGTGCGGCCTAGCCGGTACTGTCATGCGCTTCGTGCCCGCTCTGGCGACTCTGATTCCCGGTGAGTTCACCTTTGACGGTGACCCTCACGCGCACCAGCGTCCCATGGCTCCCGTGTTGGAGGGCCTTCGCCAGCTGGGTGTCCGCGTCGACTGCGCCGAGGCATCGGATGCTCTACCCTTTGTGCTGAGCTCTCCCGGGCTGTCCGCCACCAATACCTCAGAAACCCCGGTCGTGCGCATTGACGCCTCCGCTTCTTCGCAATTTGTTTCGGCTCTGCTGCTTATGGCCCCGCGCCTACCCCAGGGTCTGATTCTGGTACACGAGGGTTCTTCCGTACCGTCCATTCCTCATATCCAGATGACCGTGGAGGCACTACGCGAGCGCGGCGTGCAGGTGCAGGAGCGTTACCCTGCCGAGGGTGAGCGCGGCGAGTACCGTTGGGAGGTTTCTGCCGGTTCCTTCCCCGGATTTGAGGTTACGGTCGAACCCGATCTGTCGAATGCCGGCCCGTTCCTTGCTGCGGCGGTAGCGGCCGGTGCCTCGGTGAGTGTGCCTCACTGGCCGGCTCCCGCCGCCGATTCTTCGCCCGGTACCACGCAGGTGGGTGATATGTGGCGTGACCTCTTGCCGACCCTGGGCGCTGAGGTTGAGTATCGAGACGGTCAGCTGACCGTCACCGGTTCCGGGCATCTGCCTCACGGTGCGCTACGCTATGATTTGTCGGCCGGCGGCGAACTTGCTCCGACGATGGCGGCGCTCTGCGCTCTCGTGTCCGGCCCCGTAGAGTTGTACGGTATTGCGCATCTGCGCGGTCATGAGACGGATCGTCTGGCGGCGCTTGCTACGGAGATTAATCGGCTGGGTGGTCGCGCACGCGATACCGAGGACGGTCTGCTGATTGATGCTCCCGTGCCCACCGGTGCAGCCGCCAAACCGGTACTAGCCCACACTTACGATGACCACCGTATGGCGACCTTTGCCGCGATTATTGGGTTGGTTCGCCCGCAGGTAACGGTGCAGAATGTTGCGACCGTGGCCAAGACAATGCCCGAGTTCACCTCCATGTGGGAAGGTATGCTCGCTCAGTGGGGTGGCGTTGACCGAGTTGAAAGTTCTGAAGCAGCTCACAGCTCACAGGATACTCGGGAGGTGCGCTAGTGGGTTCCTCACGCCTGAATGTTCGCGATTTTTCTGACTGGGATGAGTCCGATGTCCGCGTTCGTCCCAATAAGAAGGGCTCCCGCCCCCGCACTAAAGATCGTCCCACCTTTAAAGAGGCCATCCGCGGCCGCGTTATTACCGTGGATCGCGGACGCTGGTCGGTCGTTGTGGATGAGGGCACCAAGAATGAGCGCGTCCTCATTGCCGCGCGCGCCAAGGAGTTGCGTCGCACCGCGATTGTCACCGGTGACTTTGTGGATGTTGTGGGTGATACCTCCGGTGCAAAGGATACCCTGGCGCGCATTGTTCGTCTGGGCGAACGCACCTCCGTGTTACGCCGTAGTGCCGATGATACGTACCCTTCGGAACGCGTGGTGGTGGCGAATGCTCAGCAGCTGGTGATTGTGGTGGCTGCGGCGAATCCTGAGCCACGCACCGGTTTTATTGATCGAGCCGTAGTGGCCGCGGTGGATGCCGGTATTGAGCCCATTTTGTGCATTACCAAGACCGATGTGCGTTATCCGCAACACCTACTGGATTACTACGCTGCCAGCGGCGTGAAGATTGTGCTTTCAGCTTCTTCTGATGGTCTTGCACCCAGTCAGGAGGGTGCTCAGGGTCTGGAGTCTGCCCCGGTGCAGGAGCTACTCAAGGAGCTTCTGGGGCAGGTATCGGTTTTGCTGGGACACTCTGGTGTCGGTAAGTCGACACTGGTGAATGCGCTTACCGGTTCCGAGCGTGCGACCGGTCATGTGAACGCGGTGACCGGTCGCGGCCGCCATACTTCTTCTTCCGCCTTGGCTTTGCGTCCCATTGAGCGTCATGGGCAGCAGGTTCCTTCCGGTACCTGGATTATTGATACACCGGGTATTCGTTCCTTTGGTTTGGCGCACGTTCCGCCGCAGACCGTGGTGGAGGCCTTCGTGGATTTGGCGCCGGGGGTTATAGATTGCCCGAAAGGTTGCACCCATGCGCTTCAGGCACCTCAGTGCGGTCTTGAAGCGTATGTTGCGTCCGGACATGCCGGTCCAAGTGGTGCGGAGCGCCTGGATTCCTTGCGTAAGCTTCTACTCTTGACTCCCGAAGAGGGAGACACGGAAAAGGAGCTAGGAGCTCTCACCTAATTTTCTTCACTCTCTTCCCTCCCACGCGGTACGCCGCGCCCATCCACACGCCCACCGATAATTTCCGTGAGAAGAGCCTTCTATGAGCCGTCCCTCGTTGTATACCGATGACCTGCGTCTTGCGCATACTCTTGCCGATAGCGTGGATAGGGTTAGCGCCGCACGTTTTCGTGATCGCCCCGTCTACGCCCCCGCCAGTGAAGAGGTTGAGGCTTCAAAGCGGGACTCCGCCCCTGCCCCTCTCGCGCCCTGGCAACAGGTGGCGCAGAAGAATGCCGAGCCGCAGGAGGTTGAGGAGACCGAGCCTCCGGTTGATTACGCCTCTGCGACGGAGCAGGAGATTGAGGAGCTGATCCGTGCCCAGCTATCTCGGGTTCGTTTGCGTGACGGCCTGGTGGGGGCTTATTCCGAGTACAACGTTCAGGCTTCGCGTCAGTGGGTGGTGGCTCCGATTGCTGAGGTGGATAACTTCCGCCGCGGTGTGCCGGTCTGGGCCACGCTTATTGCTCTGCTGGATCATGGTGAACCCGTGGTGGGTGTTGTTTCTGCGCCCACTTTGAGTCGCCGCTGGTGGGCGGCTCGCGGTTCCGGGGCGTATACGGGTAAGTCTTTGCCTCAGGCGACTCGTCTTGAGGTTTCTTCACTGACTCAGCTGAATCAGCTTTCCGCCGTTTATGCGGGCTTTGAGGCCTGGGCTACTCATGAGGATGATCCGGTGGATCGCACTAATTATCTTCTGCATCTGGTGCATTCGGTGGGTCGAGCCCGCTCTTATAGTTCGTTCTGGGCGGTTTGCATGCTGGCTGAGGGGTCTGTCGATACTCTCGCCAATTCTTCTCTGTCATTCTTTGAGGTGGCAGCTCTCCTGCCTATTATTCGTGAGGCCGGAGGGGTGGCTTCGACTTTGGAGGGGAATCTTCCGGAGCATGAGCGGGCTCGGCGTCGAGTGTCCCTGGTAGCGAGTAATACGGCGTCGGTTCAGGAGCGGGTACTTCAAATTCTGAACGGCTCGTTTTAAAAAGAGGCTCGGGTTGAAAAGCTAAGGTCCGGTATTTGGCTCCCGCCCTTGCCGGCTCCTCCCCCGTCAATGCTAAGCGGCGGTATCCTGGGTGGGGATACCGCCGCCTTCTCATGTGCATCGGGTCGGGACCGAGGCTGATTTACCGCCGTGGTGTAGAAGGGCCTTTTTACCTGTTCAATAAACCGTTTTAGAGACCGAGGAATAAAGTGCCCAGCAGACCCAGCAGGCTCAGACCAGAAATAATGTAGGCAAAGGTATTGAAAACCTTCATCTTTGAGGTATAGACGGTAACGTGTCCCGTATTAACCTGCGCAGAGTAGATGGCCAACCAGATAGAGATACCCACCGGAATGAGTCCCACTAGGAAGAGGGCAATAACCGAGGTCGAATCAAGGTGCAGAGAGACGTGGTTATAGCGACTTGATGAAGCCAGCTCAGTACTTTTAACCGCGCCAATCTGCAACCAGGAGTATAGGGTAAGTGCGAGAGCCGCCAGAGCTGCGCTGAAGGCACCGATCGAGTAGAAATAACCGGGGCCACGGAAGTCGCCGGTAGCATCACCGTAGGGACGGCGATACTCATCTGGGACGGTGTATTCTGCAGGGATACGGCGGTAGGTTTCGTCTCGGTTGGAGTGCACGGCTACGGGCGTTAGGCCTAAGGGGGCGCCGAGAGCCGAATCCTGAAGGGGGTGGGGTGCAGGTGCACCCTCCTGCGGAGGGAAGGAAGGGGCGGGGGTCTGATTATCCATGGTCTGTCCTTGATTGCTCATCATCGGGAGTTAAAGACGCCGTAACAACCCTTCAGGGGCCGTTATCACGAACGTCCCGTAGCTCTCTATTATCATCCCTCATAATACTTATAGGTGCTGAAGCACCACCGTCAGAGAACGATATCTACTCCTTCGATACTACGTCATCAGGGCCCCTCCGTCTTCCAGCATGGGATTCTCCTTAGCATTTGGGCGCAGGAGAAGTAGCTAAAAGGTATAAAAATACCCGGCAGGTGACGCCGTGGGGCGTCCTGCCGGGTGGTAGAAACCT
>CAUQVM010000101.1:0-6050 GCA_963521575.1 uncultured Rothia sp.
CTCTGAACCCCACCAACGGTACCCTGGTGCACCCCACCTCCTGGATGTCTGTGGACGGCTACTACACCGCTGTCTAAGCTGTAGATAGCTATATATGCTTCAACAGGCGCTCACCCTCACGGGTGGGCGCCTGTTCTTATGGGTTTTACGGGCCTTCGACACCGCATGGCGGGGGCGGCACTCGATAACTCACAGAGGTTTCAGGCAATAGGTTAGGAACTCAGCGCGTGCACTAGCCCTTGCGGGTTCTGCTCCCACTCCTGTAGCTCGGTAGCCAAGTTGACCCGCGCACGGCTTTCCCAGACCTTATAGGCGCTTGGGGTGAGGAAAATATGCTCGCGCTGCTCCATGGAACGCAAAAAACTAAGGCGTCCGGCGCGGAACGCATAATCGTCGAAATGCGAGTATTCGCTACGTATCCCGCGCAGATAGCGGCGGTAACGTCCCGGTTCGGCCGCCAAGATCGCCATATCGGCATCCAAAAAGAATTGTATCTCTTCTACTCTCAGCCCCTCCGGAAGCTCGACACGCGGAGGAACCTCATGAGAAACCGTCGCTCGTACAAGTGAGCGTACCGCCAGTAGCTCGCCTTCGCTGAGCAGGCCAACGGTCACCAGCGGCTCCAGGGAGGTACTCGCCAGCTGCTCGCTACGACGCTCATCTTCGCCCGGCTCGCCTTCGTAGACCGCATCGTGAAACCACACCGCCAGGACCGAAGACAGGGGAGCGCCGCCGCCTTGTTGCCCGCTCGACTCGTTGTCCAAGCTACCGTGCAGGTGCTCCAAATCGGCAAGCATTTGCGAAAGATGCCCACTGTGGTGGTAGGCGCGTTGCGGTTGCTCCCAGGCCTTCAGCAGGTGCTCGCCCAGCTCCCTCACCTGAACACAACTTCACTGCGGAACGCGGCGGAATCCTCCAGTAGTTTGAGGCGGGGCGTAAATAGCGCCTCCCAAGCGCGTAGCAGGCGCGGGCGAATCTTTTCCGGACGCTCCTTCAGGGGAATCCTTAGCCCGCTGGCGACCAGTCGACGGGTTAGTTCGGCACCGCTGACTTCCATCGCCCCGGCTGCCACGAGTTTGCCGTAGAGATGGGCGGGTACATCGTAGTGGTCACGGTCGAAGGCACGTTTGCTGATACCGGTGGCAGCTGCCAACGCATGCAGCTCATTCAGGGAGCTGTCAGAGACGAGGTGTGAGAAGACGGTTCCGTATGCGGGCCAGCTAGGCGGATCAATATAGATAGTCACCTGTACATTCTATTGAGGTGGGAGAGAATGTGGTTGCCTGGCTTCGCTCTGAGCCGCTAAACGCCCGGGATGAACAGTAGCGCAAGGTGACGTATACTGGAACGGTGCGCCCTCGTAGCTCAGGGGATAGAGCACTTCTCTCCTAAAGAAGGTGTCGGACGTTCGAATCGTCTCGGGGGCACAATAAATTGGTATACAAGCCGGTATGAAGAAACCGCCCGTTGCTTGCGTTTGCAGGCGCGGGCGGTTTTTATTGTGCGGGGAGAAGGCGTAGGGTAGGGTGACCGAACGGATGGGAGCGGGAGGAATAAATGCGGTAGCATGGAATATCGAACGTGTATTCTAGATAGTGAGGTAGACGATGAGCGGAACGCCGGAACGACAGAAGCACCCCTTCACGGAGCAGGATGGCCTTTTCTCTGTCGATATCGTCACCCCCGCCCCGGCCCCGCCGGCACCCGTAGAGCCACTACCCGCGCTGGACGAGGAGCCGCCCTTCGACCCCTACTACGATGTGCCCCCGGTCGAGGATGACTACCAGGCACCGCCTGCAGACTTCGTCACCCCCGGCCTGCCTGTTGCGGCTCGGCCTGGGAATCTGCCCGCCTACGCCCCCGCAGGGAATGCGGCACCCGCGGAGCAGCTCGGCGACTTCATGCCGCCGGCCTACCGCGTGGGTGGCTACGGCCAGGACTTTGACCCGACCGACCCCTACGGCGAATGCGCCCACAGCTTCAATAGCGTAGACCCCGCATCCCTGACCGCCGGTCTCAACGAGCGCCAGAAGGAAGCCGTGCTACATTCCGGTTCACCTCTGCTCATTGTGGCCGGGGCGGGATCCGGCAAGACCCGCGTGCTGACCCACCGTATCGCCTACCTGCTGGCCACCCACCGTGCCACCCCCGGCCAGATCCTGGCCATCACCTTCACCAACAAAGCCGCCGCCGAGATGCGTGAACGTGTTGAGGCGCTGGTTGGTCCGCGAGCCAAGCACATGTGGATTTCGACCTTCCACAGCTTCTGCGTGCGCGTATTGCGCCGCGAGGCCGCAGCTCTGGGTCTGAAGTCTGCCTTCACCATCTACGACTCGACCGACTCGCAACGTCTGCTGAGCCTCATTATCAAAGAGCTCAACCTGGACACCAAGAAGTTCACTGCCAAGGCCGTGGGTAACCGCATCTCGGGGCTTAAGAACGAACTGGTTAGTGCTGAAGCCTTCGCCTCCCGGGTTCCGCAAGACAATCCCTACGAGAAGACCATTGCGCAGATTTACACCGTCTACACGCAACGCCTGCGCGCATCGAACTCCCTGGACTTTGACGACCTCATCGGTCGCACCGTGTTCCTGCTCAAGAGGTTCCCCGAAATTGCGAGCTACTACCGCCGCAAGTTCCGTCATACCCTGGTCGACGAGTACCAGGACACCAACCACGCACAGTATCAGCTGGTGCGCGAACTTGTGGGTGCACACGTGAAAACCCTGGCCGACCGCGGTTCCTACCCGGATGCGGTGCCCCCGGCCGAGCTGACTGTGGTGGGCGACTCCGACCAGTCTATTTATGCCTTCCGTGGCGCGGATATCCGCAATATTACGGACTTTGAGAAGGACTACCCGAATGCCCACACAATTCTGCTGGAGCAGAACTACCGCTCCACGCAGAATATCCTCTCAGCCGCCAATGCGGTGATTGAGCGCAACCCGGATCGTCGCCCCAAGAACCTGTGGACCGCCTCGGGTGCGGGTGCCAAAATCATTGGCTACGTGGCCGAATCCGAGCACGCCGAGGCTCGCTACATCACCCGAGAGATTAACCGACTGGCCGACGAGCACGGGGTGCAGCCGGGTGATATTGCCATCTTCTACCGCACGAATGCGCAATCCCGCACCCTCGAGGACATGCTCATGCGTGCCGGCCTGCCCTACCGCGTGGTGGGCGGCACTCGCTTCTATGAGCGCAAGGAAATTAAGGATGCCCTGGCCTACCTACGCTCGCTGAGCAACCCCGACGATGACGTGAATGTGCGCCGCATCCTGAATGAGCCTAAGCGCGGTATTGGCACCAAGTCCGAGTCGGTGGTGGCCGACTATGCCACCGCCCATCGCATTTCCTTCTTTGCCGCGGCACGTCAGGCCTCCGAGATTCCCGGCTTGGGTGCCGCTGCCGTGAAGAAGTATGGCGAGTTTGTGCGCCTCATGGATGATCTGGCCCAGATTGCCCGCACCGAGCCTGCCGCAACCTGCTTGGAGGCGGTTCTGGAGCAGACCGGTTACCTAGCGACCCTGCGCGCCTCCAAGGATATTCAGGATGAGTCGCGCGTGGAGAACCTATCCGAGCTATTGGACGCCATGGTTGATTTCGAGACGGAAAACCCCGGCGCAGACCTGGAGCAGTTCCTGGAGCATGTAGCCCTGGTGGCTGACGCCGACTCGCTCCCGAACCGTCCGTCCAGTGAGGGTGAGAACGCCTCGGCAGCTCAGATTGCGGCGGAGGCTGCGGAAGCGAAGGGTCAAGGCGTGGTTACCCTCATGACCCTGCATACTGCTAAGGGTCTGGAATTTCCCGTAGTGTTCCTCACCGGTATGGAGAACGGCCTCTTCCCGCACCAGCGTGCCCTAACGGATGAGAAGGAGATGAGCGAAGAGCGTCGCCTAGCCTATGTGGGTCTGACGCGTGCCATGAAACGCCTCTATCTGACCCGCTCGGAGACCCGTACCATGTGGGGCAAGAGCCAGTTTAATCCGCCTTCACCTTTCCTGGAGGAGATTCCGGAGGAGCTGATCGAATGGAAACGTACCGCCGGTTTTTCCGGTTTTGGGGTTTCCGGTGCTGGGGTCTACGGTAGCCGCGGTGGCTCGTACGGTAAATCCTATCGCGGCGGTAGCTCCTACGAGGGCTCTCGTTCCGGGTATGGCTCGGGTGGTTATACCTCCCGTGGTTCTAGCTCTTATTCTGATTCCTATGAAGGTCGTCCCGCACGCCGCTCCGAGCCCTCTACAGCGGCTGTGAATGGCTCGGCGGGCTACGGGCTGGTAGCGGTGGCTGCCTCCGCAAATTCCGCGGTGACGAACCGCTCCCGCGTGCATCAGAGTAAGGAAATCCCGGCCCTGATGGTGGGGGATACCGTGCGCCACACCAAGTTCGGTGAGGGTCGCGTAGTGGCTGTGGAAGGTAGCGGCGATAAGACCGTGGCAAAGGTTCGTTTCGGTTCCGAGGAGAAGCGTCTGCTCTTGCGCTATGCACCGCTGGAGAAGGTCTCTTAGGCTCTTCAGCGTGTGGATTGGGAGGAAAGCGCGTGTCCGGCTTACCCACGTGCGCTCGTCCCTTCTCTCTCACACACGCACTGTCCCCACGGTGCTATCCGTGATATTTGTGAGGTGGGTCGCTAAAAATCTGGATTTTGAGCTCTGTGAGTGCGAGCTCACGCCGAATCCGATAGAGTAGAAACGAGAGAAATTCCCCGCGTTAATGATGCGCGTGCGCCGGGTGTGAAAGTTCCCCTTCGCACCGTAGCGGGCATACGGGGAAGGTAACTCTATTGACCAGGCCGAGTGTGTACCGCGCTCGGCGCCACTTCGAAGAAGAAGGACACCTGTGGACCTTTTCGAATACCAGGCGCGCGACCTCTTCGCCAAGCACGGCGTTCCCGTGCTCAAGGGCATTGTTGCGACCACCCCTGAAGAAGCAAAGGCAGCAGCCGAGGAAATTGGCGGCCTGACCGTCATTAAGGCTCAGGTTAAGACCGGCGGCCGCGGTAAGGCCGGCGGCGTGAAGCTCGCAAAGACTCCCGAAGAGGCTTACGAGCACGCCAAGGCAATTCTCGGTATGGACATTAAGGGCCACACCGTTCACCGTGTGCTGGTTGCAGACGGTGCAGATATTGCTGAAGAGTACTACTTCTCCCTGCTACTAGACCGTGCAAACCGTTCCTACTTGGCCATGTGCTCGGTTGAAGGCGGTATGGAAATTGAGCAACTGGCAGCTGAGCGTCCCGAGGCACTGGCCAAGATCGAGGTTGACCCGCTGGTTGGCCTGGATGAGGCCAAGGCAGAGGAGATTGTGAAGGCTGCGGGCTTCTCTGCAGAGCTGCAGCAGAAGGTTGTTCCCGTCCTCGTCAAGCTGGGTGAGGTCTTCGCTAAGGAAGACGCAACCCTGGTTGAGGTGAACCCGCTCGTTCTGACCCCCGAGGGTACCATCCTGGCCCTGGATGGCAAGGTCTCCCTGGACGACAACGCAGAATTCCGCCAGCCCGAGCATGAGGCTCTCGTCGACAAGTCTGCCGAGAACCCGCTGGAGGCTAAGGCTAAGCAGCACGATCTGAACTACGTGAAGCTGGACGGCGAGGTTGGTATTGTCGGTAACGGCGCCGGTCTCGTGATGTCTACCCTGGACGTCGTAGCCTACGCTGGTGAGAAGCACGGCAACGTCAAGCCCGCTAACTTCCTGGATATTGGTGGCGGTGCTTCCGCAGAGGTTATGGCCGCCGGCCTGGAGATTATTCTGGGTGACGAGCAGGTCAAGAGCGTCTTCGTGAACGTCTTCGGCGGCATCACCGCGTGTGACGCCGTGGCCGAAGGCATTGTGAAGGCCCTGGAGATCCTGGGCGATTCCGCTACCAAGCCCCTCGTGGTGCGTTTGGACGGTAACAACGTCCTTGAGGGTCGCCGTATCCTCTCCGAGGCGAACCACCCGCTGGTTGTTCAGGCTGAGACCATGGACTCCGGCGCCGACAAGGCAGCAGAGCTCGCTTACAAGGCGTAATCGCCAGCAAAGGATTTCAAGGAAGTAATATGTCTATCTTTGTG
>CAUQVM010000102.1:0-5979 GCA_963521575.1 uncultured Rothia sp.
GTCATTAAGACCGTGACCGGTGAGGATGTGGACATGGAGACCTTGGGCGGTGCGCGTCAGCATAATGCGGTGACCGGCACCAGTACCTATCTGGCCGAGGATGAGGAGGATGCCTTCGACTTCGTGCGTGAGCTGCTGGAGTTCCTGCCCTCGAATAACCTGGCCGAGCCCCTATCTCTGGAGCACGATCAGGAGCCGGAGGTAACCGTGGATGATCTGGATCTGGACACTCTGATTCCGGATTCGGCAAACCAGCCTTACGATATGCGTGAGGTCATCGAGTCGGTTGTAGACGATGGCAACTTCCTGGAGATGCAGGCGCTCTACGCACCGAACGTCATGATTGGGTACGCCCGTCTGGAGGGACGCACCGTTGGTATTGTGGCAAACCAGCCGATGCAGTTTGCCGGTTGCCTGGATATTTCGGCCTCGGAGAAGGCGGCCCGCTTCGTGCGTCACTGCGATGCCTTTAACATTCCGATTCTGACTTTTGTGGATGTTCCCGGTTTCCTGCCCGGTACTGATCAGGAGTTTAACGGCATTATTCGTCGCGGTGCTAAGTTGCTCTACGCCTACGCGGAGGCGACCGTTCCGCTGGTTACCGTAATTACCCGCAAGGCCTACGGTGGCGCGTATATTGTGATGGGTTCAAAGAAGTTGGGTGCTGACATTAACCTGGCTTGGCCCACCGCGCAGATCGGCGTGATGGGCGCGCAGGGTGCGGTGAATATTCTGTACCGCCGCGAGCTGGCCGCGCTGGCAGCCGAGGGTGGCGATGTGGAGGCACGTCGCGCTGAGCTTATTGCCAAGTACGAGGAAGAGTTGCTGAATCCTTATCAGGCGGCGGAGCTAGGTTACATTGACGAGGTTATTGCACCGAGTGAGACCCGCGTGCGTCTGATTTCTTCGTTGCGCGCCCTGCACGATAAGCGTGCGGCCACCCCCGCGAAGAAGCACGGCAATATTCCGCTGTAGCGGTTCCGGCGGAGCCCCGCTTGAGTATCCCGGGTGAGCATTTTCGGGTGGCGCGTCGGTTTCCCGCTTTTCTTGATCTTCTTTCCTTTCAGGTTCTTTCACCCAACCCCGCACCCGCGCGGCGCGGGGTTGGGCTTTTGACTCTTCGATTCCCTAAGGAGGCGTGCCGTTGGCAGGCTACAATCCGCTGAGCTATTTCTCGTTTGGTCGCAAGAAGGACACGACGAACGCCCCGGCATCCGGTGCTCATTCCGAGGCTGAGGGCCACGATGTGTCCGCCTCGCGTTCGAAGGGCGCCGAACCGACCTCATCACGGGCGGTGCACCGTGCCGAGGTTGAGGAGCACGAGCCGCTTCTGAAGGTGACAAGGGGCAATCCAACGGAGGAGGAGCTTGCCGCGCTGACGGCTGTGGTGGTTGCGATGCAAGCGAATGCAACACGCGAGGAGCAAAATGCTCTAATCGGTGCGGCCTCGCGGCTACTGAACCGTCGCCAGCGTCTGGGGGCTTCGCTACGTCCGGGTCCCGGTTCATGGAGGCGAGCTCGTCCCATGTAGCATCCGGTAGCGCCCAAGCCGGAACAGTCAAATGTACGTACCTTTTTCGCTATATTCCCGCCGCTCATTCCGTGATGCGGCGGGAATATATTATTTTGGGGCGAATTTAACGCTTAAATTAATTTACTTCGCATAAAATAGAGTATTTCTCCCTAATTTGTCATATAGCGAATTATTAACGCGACTTGATGCCTTTTGATGCTACGATGGGTGCATAGCAGAATTAGTGTCGATACATGGCAGGGATCATGGCAAAAAGTATCAATAAAAATCGCAAGCCCCCTCCGGACGTCTACATTTCGCTTCTCCTGCCAACGCTACGGTGTTTGTCGAAGACCGTACCCCACACCGGCTCCTGTGTCTGCGGGCAGCTGAGAAAGCAGACTAAGGCTCTGGGCTCTCAAAAGCATCTTCCGGATTTGGAATCCACCGATTTTGCGGATGCGGTATACGCCACCCTCAAAATCCTGGTGGCATTGCGTTACACCCAACCCATGCCGCGCCTCATTCCCTGGGAAAAGCGGAAGTATCTTCTGACCGCACTCGGCGCGGAGCTAATATTCGCCCCAAATCTGCAGGGCACCGTTCCAGCCCGGGTAGTTCGGCAGGTGCGGACACTATGCGCCGAAAACCCAACGACCAAAGGCACCACAAAGCTCAAGAAGCAGGCCGATGCGTTCCTAAATTCCGCTCTGCTGGACGATTCCCCCTCGGCCCCCGAGGAGCTACAGGGCGCACATCTACGGGATATTGGTAAGGGCGCCTCGCCCGCACGGCAGAGCGCCTCGGCGACTCGGGATGCTTCCCTGGATGCCATTCTTAAGGCCAGCGATTCGCCGGTGATTCACTCCCAAGCCGAATTTGCCGAGCGTTTTACGCAGGATTTAATTCGATATATTCACGCGGTCACACCGGAGTATTTTGAGCATATTGTGGCCGATATTTTTACGGCCATGGGTTTTTACACCGAAGTGACCGGGGGGTGCCGACGATAAGGGCGTGGACGTCATAGCTCGCTATTCCGATGGCCTGGACTTCGCTCCCATTTATATTCAGGTCAAACACTATTGCGGAACAATAAAGGTCACCCCGACCGAGATTCAGAAGTTAGCTGGCACGGTTTTCCTCCACGGAGGACTTCAGGGGGTTCTCGTGACCTGCGGCACCTTTGCCCATCCCGTCCCCAAGTATCTTCAGGGCCTGCCCGGTGCGCACAATATTGCGCTGATTGACCAACACAAGCTTGTGGGACTGATGATTCACCACCGGATCGGCGTGCGCAAGGGAAAGTGTGAATGTAGCTACAGTATCGATAAAGAATACTTTGAACGCGGTATGGCTCCCTAACTCGCAAAGTAACCCGCCAAAGTACGCCGTCGCCCCTCCCAGGAATCCACCCGCGCGTTTCTATTCCCCCCCTCTCCTCGCCCCTTCTCTTCAGGAGGGGCGCTCGGGTGGGTTCATTTGCCCTTCTGCGGCTACACTAAAGAAGGTTATGCGATCTATCTTCTTCGCATTCTCAGAGTGGAGACCCGCCCTCAAGCCCGTGCATCGTTCTGGAGCCGGCCACCTTCACTCGGGAGCCACCGGCCGGTGCATCCAACACGGAACCGCCGCACCATAAATCTCATACTTCTAAATTACGACAAGGAATACCCCGTGGCTTTTGTAAATAAAACGATGCTCCACCTCGATCATTCCGAACTCAAGCACCTGCAGGAGCAGACTTCCTGGGACGCTCTACCCGAACAAGCCCGCACCCTCGCCCTCTCCGCAACGTTCTCGCTCCTACACCACTTTGAACGGGCCCTGGAACGCGGAGAGAAAGTCTTCTTCCCCGATGTATACACCCCGGTCGGCGTAGACCTGGGCTTCACCATGACCCAGCGTTTTATTGCTGTTGGTGACACCGTACTCTTCCGCGAAGCCGTCAATACCCTCATTGCCTCGCTGGTCAACCACGACTATCTGCAGGTATCCCTCAGTCAGCTGCACCCGGGCAATCTACACTACTCGCTCAGCGAGGCCGGCCGGGAGCTTCTAGCCTCCTCGTTGGAACAGCAGACCCGCGATCTCACGCAGATTCTACCCCAGCAATCCGGTGTCCAGCTGTACTATCTGCAGCGCTTCTACCCGAGGCTACTCTCGCACCTGACTCTCCGCGCCCTGCTACCCATTGTGCTGAGCTCAACCCCCTCCTACCCGCCAGCCGCACCGGTAAAAATCCGTGAGCTTGTACTACGCGAATGCGGGTTTGTGCAGGGCTGGCACGGCCTGTCCTACCTGGAGCAACGTATTATTGAGCCAGTCATTGCCAAGGCGCTCAGCGTCCTGACCCGCGAAGGGTACCTGCGCACCAAGACCATTATGGAGCGCACGGACTCGCCGCTGGCCCTGTACTCGCTCGCCCCCTTCTCCAAGGACCCGGTGGAACGTTACGAAGACGGCATTCCAACCGAGGAACTTGCCTCAATCCTTTCAGCCCTGCCCGAGGACTCCGACACAGCCATTACCGCCGAAGATATCGCCTCCATGGAGAGTCTGCTCGTGTACATGGGATCGCTACTCTTGGGCACCCTCGACGAGCACGGAGCCGACGTTGAGCTGACCCTTGCAAGCCTTGAGCAGGTTTTCGAGAAGGATCAGCGCATCCAGCAGGCCGCCAATACCCCCTATTTCGTGGCGGTTGAGGCGCAGGACTATCTGTACGATGTGCTGGGCGCACACCGTCTTCTCTCCGAGAAGGAGACCGTCTACTCCCTCGGGCCCGCCTACGCTAAAGCGCTCTCACAGGCTCCGGAGCCCAAGCGACAGAATCTGGTAGCCTCCGCACTCCTGGACCCGGCCGCCGTAGATGCCCTACCCTACCCGCACCAGCTACTACATCCAATCCTGAAGATTGTGGGTGAACAGCCGCGCATCTCCTACTATGACCTGTACGACGAATTGAAGGCCGCCCTCGATATCCCCTACCTGAAGAGCGAGGTAGCCCCGCACCGCTATAAGCTGACCCCGCGACTACGGAACCGCTTCTCGGTGGCCATGCATGTGCTCAAGGGCGAACATTATCTAAGCTCCCTCCGCGAAAGTACGGGCCGTACTTCGCGCAAGAACCCGGAGCGGTACGAGCTCAGCGCTGCGGGGCGCGCCCTCATGGAGCGCTTCCCCGAGGGCACCCCGGAGGCGGTAACCGCCCGCTTGGCACCCCTACCGCCGCAATCACTCAAGCACAAGCTGCCCCAGGATATTGCCGAGGAACTCGTAGCGTACGAGCAGGCGGTGCAGGCCGCCAAGGAGGCGCGCGCCGCCGAACGTCAGGCTCGCCTGGCAGCAAGGGATGCACGCCATGCTGAACCGATTCCGGGCGCATCCCCGGCCATGCTGGCCCGCCCCGGTGCGGTCACCATTCCCGCCCCTGCTCCCGAAGTTATTGCTTCCGGCAGTTCCATGACTGTGCCCCCCACCGCCACCGCAATTCCCGTAGCGGCAGCCCCCGCCTCCGAGGTTTCGGCTACTCCCTCTGTGCCGGTTGAACCCTCTGCCGCCCTGCAGGTGGCAGCAGCTCAGGTGCGCGATGCTCTCAAGCGCTACCGCCAGGTTTTTCGTCGCGAGGCCCTGGCTCCCGCTCTGGCTCACGTCTCGGATGAGCGCTTCCGCCGTATTGGCTTCGATTTATTCCTTATACGCGGTTACAGTGTGGAGTCGCTGAACGCTCAGGGTGTTGACGGGGCCGCCGTACCCTCCACCGGCGAAACGGAACGCACGTTCTACATTCGTGCCCTACGCTTGGAGACCGGTACCGTCACCCCCCAGCAGGTCACTGAGTTCTTCCTGGCTGTGCACGCCCGCAGCGGACAGCTGGGCACTTTTATTACGAACTCGACCTTCAGCGATGAGGCCTACGACGAGTCCATCCGTTGCTCGACCAAGTATCCGCATATTCTGGTGGATTTGGTCTCCGGGGACGAGTTACAGGATCGCCTCATTGCACATCGCCTGGGTGTGAGTGAAGGAGCCGGTGGTCTGCTGGAGCTGAAGGATGAGTACTTCCTCAGCTAAGGGCATCCTCAACGATGAGAGGGGTCCGGACCGGGTTTACCGATCCGGAGCGGACCCCTCCTCCACCCTTTCTCCGCGCCCTTTCCAGCCGGTCTTATCTCCCGAGCCAGCAGACCCCTCGCCCTGCCCCATAACCCTCTACTAATCCCTGAAGGTTCACCGTGTAATAATGCCGCTTCTAGCCCCATAAATAGTGGTTAAAAGCACAACAATACGTTACGATGTGAACATGAGCACGTACCAGGAAATTCCGAAAATTTACCGCCTTCAGCGCGAGCTGAGCGACGTCGATCGAGTCGCCAATGACTACTTTGAAAAAATCCTCGACCTCAACCCCGTTCTCGCCACCGAGCTGGGCCGCAAGGGCGTCGAAACCCTCTACCCCGACT
>CAUQVM010000103.1:0-5911 GCA_963521575.1 uncultured Rothia sp.
GCTGGTTGGCTCCAATGGCGAAGAGAGTATTTCGAAAATCTCTATTCTTGAGTAGTTCGGTGTTGACACTCATGGGGGACCTCCACGATGGGGTTTACGATGCTGCGCGGTGTGCAATCCGTAAGAGTGAATACCTCGACGGTCTGCTGTGCCTGTCAATAATGATGAGATAGTTAAGGATGCACGGGGCGGCTCATCGGGAGCCACCCCCCCGCACAAAAAATGTGTCGCGCGATACTTTAGATTCTATGAGAGATGTGAATCATATGCATGAGGGCACGTCGAAAAACTTTCCTCATTTTGAGTATTGACATTAGGGTTAGATTGACTATAATTCAGTCTTGGTGCTTCCGCCCAACTCAGCCCTGACTGAACCCGGCTGAATCCGAATCGGGGCACGCCAAAGACCCCCGCAACGCAGCGGGGGAGTGCAAACAAAGGTTGCACTAGGCACTACTCCACCAGGCCGGCGAAGCCCGACAGAGCCA
This sequence comes from uncultured Rothia sp., assembly GCA_963521575.1. Lineage (GTDB taxonomy): Bacteria > Actinomycetota > Actinomycetes > Actinomycetales > Micrococcaceae > Rothia. The sequence continues at coordinate 489 of CAUQVM010000103.1, forward strand.
GCACCTCCTCAACATCCTGCGGCACTGCCGGCGCCACCAGCGGCGAATGCACCAGCACTGCCCGCCACTGCCCACGCGACACCGCCAAATTCAAACGATTCGGCGAGAGCACAAAACCGGCACCGCGCCCAGAATCAACCCGCGAAGATGCCAAAGACACCAGGACCACCGCAGCCTCCTGACCCTGGAACTTATCCACCGTGCCCACGCGCACGCCAGCACCCGAAGAATCTGCCAGCCCAGCCGCAATCAGCGCCTCCCGCACGCAATCAACCTGCGCGTTGTACGCCGCCACCACAATGCAATCCTCCACCGCCAGCGGGCGCGGCTCAGCACCGACTGCCGGAACCCACTCGCGGCCCAGTAACTCGCGAACGCAATCCACCACCGCCTGCGCCTCCTGCACAGAACGCACCGAACAGCCTGCATGCTCCACAGGGTACGACACTACACCCGGCGCAATACCGCGCAGAGAACGACCGGCCGTCGCCGCCGCGCTCGTCAACGCGCCATCATAGGATAGCCACGAAACCCGCTCGCACAGCGCCGGATCCATGCGCCATGACTCGCCCAAGAAATAGCCGAAGCGCGGGTCCAGCGCCGCCGTACCGTTGGATAACCAGCCCAACGCCGAGACGTTCACCGGGTACGGGTGAACCCCCGTCGACACCTGTGGCAATTGCTGTGGATCCCCCAATAACAGCACCGAGCGCGCCGCCCGCGCTGCCGCCACCGTATTCGTGAGCGAGAACTGGCCGGCCTCATCAACCACCAGCACATCCAGTGAGTCGGCAGGCACGCGACGCTCACTCACGTAATCCCATACCGTGCCACCGAACAGCAGCCCACCCTCACCCGAAATCAGGCTCACCAGCTCGGATTCAGACACCTCGGGCCACGGGGTGTCCGGAGTCACCGACTTGCCGCGCAGACGCACCGCACGGGAGGCATCAAAACCCTCACGGGCGCAGCATGCCGACATAACATTCTCAATGACAGCATGCGACTGAGCGACCACACCCACCTTCGCGCCCTTAGCCACGAGGCGCGCAATCACGTGCGGGCGAGGAAGGTCTTACCCGCACCCGGAGGGCCCTGAACCGCCATGTAGGAGCGGTCAAGGGCATGCACCGCCGCGTACACGGCGTCAACCGTGGGCAGCGCCGAGGTAGAAAAATCAACCTTACTGGGTAGATTTTCTGTATTTTTGGCGCTCGATACGCTCTTCTTGAGGCGCGGCGGGCGGCGGAATAGCAGATCCGTGGAGGCGCTCTTCACTCCCGTCAGCGAAGCCGCCGAATCGAGTACGCTCAGCAGGGCATCGGGTGAGGGGTCGGGGGCCTCGGAAGCCCCATCGGCCATGCCCCCGGAGGAGGCGAGGGCACCACCAAAGAGTAGCCCGTGCACATCGGCCTACAGGGCCGCCTCAATCGTCGCCGTAGATACCGGATCGCCCGGGCCAATACCCGAAAGCAGGGCGCCGTGTGGCTCGTCCTTCACGCGGATGCGCTCCTGCAGGAGCACCTCCAGGAACTCGCCGGGTGTTTCTTCGGCTTCCTCTTCGGAATCCGCGGAATCCTCGGGCTCGGCACCGAAACCGCCCTGCGCCACCGCTAGCACACGCAGGCCAAAGAAGCCCGTCGCCGCCAGCTCGGCAGGTACACGCTCACCCGGATTTGAAGCGCGAAAATAATTCAGCTGCGACTCCATACGGTCCAGCGCAATCTGCGGGCTCAGACCCGCCTCGTAGGCGCAGAACACCGCACGATCCGAGGGCGCAATAACCAGCCCGGACGCCGGGTCCGTCGCCACTCGGGCCCGTAGCAGGCGCACCTGCGCACCGCGCACGCGGTACCAGCCGGGGGCCTCCTCCACTTCGGCGGGTTCCTTCATGGCGGCGGCAAATGCCTCCAACTCGGCGGAGGTGTTCAGAAGCGACTGTGCCTGCTCCACGGTGAGAACCTGCGGGTGCTCAAGATACGCATAATCGCGACTCGCCACCCATGCCACCGGGCCATCCTCCAGGCGGCGAATATGCTCGCGCCAGAACGGGGCACGCTCGCGGCGGTGGTAGTTTGTCATGGACAGCAGCATGGCTGCCTCGTACTCGCCCTCACCCCAGCAGTGCTCCGCCGCATGCTCCTCCAGCGCGGCGAGCTGACCATCCAATAGACACTGCAGGCGGTACTGCTCGCTCTCGTTCTCCACGGCGGCGGGCACCCGGTACCTGGCCGGATGCTCCTCGGTTTCGGAGCTATCCCCCTCGGCTTCCTCGGTAACAATCTCTGGGGCATCGGTCGCGAGGGCAAAAGAATCTGCCGTTGCGTTCAGACATACCGGGCACTCGCCGCAGGTCAGCAGGTGCGGGATACGCTCGGGCAACTCGGCCGGTTCCGCACCCTTCTCAAGGGCCTGCGTGAGCAACACCAGGCGGTTCTCCTGCAGACGAACCAGGGGCAGGACGCGCCCCGACCCAATCCGCAGGGGGTGTTGATCGGCTTGACGTACCTCCCCGGAGCCTTCCCCGCACGAGTCGCCGAGGGACACCTCGACGGGCTCTAGGAGCAGGTCGAGGTGCACCTGGCCTCCCTCCGAGCCAGATGCCGAACTATATTTCGGGCCGGTTGTAGCTTCCATCTCTTCCGCATCGCCCGAGCTCAGCAGGTGCGCTACCAGGGCACCACGTAGCAGGGCACGGTGAGGTGCCTCCCCGGGATGCGGGGTGCAGGCAATAACGGCGCGAGGCTCACCGTCGGCAGAGTCGGATGCGAAGCCGTCCGGGTTCTCACGCTCTAGCCAATCAAGCTCCACCGAGTAGGTAAGACCTACTAAGGCGCGTGCAACCCACGCGCCCGCCCTCCCTTAACGCGCTCAGGCACTCACGGTAGGCCTTTTGCGCTACTTCCTGGCCGGTATGATGCGCGAACTTTAGCCCATCGCTAGTCGCGGCTTCTTGAGCGCGCTAGAAGCGTGGCGTAGAGTGCCAGCTCACAGACGGAAGTAGCTTCCAGGTCGGCGAGGGTTAGAACAAAACGCATGGGTGACTCCCCGCTGGTGGAATGAAGGGGCACAGAAAGGTCAATGTTCGCGTTTCACGTGAAACATTGCGATAAATCAACCTTCAGAGGATGACCCGAAACGGATATGGTGTGCAGGTGCCGACTTGGAAGGCAGGGTTTCTTCGGGAGTCGGCTTCGGCGAATGGGTCGGCTTCGTTGAGGGATCCGGTGTTGCCGATTTGCTCGGCTTGGGCGTAGCGGTCGGCTTGGGCGTAGCGGTCGGCTTGGGCGTAGCGGTCGGCTCGGGCGTAGCGGTCGGCTCGGGCGTAGCGGTCGGCTCGGGCGAAACGCTGGGTACGATCGGCTTGGGCGTAGCGCTCGCAGAAGTGCTTGCAGAGGGGGTAGGTGTAGCGCTCGGCATGCCCAGGCGGTTTGCAATCGAGGCTGCTACCGCATCCGCGCGTTCCTTAGCTGCGGGTAGCACCTCTGCGCCGTTCAGATCATTCAAGATCAACGCGAACAGCAGGCGGGTACCGTCAGGGCGGGTTGCCACACCGCACAGTGAAGATACCGTGTACAGGGTGCCAGTCTTAGCTCGCACAAAGCCGCGGGCGTCTACTGAAGTTGCCGACTCAAAACGATGAGCCAGCGTGCCGCTTACGCCAGCAACCGGGAACACGCCCATGAGCTGGGCGGCGCGCTTATCGGCGTTCAGTAGCGCCACAGTTTGCACGAGGGTTCGGGCGGTTACCCGATTCATCAGGGACATGCCGCACACATCTGCCTGCTCTAGCTTCTCCACATTCACTCCGGCATCAACCAGGGTTCGATGGATCGTCTTCTGAGCGGCCTCAGCGCTGCCGGCGGCACCGGAAGCTATCGCGGCATAGCGGCCCAGCACCTCAGCCAGGGCATTGTCGGATTCAAACATCATATGCTGCGCCTGCTCCAGCAGGGTTGCAGACTCGACCGCAGCCACTTCGGACGCTTCTGCGGGGGCGGTGGCCCGCTTGGCGAGAGTAAAGGAGAGATTTGCCTCTTTACCCGCAGCGTTGAGGGCAGCTACGAGTGCCTGCTGAGCGGCCACGGCAGCATCCTCCGGTCGTACCGGATTGCTAGGAGTCGACTCACCCGGTACGGTATGCGATTCGAGAGCGATGGGATGAATGGCAGTAATCTGCCCGCTGGTCACATCAGTCTCTTCCCAACCGGCGTTTACCGCAGGTCCGGTGAACATAGTTGTATCCAGGTGGACGGGTAGCTCCCCGCTGGGTTTTTTGCCCGTGCTCAGAGCCTTGACGGTCTGCTCGGCGAGGGTAGCCAGACCTGCGCGGCCCATCACCTGCTTCGGGTTGGATGCGCCTGCACTCAGCAGGGTGTCACCACCAGCTACAAGGTATAGGCCCGCCTCGCTGCGTAGTACGCGGGTGCGTAGGCGTACCTGTAGATTGGCGTGGCGGCTGAGGGTGAAGAAGGTCAGGATCTTAAAGGTGGAGGCCGGAACGCGGGCGGTGTCCGCCTCCACATTGTATAGATCAACGGGGGCGGTGTTCGCACCCGTATTGGTGAGCGTGCCGTCCAGGCCGGTCACCAGTAGGCTGTACTGCGGGTAGGCACCGTCCGCGAAGAGAGCGCGGAGGGTGGTGCTCAGCTCCTCCTGCTCAGCTGCGTTGAGCGCCGGCTGGAAGGTGGGGGAGGGGGTCGGGCTGGGGATGGCCGATGTGCTGGGAGTTGCCGATGCGCTGGGGGCAGAGCTTTCGGAGCTTGCGGTTTGTTTTTGGTCGGTCTTGACGGCTCCGCAGGCATTGAGCAGGAACAGGCCGCCGAGGGTGAGGGCGCTACGGCGGGTTAGCTCGCGGGAGCCGAGCGAAGATTGGGGGCGCTGGGCGTTAATGTTGAAGGAGGGCATGTTTCGAGCATAGCGGGCAGGCCCGCCGTGTATCGAATTGGGGGAGTGGTCAATGTCGCCCGGGTTTCGTTCTCAACACGCAGGTTACGCGCGCAAACGGGTTACAATGGGTGAGTTCAACACCTTACTTTCGCACCCGGTGCGCCAGTGTCGCCGCGAAAGTGACTTTAAAATCACGAGAAAGAAGGTTCCCATGGAACTCGACGTCACTATTGAAATTCCTCGCGGCTCCCGCGTGAAGTACGAAGTGGATCACGAGACCGGCCGCCTGCGCCTGGATCGCGTGCTGTTCACCTCCATGCAGTACCCCACCGCTTACGGTTACTTTGAGAACACTCTGGGTGAGGATGGCGACCCGCTGGACGCCATGCTGATCCTCGACGTTGACGTTGTTCCCGGCGTGCTGGTTGAGTCCCGCCCCGTTGCAGTGTTCAATATGACCGACGAGGCTGGCGGCGATGCTAAGGTTCTGTGCGTTCCCACCGACAAGCGCTACGACCACATCAAGTCCCTGG
>CAUQVM010000104.1:0-5807 GCA_963521575.1 uncultured Rothia sp.
CCGGTGTTCTTCGGCCGCGACCAGGAAGACCCCGTCATCCCGCAGGAGATGGTGAACTACACCTATGATTGGATCCGCAAGTACACCGACGGTATTAAGGTGCTGTACGCCGGTATCGGCCACGGTGTAGGGCCTATGGAGATTCGTCACGTGGGCGAGTTCCTGGAGGTGAAGGTGCAGGGTAAGGAACCGCGCATTCGTGCGCAGAAGGTTGCGGAGGCGACCGGCACCGCCGAAGGCTCCGACGTCTAATCGACATACAGAAAGCCCCCGGGTCGTGATGACTCGGGGGCTTTACGTTTGCTTTTGCTGCCGCTTGGCTTTACACGGAAGGCGGCATTCGTCCTCGTTCCTACAGGGCTGGGTGGGTGGGACGCTATACCCTTCCTCCGCTCCTGCAGGGGCACCCGCCGCGCCCGGACGCTCCGCTTCTCCTTGCTTCGCGGCGGAGAGCGTCCGTGTGGGCACCTTGATGTCGCTTCCGGAGGGTATAGCTACCCCGGCTGTCCGTGATACGCGCTTGGTGCGCGCGGAGGGGCGGTGTCGTCCGTAGTGACATCAGGGTGCCCGAAGCGAAGCGAGGGCGGGTTCCCTGTAGGAACGAGGACGGTCACCGGCACCTCCAGCTCTCGTGCGGAGGAAATATGCGGTGCCCCGCCCTTCGAACGCTAAACCAAGTGAGGACTAGCCCTCGTGCGCAACCTTCACGGTCACGCCGTTGAAGGTTACGGTGTCGCCGGGGTGCAACTGCTTGCCGCGTGCTTCTTCAATGTCGCCGTTGACCTTTACCAGGCCGTGCTGAATAACCTCGCGAGCCTGCGCACCGTCCTCTACGAGGTTGGCGAGCTTGAGGAACTGGCCGAGGCGGATCATATCGTCGCGAATAAAAATTTCTTCCATGCCTTCTAGTTTATCCCGCGTGAGCAGGGGATAGGCTAGGGAGCTAATTCTGTGCTTCTTGGAGGACGCGGATGGCTTCTGCTGCGATGAGGGCGAGCACAAGGTCTTGCTTGCTAGGTCGGTATAGGTAGAGCGTTCCCTTACCTACGCCGCCGGTGGTGTTGAGGTGAATGCGGTCTAGTACGCTCAAAGGTTTACCGTAACAATGGGGTAGGACGCTAAAGGCCCGCATCCGCGGTGAATCTGATGCGGGCCCTTTTTGAATGCGAAACCCCGAGGTTCGCGCTCAGCCGGTTACTTGTAGGTCAGGGGAACGGTGGGGTCCGCCACGTCTACACCCTTTTCGTGGAAGAGCATTTCGGACATCTTCTTGGCGGTGAGCTTCTTGACCGGCGGGAAGATCATGACCGTGATAGCGCTCTTGCGCAGGGTGTGGGCCAGCTGGTCACGCGGAACGAAGGTATTGAGGGCAACCTTTTCGGTTGATTCCTGCTGGTGGCGTACGTAGGTGCGCATGCGGTCATTCCAGACGGGCAGTACCTCATCGATGGTGGATCCGTCCCTGAGAAGGTTACCGAGCAGGTTTGCGCCGGCAATACCTGCGGAGACGCCCAGACCGGAGTACATGGTGAGGCACCATGCGGAGTCACCGATGAGGGCAACGCGGCCGCTGTAGAACTGGTCCATACGAATCTGCTTGGCCGAGTCGAAGAGCTTATAGGGTGCCTGTTCGAAGCGCTGCAGGAGTTCTTCCACGTAGGCGCCGGGTGCGCCGTCGCTGGCGAATTCTTCGCGCACAGCCTGTACCGCGTCCTTCTTACGCTCGGTTTCGAGGTCCTCGGTGCGGTAGGTGAACATAATGCAGGGGTTCTCATCCTTGAGAGGGGAAGTCCATACACTGCGGCCGGGTTCGGTTAGGGCGTAGGAGTTTTCGTTGTCGACGGTGGTCAGCGGTTCGGGTGCCAGGGTTGCGGCAATCATGAAGCCGAGCTCGTGCACGTAGTTGGCGTCGGGGCCGAAGACCATCTTGCGGATGCCGGAGTTAACGCCATCGGCGCCCAGAATCAGATCGTAGGTTTCGGTGCGTTCCCCGGAAGCGTCGTGCAGGGTTGCGGTGGCGGAGCCGAGTCCCTGGGTGATGGCGGTGACGGCGGTACCGAAGAGAACCTTCACGTTCTCGGAGAGGGAAGTGTAGAGGGCATTTTCGACGTCGCCGCGCAGGAGCATGCGGAGGTCATTAGTACCTCTTGGGTTGTGTCGTTGTTTACCGGGACCAGTAGACTGACTAAATTTTCAAATTGATTATATGACCTATGTTACTAATTTTTTAGTTCTTGCCAAGAGAAGAAGAGGAAAGATAGTGTGAGATGCTTGCCGAAAACTTGCTAATTCATACTTGATCTGCAAAAAGAGATGATGTTTTGGTGCAATAAAAAACTATTTGCTGGTGCCTCAAATTGCCCCTGTATCCCTCTGAAAAATCCCGCGCAACCACGCAGTGCAAAAGCCGAAGATGATACCCTAGTGTCTTGCATCAAAAAGTGTGCATACCGCGCCGATGAGCGCGAATACCGGGCGCCTCGCTCTGGGTAGCGCCCCCATCAACCCGAACTCACGCACGCCACAGCCGGTGGCGGGGCAGAAGGAGTAACTATGGCTGAAAAGTCCACCCTCGATAACGTTATTGCGCTCGCAAAGCGTCGCGGCTTTGTTTTCCAGGCTGGTGAAATTTACGGCGGTTCCCGCTCCGCATGGGACTACGGCCCTCTCGGTGCAGAACTGAAGGAAAACATCCGCCAGCAGTGGTGGCAGCGTTTCGTTCGCTCCCGTGCGGACATGGTCGGCCTGGACTCCTCCGTTATTCTGCCCCGTGCAGTGTGGGAGGCCTCCGGTCACGTGGCAACCTTCACCGACCCGCTGGTTGAGTGCCTCTCCTGCCACAAGCGTCTGCGTCAGGATCACCTCCTCGAGAACTTTGAAGCGAAGAAGGGCCGCGCAGCCGAGGGCATGGAAGAGATCGCTTGCCCCAATTGCGGCACCCGCGGCGAATGGACCGAACCCCAGAATTTCTCCGGTCTGATGAAGACCTACCTGGGTCCGGTCGATAACGAGGAAGGCCTGCACTACCTGCGTCCCGAAACCGCACAGGGTATCTTCGTGAACTTCAACAACGTGGTCACCGCATCCCGCAAGCGTCCGCCCTTCGGCATCGGTCAGATCGGTAAGTCCTTCCGTAACGAGATCACCCCCGGTAACTTCATCTTCCGTACCCGCGAGTTCGAGCAGATGGAAATCGAGTACTTCGTGCACCCGGACGACGCCGACAAGTACTTCAACGAGTGGGTTGAGGACTGCTGGAACTGGTTCGTCGACCTGGGTATTAACCCCGACAACATGCGCCGCTTCGATGTACCCAAGGAAGAGCGCGCACACTACTCGGCCGGTACCATTGACGTCGAATACCGCTTCGGCTTCCAGGGCTCCGAGTGGGGCGAGCTCATGGGTGTTGCTAACCGTACCGACTACGACCTGGGCGTTCACAACGAGCACTCCAACGCCAAGCTCGAGTACTTTGACCAGGCCACCGGTGAGCGTTACGTTCCCTATGTGATTGAGCCCTCCTTCGGTTTGACCCGTTCCATGATGGCCTTCCTCGTCGACGCCTACGTTGAAGACGAAGCCCCCAACACCAAGGGCGGCGTGGACAAGCGCGTCGTGCTCAAGCTCGACCCGCTCCTGGCCCCCGTCAAGGTTGCCGTGCTACCGCTGTCCAAGAAGGCAGAGCTGTCCGAGCCGGCCACCAAGCTCGCTAACGAGCTGCGCGGTCTGTGGAACGTCGACTACGACGAAGCCGGTGCCATCGGCCGCCGCTACCGCCGCCAGGACGAGATCGGTACCCCGTTCTGCATCACCGTGGACTTCGACACCCTCGAGGACCAGGCCGTGACCATCCGTGAGCGCGACACCATGAGCCAGGAGCGCGTGGCCCTGGACCAGGTGAAGGCCTACCTGGCCGCACGCCTGGCCGGCTAATAGCAACCCAGAGGTGCTGCGCGGTGCCTGAAACGCCGCAATCACGCACCTCACCAACCGCCAAAACGGCGGGTAGCCTCTTAGAGTTAATCAGCGCGAAAGAGGCTACCCGCCGTTAGGCATTTAGGCTACGCTGGTTAGACGTAATGAGGTGCAGAACCCGTCGGCGGTACCGCAGGCATACATCGCGCACGAGCGGGCGCAGATACAGAACGGGTAGTAAGCGAAGGAGCGCACACGGATATGGCAAAACAGCTTAGCGAAGAATTTGAGATTCGCCCCTGGCAGGAGGGTGACGACCTCGCCCTGCTCGAAATCTGGGAATCGCCCCGCAACGAGCAAGAGGAACAGCAGCGCGGTCTCTTCGGTCCCGATACGGATGGGCCTTTCAGCCGCACCCTGGTAGTGACCGCATCCGGCGTGCCTGTTGCAGCGGGTGCCGTGGTTGCCTCCCTACTGCACCCGGCGCGTCTGTGGTCGTATGTTGAGGTGGCGGCTGATCACCGCCGCCAGGGTATTGGTACCGCCCTGCTGAATGCTCTACGTGAGATTGCGGCGGCACACGGTCAGACCACTGCTCTGCGTGTGAAGCTGTCGCCCTTGAGTGATGGTGAGGAGTTCGCGCAGGCGGCTGGAATGAAGCTGGTGCAGCGTTCCCGCATGGTGCGTGTGGAGCCTGGTGCGATTCCCCCTGTGTCTCTGCGTGAGGATGCAGACGGTAACGAGACTCAGGCGATTGAGGATTTGGCGACCGGCTCGGTGGAGCTGACCGCCGCGCTCTGGGAGTTCTACCGTCGCGCCCACGAGTGGGATGTTCCCGCAGAGGTGGGTCTGGGCACCGCGAACCGCTACTTCCTTTCGGACGAGGCGCGCGCATTCGGCGCCGTGGTGCTACGCGACCACATTCGCGAGGCGGCTGCCAAGGGTAAGAAGGGCCCGATTGTGGCGTTTGCGGTGAGCTACCACCCCTTCGAAACCGACCCCGCCGCAGCCCTGGTAAACGAGGATACTGCCACCGAACTGTTGCTGGGTTACGACTTCGATAATGAGGGTGCCGTGGAGGCGATTATGCAGGTGCTGTCCCTGCTAAGTGCTAAGTACCCGGTGCTGGTTGAGGTTGATGACTCTATGGAGGCGCTGGTTCAGGTGACCGACGTGCTACTGCGTGCCGGTACCGCCTCGGTGGAGGGGGACCCGACCCATATTTACGTGACCGAGTAGGTTCTCTTTTCCGGGTACATAATTCGTTCCTAGCGTTAGGGGCGGGGAAGTGGAATGCTTCCTCGCCCTTTTTGCATGACCGCCCCTTTGTGCACACCGGTCCCTTGCGTACCTGTACCGTTCCGCTGTATCCCGTCAGCTGAGTCCGGTTCTCGATTTGCCCCCGTATGCCACAATATAGGGGTGAATTCTGAAGCACCCCGTCTTTACATCCCGCCCCTGAAGCTGGGCAATTTGACCGTCGACACCCCCGTGGTTCTGGCCCCCATGGCTGGCGTGACCAATAAGGCCTTCCGCCGTCTGTGTAGCGAATACGGTGGCGGTCTGTACGTTACCGAAATGGTGACCGCGCGAGCCCTCGTGGAGCGTAAGCCCGAGTCTTTGCGCATTATCGAGCACGACCCGGACGAGAAGATTCGCTCCATCCAGATTTACGGCGTGGACGCGGTCAACGTGGGCAAAGCAGTGCGCATGGTTGTCGAGGAGGATCGCGCCGACCATATTGACTTGAACTTTGGTTGCCCGGCTCCTAAAGTGACTCGCCGCGGCGGCGGTGCCGCCCTACCGTGGAAGACCGACCTGTTCACCGCAATCGTGCAGACCGCGGTGAAGGAAGCGTCCCGCAACGATATTCCGCTGACCATTAAGATGCG
>CAUQVM010000105.1:0-5802 GCA_963521575.1 uncultured Rothia sp.
GCAAACAAAAAAGCCTGCCTCCGAAGATACAGGCTTATCTGAGCCCCGACCGGGAATCGATCCCGGGACCTCCATCTTACCAAGATGGCGCTCTACCACTGAGCTATCGGGGCGTAGCGGTGGACGGGCTCGATCCGTCGACCTCACGATTATGAGTCGTGCGCTCTAACCAGCTGAGCTACACCGCCACATCATTAATACGTGCTCTCGCATGAATTAATGAGAGAGCCCCGACCGGGAATCGATCCCGGGACCTCCATCTTACCAAGATGGCGCTCTACCACTGAGCTATCGGGGCAACAGGTAAAACTATACAGGTCTTCAAGAATACTCGCAAGCGGAAAAACTATGGCATATACCACATTTTTAGGGAGAGGTGGTTCTCCGGGATGTTTCACGCGAACTCCCCATCGGGCAGGCACTGCCTCCACCGGTCATCCCATGGGTATCTCAGCGGCTCCGCAGACACGCAAAGACTGGCAAAAGACTGGCAGGAGAGTAGGCCCATCACTCCCCTGCCAGTCTTTGAATCGCATACGGGCTACAGGGGGCGCTAACCGATAGTCTCAGCAGACACCCTCATAACGCAGACCCTATGGCTAAGCCGAAATCTTAGTAGCGCTTGCCGCGGCCACCGAAGTCACGACCACCCTCGCGGTTACCGCGGTAGCCACCCTCACGACGGTTATCACGACCGCCGAAGTCACGATCGTTACGCTTACCACCGAAATCACGACCACCGCGCTCCTCACGACGACCACCCTCGCGGCGGTCGAAATCGCGGTAGCTACCCTCCCGGCGACCGCCACCGAAGCCGCGTCCGCCTCCCTTGGGGCCGTTATCCTTGCGGATATTAATGAACTCACCGGCAATCTTGGTATCGCGCAGGCGATCAAAGAAATCACGGGGCAGGTCGGCCTGCGGCAGACCCACAATGGTGAAGTGCTGGCGAATATCAATCGAGCCAATCTGGGAGCCCTTAATGCCACCCTCGTTGGCCAGGGAACCCACAATCGCGCCGGCGGTCACGCGAGAGGAACGACCCACATTCAGCTTGTAGTTAACCATGCCCTCGTTATTGTGCGAGCGCTTACCCTTACGACCACCTCGATCCGAGTCGTCGTCGGAGAAGGCACGAGAGTTGCGGGCGATATCCTCGGACTCGTCCAGGAAGAACGGGCGGCCCTGCTGGGCGATAACGGCCAACGCGGCGGCAATATCCTCTGCGGTGGTGTCGTGCTCATTCTCGTAGGCTTCAATAATCTCGCGGAAGAAGCTCAGGTCCTCAGATTCAATGGTCTCGGTAATCTGCTGGGCGAAGCGCTGTTTGCGGGTCTCGTTCACGGCCTCGGCGGTCGGCATGTGCATCGGCTCGACCTTCTGGCGGGTTGCCTTCTCAATCTGGCGTAGCATGTACTTCTCACGCGGGGTTACGAACAGAATCGCGGCCCCCTCGCGGCCCGCACGACCGGTGCGGCCAATGCGATGCACGTAGGACTCGGTGTCATGAGGGATGTCGTAGTTCACGACCAGGGAGATGCGCTCCACGTCCAGGCCTCGGGCCGCCACGTCGGTTGCCACGAGAATGTCGATGCGGCCGTCGCGCAGGGCGTCTACGGTGCGCTCACGTAGCTGCTGCGGAATGTCACCGTTGATAGCGGCAGCGGCAAAGCCGCGGGCCTTGAGCTTATCGGCGACCTCCTCGGTCTCCTTCTTGGTGCGCACGAAGACAATAATGCCATCGTAGTTCTCCACCTCGAGCACGCGGGTCATGGCATCCAGCTTATGGGAGTGCATAACCTGCATGTAGCGCTGGGTAATATTGGCGCTGGTGGTGGTCTTTGCCTTCACACGCACCTCGACCGGATCGGTGAGGTACTGCTGGGCGATCTTGCGGATCGAGGCGGGCATGGTGGCGGAGAATAGGGCCACCTGCTTGCTATCCGGGGTGCCCTCGACAATCTTCTCAACGTCCTCGGCAAAGCCCATGCGTAGCATCTCGTCGGCTTCGTCCAGTACCAGGTACTGCAGGTTGGATAGGTCCAGGGAGCCCTTTTCAATGTGGTCAATCACGCGGCCGGGGGTACCGACGACAACCTGGGCCCCACGGCGCAGACCGGCTAGCTGCGGGCCGTAGGGGGAGCCACCGTAAATCGGTAGTACGGTGAAGTTATCCAGGTGAGTTGCATAGGATGAGAATGCCTCAGCTACCTGAAGGGCCAGCTCACGAGTGGGGGCCAATACCAGCACCTGGGTATCGCGGGAAACACCGTTAATGTCGGCCAGCTCGGCCATGCGGGACAGCGCGGGCAGGGCGAAGGCGGCGGTCTTACCGGTACCGGTCTGGGCCAAGCCAACCACGTCATTGCCTTCGAGGAGCAGCGGGATGGTCTGCTCCTGAATCGGAGAGGGCTTCTCGTAACCGACCTCTTCGAGGGCGGCGAGTACGCGGGCATCCAGACCGAGGTCGGTGAAGCGTACACCTACTTCTTCAGCTGGCTCGTTCTTCTGGGTCTCTGCGGCGGGGGGTTCAGCGGTTTTAGCTACCGTAGCGGTCTCTACGGTTGCGGTGTTCTCAAGGGTGGTCTCGGCGGTCACAGCGGTCTCTGCCTCGGCATTGATCTCGGCCGGGTTAGCAGTATTCTCAGTCAATTTATCCTCTATACGGTAGGGGTGGATAGCGCACGCTTTTCGGCGCCTACCGGGTGTCCCCTTCACAACCCAGCCACCTGCGCCCGACCGGGCTGGCCGGCCGGCGTTTTCAACGCATCCGCGTAGCTCTCCGCGCGGAGCGCAGAACACGTACGAAGATCATGAAAGTCATGCTGGGGATGGTCTTGAATTTCTCAATGCGCAACCAGGTCATTCCACAGAGTTTGCCCTCGGAACGGGTGAAGGTATACCCGTAGGAGGGGTTGGGATGAATTGCGCTCACATACGGCGTCACGTATTTCTGGTGTTTGGCCCTACGCCCCCTGCAGGGGACGAGTCCGCTACAGCAGACGTGCACAGAGGCTTGAACCAGAGATCGTTAAGAGAAGCCCGAGCCACAGCCTGTGCCGTCGACAGGGGCATATCAATCGGTGATGGTGAGTTAGGCGCACCTTCTAATTTTCGACACCACCTGGGGTGCCGCGTGCGCACAAGACCTTTATCGGGGGTTCCCGTGTTCTATTCAGTGTACCTCAGTGAAACTGTAATTCCCCCAAAAGGTGCCGCAGACCTCATGACATGAAAGGCGGGTCACTACCCCGTGGGGGTCAGTTCCCGCCTCATGCTCACAAAATCCGCAGAGAGTTAACGCAGAGAGTTAATCCACCCTGCGCACAATCTCGATGCTACCTACAGAGGCATGCTTAGTGTAGGAGTGGCCATAGCGATCGGCTGCGTACTGGGCCACGTTGGCGGGTGGTTTGCCGCCCCACGAATTGCTACGGCTGTCAATCACCACGTACTCCGGGGCAGGCTCACCGGTGTGCCCAATCCAGTAAACCGTGCGGCCCGGAATCAGGTGCGTCAGTACCGATAGATCCGAGGCGACCACGGTTCCTTCCGGGACCTCCTGCACTGCCCTGATCTTCATCTGATCGCTTGCGCTGAGGGTCGATGAGGTGAACTGGGCATTCCCCAGCGAGGCCAGGGGCTGTTGCGACTCGGGTACAAAGATGGGAGTGGCCGCAAGAAATAGTGCCACAGCGGGGGCCAACCAGACGGGCAGGGAACTTATCCGCCGCTTTGTGTGTTGAGACCGCGTGCGCTCGAGGCCTGAGCCGTAAACAACCACGCCGTAGCGCAGGCGTAGTACCGCATCCAACAGGGCCATAAAGACAATGGGCATAAGCACTAGGGAATAGTGCCAGGTACTCGCCCAGTAGGACTCCATCGTTGAGAGCAGACGCCAGGCCACTGTCGGTAGTGCGATGAGGGCAAGCGGTGAGAGCGTCCACAGCACCACACCCGTAATGAGCAGTAGCCCCAGGGTGACCAGCTTGGTGTCGTTATTGAGTAGCTGGAGGAGCGACCCGAAGGGGTCTCCCACTGCGGCCGCAATATTCACCTTGTCCGCATAGTCAAAGGTGCCGCTTCGGTTGAAATGCGGAAGAATCACCGACACCGAAACCACCGACCAGAAGATCCCCCACATAATAAGCATGCTGGATTCGGCTACCGCCCGTGTACGAGCCCACGAGAAGTATAGGGAATGCAGGCGAACGCGTAGCGTAGTCGGCTCCCCCTCAGCGAGCGGGGGTAGAAGAATATCGTAGGCGGTGCGCAGCCAGCCACTCCGCAACAGAGCCACCGCGCCGATTACGGCCGCGGTGATACCCATATCTTCCTTCACGAAAGCAAGGGGCAGGGCCCACCAGCAGGCACGAGTAAGGTAGCGAGCGCGTTCTGCACCGGTGACGCGCGAAGCCAACACCAGGTACCCCAGGCTTACAGTGAGGAGGGGAACTGCGAAGGCTACCTCGTGGAATTGCGCGGCAATTGCCTGTTGCACACCAAAACTAAGGGCAAATCCAATGCCCAGAAGAAGACCCGTCAGGGTCGAAATAACCCATTGAACCGTGAAGGGCCGTGTGGCGTTGCCACCGGACCCATCCGCTTTCTCTACCTGCAGGGTCAGGCTGAAGGCGCGTTGCGTAAAGAAAACAATAGCGCTGCTTGCTACCGCCACCATGGCATTCTGTACCACTACCAGGGTTGTGGGCGAGGGAAAGAGAGCGTACACCGGGCCCAGCAACATCAGGATGGGATGAAAGTGGTCACCCCAGAGGTTAAAACCGGGTCCTTTAACCGGCACAATGGGCGCTGAGAAGTGTGCATAGGCCTGCGCCATTTGTGTAAAGATGGCCAGGTCCCAGGAAGGGGTCACCCAGTGTTTCATCTGCTGAAGCGAGTAGTAGGTGTAGAGCCACATAACGGCTGCTCCCAGCAGGAGGCCAGGTAGAAGACGCGGAATTGCCTCGCGGTACCGGATAGTCGCCAGGGTCTGGAATAGCCTAACTGCACGGTGAGGGTGGGGCTTTTTAAGGTCGGCGGTGCGTGCGGCAGTTTCCGTCTTGTCCAAGGCCATAGGCGGGGTCTTTCCTCCGGGGGTGTAGTACGGGACGTGGAGTACACCGGGTCGGGGTGAGCCGGGTCCTGAGTGTAATGCACTGTACACTCTCTGTATCTCTCTAGGGTAACCCACAAGCTACGAGGGGCTCTAGCTACCGCCGTCTTCAGATAACTGGCCATAACCTAGCCGACGTTCAAGCCGGTGGGTTGAGCGCACCTTTCTCTTGCGAAGACAGTAGCCTTCCTCTCCCGGGTAGTGGGTTAGTTCCGCTCACTCCCCGAATTCCATGTGAGCCAATATGGCACATCCTCTACAGCCGCATCCTTACAGTCCGCACCGCTCAAGCTTCCTACGGCTGGTGCACGGCGCGGGCTTTGCAAAATAACATTACGGGGCAAAGGCGAACGCTGAAGATTGTTGAAAACGCTTAAATATCTGGTTTTTCGGGTACACAAACGGGGCGCGCCCTCCGGTGATTCCGGCGGGTGTGCCCCGTTGAAGCTCTAATGTGGTTGTGAGCTTACTTCTTCTCTGCAGAACCCTCAGCGGCCGCAATCTCTGCACGAACCTTGTCCATGTCGAGGTCGCGAATTGAGGAGATCACGGTCTCCAACTGATCCTCGCGCAGTGCGCCAGCCTGCTGGTATACCAAGATACCACCACGGAAACCCATGATGGTGGGGATGGAGGTGATGCCTGCCGCCTGGGCAAGCTGACCCTGATCCTCGGTGTCTACCTTG
>CAUQVM010000106.1:0-5789 GCA_963521575.1 uncultured Rothia sp.
TAGTGGCTCGGCTTTATACTGTGCCACCGACGGCGGGGTGCACCAAGTGCGGGTAGCTATGTGTCGTTTATTGCGGATTATGACGGGCTGGATTTCAGCGGGCTACAGCTACTGCGCGGGTCATCCTATACGAACAGGGGAGCCACCCGCCTGCGAGTATCCCTCATCCGGTTCGAAGAGCTCCAGGAGCTCGTAGGCTAGCTATATCGCCACGTGCGTCCGGGTGCTCGGGTAGCTTCTGGTCCGGGTACACCTCGTCTTCTTCGGCATGACGTGCGAAAAGTATGCAGAAAGCCCCGCCTCCTCGCCCTCACACGCGGTACGTGCAAGGTGCGGGTGCGGGGCTTTCCGACAAATCTCTACAAACTGCTAGTGAGAGTCGACGAAACCTTAGAGGGCCTTCTCGATGGCCTCCAGCACGCCAACAGCAGCGGTCGGGCCGGCGTTCAGGAAGAACATGTCGGCATCCACGCTGTGCGCGTGCTTCTCGGTTACAGCCTTGAGGGTGCTCCACAGGGCCTCGCCGGTCAGCTTGGACTCGTCGCCACCCTGTACACCGTAGAACAGGTAATCGGCGTCAGCCTGATCCAGCTGCTCTGCGCTCAAGTCGACGGAGGTCTTCTCTTCCTGCTCGGAAGCGGGGCGGGCCAAGGAAGCATCTTCACAGATGGAGCCGACGAAGGAGGACTTGGCAAAGATGCGGGTGCGGTCTGCGGAGGAGTACAGGAAGGAGAAGGTCTTCTCGCTACCGGCCTTCTGGCCTACGGACTTGGCCTTGGCGTTGTAGTCCTCCATCAGCTTCTCAGCCTTCTCGGTGGCACCCAGAGCTGCAGCGATGAGCAGGAAGTCCTGCTTCCAGTTAATGCCGGTGCCCTCGGTCACTACGGTCGGGGCGATCTTGGCCAGCGAGTCGTAGACCTCTTCCTTTTTATTGGTGTTGTTAATCAGGATCAGATCGGGCTTGAGGCTGGCGATGGCCTCCAGGTCAGGGTCGGTACGCTTGCCGACCGTGGTCATCTTGTCCAGCTCTGCAGCCTTATCTGAGAACTTGGTCTTTAGGTAAGCGGGAACCAGGTCGGCATCGCCGGCGGTCGCGGCACCGATGGGTACGAGACCCAGAGCGAGCACACCGTCGAGCTGACCGGTGGAAAGGATCACGACCTTGGAAGGGGCGGACTCAATAGTGGTCTCGCCACGGAAATGCTTGACGGTGCGGGGGAACTCGCTGTCACCGGTGGTGGTACCCATGCCGGAGGGCAGGGCGGAGGGAGCAGCCTTCTTGCCGGTAGCCGTAGCGGATGCGGTGGAGGCGGAAGAGCCGGAGGTAGAAGAGCCAGAAGTGCTGGAGGAACCACAGGCAGCCAGGGCCAGAGCGCCAAAGGAACCGAGGGCGAGCGCGCCGAAGGAACGGCGAGTCATCTTTTTCGTCATATTTACCATCCCATTAGGATAACCTCATCTTCCCCTGTAGGATACTTAATATCCCGGCGTTTATTATGTATATCACTCTAAGATATGTTGATTCGCCGCAATATTTTCACAACAACACTTGCTGTTCATACCCTTGTCACAGCATTTTTCCGCACGACACACCCATAAGCACCTCTCGATGACCGTACAGAACACCGTAGCTACCCCCGCTGACGGCCGTGCCTTGCACGCCTCCGAAGCTCACTCCCCCGGGCTTGCCGCAAGCGACGCCTCCATCGCCCGCGTTCGGGCCCTGGCCGCTTCCTCCGATCGACTGACCGGAACCGCCGGCGGTAAAAAATCCCTCTCACGGGTCGCTCTCGCCCTCATGCTTGGGTGTGCCCTGCTCGTACTACTGTGTGCTATCTCTTTTGCGGTAGGCTCGCGCATGTTCACGCTCGACAAGTCCATCGAGGGGTTCCTCAACCCGGGCGAAAACACTGTCGAATCCAAGCTCATCTGGGCCAAACGCGCACCGCGCACCGCCGCCGCTCTACTGGTGGGTACGGCCCTGGCAGTCTCCGGTGTGCTCATGCAAGCGCTGAGCCGCAACCCATTGGCTGAGCCGGGCCTGCTGGGTGTAAACTCCGGCGCGGCCGCCTCCGTCGTGGTGGGTGTGGGCGTCTTTGGGGTCTCCTCGCCCTTCGTGCAGCTGTGGCTGGCGCTGGCCGGTTCCGGTCTGGCCGCTACTCTCGTCTTCGTGATGGGCCTGGTCGATTCCAAGCCGAACCTGGATTCAACGGCGCGGCTGGTACTGACCGGCGTGGCGGTCAACGCCTGCCTGGGTACCATTACCGGCATTATTACGATGTTTAACTCCAAAGCGTTCGATTCGCACCGTTTCTGGGTGGTCGGCTCCCTGGAGAACCGCGCCTTTGGCCAGGTACTCTCAGCCCTGCCCTTCGTGGTGGTGGGCCTGATACTTTCCTTCATGCTGATCGGTCCGCTACGTGCGCTGGCTCTGGGTGAGGATGCGGCCGCCGGCCTGGGTGTTCCGGTGACCATGGTTCGCGGTGCGACCATTGTGGCGATTATGGCACTCTGCGGCGCATCCACGGCAATTGCCGGTCCGATTGGGTTCGTGGGTCTGGTGGTTCCGCACGTGATTCGTCTGCTGGTCGGTGCGGATATTGGGCGTGTGCTACCGCTATCGATCGTGTACGGTCCGGTACTGGTGCTGGCCTCCGATATTGTCGGCCGCGTGCTGGTCATGCCCAGCGAGCTGGAAGTGGGCATCGTAACCGCATTCATCGGCGCACCCGTGCTGATGGTCCTGGTTATGCAGCTCAGTAGCGGCGCGAAGGGTGCAAAGAAGAGCCGCATGGGCGAGAAGGCTGAGGCACACGACGCCGCTGGGCCGGCCCATTCTTCCGAGCACGGCGGCCACCGTTCCGCATTCTAAAGTTCCGTTCGGCGTAACCAACCGTGGTGAAAGACAACTTATGAGCATTATTTCTTCCTCCACCCGCCCCGCGGCGGCCGCGCTGCCTGCCGGTCGCATCCGCATTCCGGGCCGATACCGCACCCCGCTCCCTCGGACCTTTCTCGTGGTGGCGGTCTTGCTGCTGGTGGGTGCGGCCTCCATTATTTACGGCAGCTACCAGATGACCCCGGAGCAGGTGTTCCGCCTTATCTTTAACGGTGAGGGCACCGAGATTGAGCGTCAGCTGGTGCTCAACCAGCGTCTGCCGCGCATGCTAGCGGCGGTGGTTGTGGGTGCTGCACTGGGCCTGTCTGGCACGATTTTTCAGTCGGTCTCACGTAATGCCCTGGGTTCACCGGATATTATTGGCTTCACCGTGGGCTCGGCGACGGGCGCACTATCAGTGGTGCTGATTGGCCCGCTGGCGGCGACCGGTGTGGGTATGGGCATGGGTGCCATTGTGGGTGGTTCTGTAACGGCCACCGTGGTGATGCTACTGGCCGGTGCGCGCGGGGGTGCGACCATGGGTCAGAAAATGGTTCTGATCGGTATTGCGGTGAGTGCAATGCTGAGTTCGGTCAACGATTATCTGATTACACGCGGTGACCTTGAGAAGGCTGAGGCCGCAAAGACCTGGCAGCACGGTTCGCTGAACGCCCTATCCTGGCCCCAAATGGAGGTTCAGTCACTTATCCTGCTGGTGGCTATTCCACTCATCCTGACCTTGACCCGCCGCCTGCGCGTGCTGGAGCTCGGTGATGATCTGGCAGCTGGCCTTGGTCTGCCGGTGAAAAAGAGCGTGAACCTGCTGGTGGCTTCCGCGGTGTTGCTGGTAGCGGTGGCAATTTCGGTATCGGGCCCGATTGGCTTTCTGGCGCTAATTGCCCCGCAACTGGCCCGCCGCTTCTGGAATACTCCGGGTACGGCCATGTGGCATTCGGCGCTGCTGGGTTCGGTGATTCTGGTGCTGGCTGATTTTGTGTCGGCTCGCGCCTTGGCGCCCTTCCAGATTCCGGTGGGTCTGGTGACGGGTGCGATTGGTGGCGCGTACATGCTGTGGCTGCTGTATCGTCAGCGTTAGGGTATTCCTCATGTTCCGGTGTATGCGACCGGTCAGCTAAGGCGGGGTGACCGGTCGCGTGCCTCCACCCCGGGGAGCGGAGCTTTTGGGCTTACCCCGGGGTAAAACAAAAAAATGCTTATCCTGTCAGGGCTGGGCCATAGAGTGTAGGTATTGGAAGGGACGCTCCTTCCAAGCAACGGTAGGCCGCGCGGGCGGCACGAGGTTTGAGACGACACCTATGGAAGGACCAGCCATGAACTCCAGCGCATACGAGGGTCAGTACGCACACGCACAGATTGCCCTCACCGCCGATGAGCAGCTCCGCGAGGATGCGGAGTTCAACGCTCTCATGCAGTGCGGCACGGTCGTGCGCATGGAACGCTTCGAGGTGGAGGAGTTCCGTTCCGTTCTGGAGAACCTGGTGAAGGACGGTTCGTGCTTCGGCACCGCCCCGCTCTCTTCAACGCTGACCCGCGTGCGCCGCCACCTCCTGCAGGGTGAACTGGGTTACGAGGTGAACCTGCGTGAGCTGCGCACCGCGGCGCAGAACGCCCTGCTCTTTGTTTTTCCGCTGGAGGATGACCTGGAGATGTGTCTGCGTTTTGAGCGTGTGCAGGGCACCGGATTGGCGCTGACTCGCTTGGGTATGAGCCCGGTCAATGGCGACTTGTGGATGCAGCACTGGGCAATGTGTGCCCTAGAATTCACCGGTGCGGTATTTGCGGTGGAATCCGCGCGGGGTACCTGTGATTTTGAGCTACGCCGCGAGGTGTTCTACCCGATGCTGTCTTTGATTGAGGCATCAACCCGGGGTCTGTCGGTGACCGAGGATGATTTCTTCATGTTCGACGACCCGCAGGCGGTGTGCAAGAAGTTTAAGCGTGAGCGTCGCGATTGCTGCCGTGCAATACGCGCCCAGTACGGCCAGGCTGCCTAGCTCCGCGTGAGGCGCGCATACCGCCCGGCGCGGGTGGTATGCGCGCCTCAGAGCCACTTATTCTTCTTGAAGAACCGGTAGAGGAGCAGACAGGAACCCACCATGAGGAGCAGCGCGGCGGGGTATCCGAACTCCCATTTGAGTTCGGGCATAACCTCAAAGTTCATGCCGTACACGGAGCCGACAATAGTGGGCACCATGAGTAGCGCCGCGTAGGCGGAGATTTTCTTGGTGTCGTCGTTCTGCTGCTGGCCGAGCAGGGTGTCGTGCACTCGCAGGGCGTTTTCGAGGGAGCTGCGAAGGTCCTCGAGGCGTTCTTTGGTGTGCACGACGTGGTCGAGCACGTTGCGGAATTGGCGGGCGAGCTCGACCGCTTCTTCATTCTTTTCTTCTTCGGATGCGCCAGGGTAGGGTGAGGGGTCGAGGGCGCCGGTGCGCATCCCCTCGATAATGCGGCCGATCATGGATTCGAGGGGTCGGCAGGCACGTTGGAAGTCGATAACCTGGTTGAGCAGTTCGTAGATGCGCTGCGCGAGGGGGTAGGCGTCCCGGCGGTCACCGGTGGAGAAGAGGATATCTTCGATTTCGTCGTTGTCGTTTTCGAGTCCGTCAAGCACTGGTGCGTACCCGTCGACGGTGCTGTCGAGGATGCGGTGTAGTAGCCGGGCCGGAGATGCGTCCGGGGTGGCGTAGAGCAGGTTGAACTGGTCGTTGATGCTGCGGTCGCTACGTTGTTCGTCTCGGACGAGGGCAAGGGTGTAGCGGGGGCCAGTGAAGAGGTGCAGTTCGCTCAGGCGCACTTCTTCTTCTTTGTCGAGGTAGATGGCGGGGCGGATGACGGTGAAGAGGGAGTCGCCGTATCGTTCTAGTTTGGCGCGCTGGTGGCCTCGTCCGGC
>CAUQVM010000107.1:0-5728 GCA_963521575.1 uncultured Rothia sp.
TATCAAAGTGGTGGTTACGCAGGGTGATGATGAAGACCTCGATTTTGTAACCGAGGTGGGTGAGGCAACGTTGAGCCTGCCTCCCTACCCGGTGGGCGCTCCGCTGTCCATCACCTACAGCTATGACCGGGACCAGATTATTCATGCGGAGGTTCTCGACCTAACCTCAAATATTCTTCTGGGCACATTCCAGATTGAGCGTGTGGCCAACCTGAAGGAGGCACAGGTTCAGGAAGCCAAGAAACGGCTGGGTGGAATGACGATTATGTAGTCACCGGTTTGAACCGGGGCGAGAAATAACCGATACGACACAAAAACCGACGAGGAATAGTTGCCCTCCATGCAGAATTTCTACGAAATCCTAGACGTTGATCCTGCCGCATCCGAGGCCTCGGTACGCGAGGCCATTGCACGGAAACGTCGTTCTGCCAGGACGCGCGCCAACCATCCTAACGCTGAGAAGCGTCACGAGGGTGAGTACCTGTTACAACGCATTGCTGAGGCTGAGAAGCATCTTCTCACCCCGGAGACGCGGGCTGCCTACGACGCGCAACTGAGGGATTCTTCGCAACAAACTTCAGAGGCTTCCGGTGAGGGGACTGGCACCGGTGGGGTAGTACCTCAAAGGAATCATGAGGAGCTGTTGCGCCGGGCCGAGCAGATGCAACGAGAGGTGGAACGTCTGCGCGAAGAGACGCAACGTAAGGACCGGGAGCTTCAGCAGCTACAGGAGCAGCAAGCTGCGGCGCGATCCGAGCCTCCGCGCAAGGAGAACCTTCCGCCTATGGAGCGTGAGAGCGCGCGCGAGGACCAGGAGCAAAAGCAGCCTCGAGAGGAACGCCGAGAGCAGCACCAGCAGAAGGGTGCACTGCAGGAACCGCCGCAGTCCCGAACCGAGTCGGCTCAGTCGCCTCTGCCTCCTCAGGTACAAGGGAAGCCCTGGCGGGTGTCCTACCGGTTAGTTCCCGTATTAGAGGCGCGAGAGTCTGATTCCCAGCAGCTGGCATCCGCTCGTGAGATTCTGCAGCAGGCCGCTTCGGGACACACCCGTGAGGCTATACAGAAAGCGCGTTCCGAGTATCGTTCGGGTCGGCGTGATGCAGCTCTGATTCAAGCCTATGCCTGGTCGCTCCTGTACGACATCTATCGATGTACCTATGGCGGTTTTGCGGGGCAGAATCCCTATGCGGCGACCCGTTCACCTATGGGAATCCCTGTCAGCTCGGTGCAGATTGCGCTTATCCGTATTCGCCTCAGGCAGCTGAAGGGAATCCGTGAGCTGAGGGATGGCGGGTATGTTGAGATTGAGCAGATGATACAGGAGGTCAAAACTGTCATTGCCTACGTGCGTCACCGCCGAAACCGGCTAAACTTCCCGGGCTACTTCTAGCGCTCGTGCTGGCTAACTATTTATTCCTCCCACAGCTAATCGAGCTGGTAGGCATGAGCGAAATTCCACCCAATCAGGCCGTCGCAGTGTGGGTTAAAGATCTCGTACAGGTCGTTCTTTCGCCTACATCTTCATGGCGGTATTTTTCCCCGCACAGTGGGTGTACGAGAGAGCCTTCGTGAGGCGGGCGAGGAAGAACTCGGTAACGGCCCCTCCGTTGCCTCTGTGGTACGGCATCAGGCGGGTCGAACCGCTGGGCTAGAGAAAAGTTTTATCAACAAAAGGGTGAGTAGAAGCTATTCACTACACGCATACACCTATCCGCACGGATGGGTGAGTCCGCACGGAACATCCGATAGTGAAGGAGAAATGATTTATGGGTATTGCAGTTGGTATTGACCTGGTAACCACCAACTCGGCGGTTTCGGTGGTGCGTCCCACGGGCGTTCCCGAAGTACTACGCAATAAGGAAGGCGACACTGTGACCCCCTCGGTGGTGCTCTTCCAATCCTTCGGCGGGGTGGATGAGCCGCTCGTGGGTGAGCAAGCGAAGCGTCAGGCTGCAGCTTTTCCCGAGGATATCGTGCAGTACGTGAAGCGTTTTATTGGTGACCCGACCTGGCGTTTCGATGCATCATCGGGTACCCAGTACAGCGCCGAGGAGGTTTCGGCCATCATCCTCAAGCGACTCAAGGAGGACGCCGAGCTGGCACTGGGCGAAGAAGTGACCGACGCGGTTATCACCGTGCCCGCCTACTTTGACGATGCGCGTCGCACCGCAACCGCCCACGCCGGCCAGATTGCGGGTCTAAACGTTCTGCGCGTTCTGAACGAGCCGACCGCGGCAGCCCTCTCGTATGGTGTGGAGGCTGACGCTAACGGCACCGTGCTGGTATACGATCTGGGTGGTGGTACTTTTGACGTTACCATTTTGAAGATTAGCGGAACCGAATTTGAGGTTCTGGCGACCGACGGTGACCGTAACCTTGGTGGCTTCGATTTTGATAATGCTCTGATGGAGTACCTGGATGCGCGCCTCATGGAGCAGGGTGCCCCGGATTCTCTGGATGATCTGTCCCTGACGGCTGCTCTGCGGGAGAAGGCTGAGTTTGCGAAGAAGGCGCTGTCCACTGTTCCGAAGACGAATGTACAGTTCTCGGCGCAGGGTCGGCACTATCGTGTGCCCCTAACCCGCGAGGAGTTTGAGAAGTCCACGGTTAGCCTACTTAACCGCACCGAGGAGCTATTGAACGATGTGCTAGCCGAGGCAAAGCTTACCTGGGCGGATATAGACAAGGTGCTGTTGGTGGGTGGTTCAACCCGTATGCCAGCTGTCCGCGCCCTGGTTGAGCGTGTTTCGGGTAAAACCCCGGCGCTGGACATTAACCCGGACGAAGCGGTCGCTCTGGGGGCCGCAGTTCAGGCAACCCTAGCCGGTGATGTGGAGGTCAGCACCGAGCAAGTCGGTTCCAAGGCCACGGTTGAGGGCTTCTTAGGCGGTAGCGTCAAGATTAGTGACGTGACGAGCCAGGCTCTGGGTATTATCCTCTACACCGCGGAGGGGACAACTTTCAACCACGTGGTCATCCCGCGCAATACGAAGGTACCCTGCACCCATGAACAGAAAACCCGTACCCTGCTGGACGGTCAGAATGCTTTGGATATTAAGGTCACCCAGGGGGAGGAACGAGATCCTGAATTGGTAACTGTGGTGCGCACCGGTGAGCTCTCCCTACCTGCCTACCCGAAGGGTGCGCCGCTGAAGGTGATTTACGCCTACGATGTGGACCAGACAGTGCGCGTTGAGGTTATCGACCTGACCGCCAACGCATCACTGGGTTCGTTCAATATAGAGCGCGTGGCTAACCTGCGTCCTGAAGAAGTGCAGGAGGCCCAGCGCAAGATTGGCGGAATGGAGGTGAACTAGTCCCGGCGCGTATTTTTCGCGATGGGATAGATCTGCACCATGGACTCTCAGAATTATTACGAAGTACTTGCGGTACCGTCCTCTGCAAGCTCAGAGGAGCTAGAATCTGCGCTACGTAAGCAGAGGGCTCGCTACCGAAAGCTGACCAACCATCCTGATCGTGCCAAAGCACGTGAAGGTGAGGATCATCTTGATCTGCTTGATCAGATAGAGAAAATTCTTCTGGATCCTTCGGCCCGTGTTGCCTACGATCAGTCACTGAACCAGCAATCCGCACCTCGCGTGATGCCCCGTACAGGCTATCGCTCCTCATACCGACCACCATCTAATGGGAAGTCTCGTGAGGACCGCCTGCGTGCCGATATGCACTATGCGTGGGAGCACGAGAACTGGAACTCCTTAACAAAATTCGCACAGGATATGCTCCGAGTCTTGCCTGAAGACACGGAGGCTTGGGAGAAACTGGCGGCCGCGTATCTTTGGGGGGGGGGGACTGGGGCCGTAACCGCCGTCGAGATGTTCAGCATGCTATCTCGCAGGCGCGGCGCTACGGCTCCGAGAATGAGGAATTCTTGCTCATTCTTGAACGGCAGTTAGCTATTTCTGATCAGGACCACGCACAAGCCGTTGAGATTAGCCGCCAGCTTATGGCACTGCGGCCGGATAGCACGGACTATATTCGGGACTTTATCGCAAGTCGCTGGGATGCAGGCCAACACACAGAGGCGTTGCAGGACGCCGATAAAGCGGTGGCTTCCTACCCCGATAGTTCGGTATTGCTCCGCCTCCAAGCAGAGTTGCGGCTACTAGAAGCCGACCTGTACGGGGTTGTTTATGATGGGCTAACCTATATCAATTCAAAGCAACAGGTCAAGGGAATTCAAAAATCTCTCTCGCGGATTCGTGATGCCCACCTGCTCCCGGCAGATTTACTGCAGCGATACCGAAATGTTGAGGAGAACCTTCGAGTGGCGCGTCGACGACCTTTTACGTTCGGTCGCTTTATTAAGTTCGGGTCCCTGATTGTCCTGGGGATGATGGTTCTCTCGACTGTCTGGTTTTCTTCTGTATGGGTCGGCCTCCTCGGCGATGAACCCTGCGACGCGAAGTGCGATTAGCACGTATATGGCGCTTGCGACCTATGTTGGTCTGCCAATATTTGCCTTTTACACCTCGTTTATTCCTCAATGGAAGATTAACCAGAGGTATCTTGCGAGAAGGTAAAACGGCCTCAACCTAAACGGGTGAGGATTCCTCGGCGCTACTCTGCCCTTTCCAAGCTGCTGCATTCGAAACCTGAGCGGGATGGACCGGTAGGAAACGCGCCACGCCGCCATCTGGAGCTAGGTTCGGTGCACCTAGCCTCCTCGACTTGAAGCCCTCGGATGGTGAGGCCGGAGTCGTACTGACCGGTGTCGCGAAGCTGAAGGGGGCGGCTAGCGGCTTAGAGCCCCGAAATCGTTGATATAACACTACAAGGAGATCACACCATGTCTACCGCAGATTCTCGGGGCACAGTCGCCTCCGGGACTGAATCGCCGCTGATTGAGGAATACAGTCCTCAAGAACCCAAGGCGGGTCATACTCCTGCTTCTGATAATCCTCCGAATACCAATCAGTCGACCAAACCTGCTTCGCCGTTTGCAACCCCCGACTTTGAGGAGCGGGTTCTCGAGCAGCTCGCCGAACTCAATCAGCGCTTTGCTCAGCGCTTTGCTCAGCGCATTGCCGAAGATGGAGCGAAAAACCAGCTGATTCGCTCCGTGCAGGCTAGCTTGCAGGAGCGCGATGAGCGCGCCTCCGGTACTATTTCGTGAGGTGCTGGGGGCCCTCGACCGCCTACTGGAGCAGGAGCCCACCGCCTCACTGAACGAATCCGTGGCGGACGAGATTGTCAGTATCTTTGAGATTAGGGGGCTAAGCCGTATTGATGAGAGGGGGAAATTCGACCCCGTGATTCACGAGATTTCCGGTGCGGTTCCCGCTGGGCCGGATTACCCGGCCGGAACCGTGGTGTCGGTGGAGTGTGAGGGATACATGCTGGGTGATCGAACTCTGCGCCCCGCACGCGTTATTGTTGCGCGGGATCTGCCGGCCCCTGATCCAGTGCCGGGTACACCCGTAGGCTCTCCAGAAAGTATCGCAGAAGAAGCACCGCAGGGTGCCCCGTACAGTACTTCTAAAGCTATGGATAATGACGCTAAACCTGTCGCAGAGGATGACCGCACTATCCCCCTGCCGATTGTGCCTCTTCAACGCTAGGGAGCATCCTCTCCTAAGAGAAAGTGCAGATAGTTTGTGCCCGACCGGTCACCCCCAGGGGCCCAATGCTGTAAAAAAACTCAGCCCGCCACCCAAACTGGAGGTGGAAGTTGAGGGCGGCCGGGGACGCGGGGGTGGATTTTTGTAAA
>CAUQVM010000108.1:0-5618 GCA_963521575.1 uncultured Rothia sp.
CAGCCTGACGCTGCATGTTAGCACCCATCAGTGCTCGGTTAGCGTCGTCGTGCTCAAGGTAGGGAATCAGAGCGGTTGCCACCGACACCATCTGGCGCGGGGAAACGTCCATATACTGCACGGCGCCGGGAGCCACCAGCACGGCTTCGCCGGAACCATCGCCCGCACGGCAGAGAACCTCATTCTCGGCGAAGGTGCGATCTTCGTTTAGAGGTGCGTTAGCCTGTGCAATCACGACGCTCTTCTCGTCGTCGGCAGTCAGGTAACGGACCTCGTCGGTCACGCGGCCATCGGTCACCACGCGGTAGGGAGTCTCAATGAAGCCGAAGGCGTTAATACGACCGTAAGTTGCCAGCGAACCAATCAGACCAATGTTCGGGCCTTCAGGGGTTTCGATGGGGCACATGCGGCCGTAGTGCGAGGGATGCACGTCTCGCACTTCCATGCCTGCACGGTCACGGGACAGACCACCCGGACCCAGCGCGGACAAACGACGCTTGTGGGTCAGACCTGCCAGCGGGTTGTTCTGGTCCATGAACTGGGACAGCTGAGAGGTACCGAAGAACTCCTTAATAGCTGCCACGACAGGGCGGATGTTCACCAGGGACTGCGGGGTAATAGCCTCGACGTCCTGGGTGGTCATGCGCTCACGCACCACACGTTCCATACGGGACAGGCCGGTACGAATCTGGTTTTCAATCAGTTCGCCCACGGTGCGGATACGACGGTTACCGAAGTGGTCGATATCGTCAATATCAACCTTGAGATCGATATCCTCGCCATTACGCACGCCCGGAATGCTGGTCTCGCCAGCGTGCAGAGCGCACAGGTAGCGAATCATCTGAGCGATATCATCCTGGCTCAGCACAGATGCTTCGGGAGAATCCATGGGAACGTCTACGCCGAGCTTGCGGTTCAGCTTATAACGGCCAACCTTTGCGAGGTCGTAGCGGCGCGGGGTGAAGTACATGTTGTCCAGCAGGCTCTGGGCAGCTTCAACCGTCGGGGGTTCACCTGGACGCAACTTACGGTAGATATCCAGTAGCGCCTCATCACGATCCTTGACGGAGTCCTTCTCAAGGGTTGCGCGAATCGAGTCATACTGGCCGAACTCAGCCAGAATCTTGGACTCGCTCCAGCCCAGAGCCTTGAGCAGAACGGTGACGGACTGCTTACGCTTGCGGTCCAAACGGACACCCACCTGGTCACGCTTGTCAATCTCAAGCTCGAACCATGCACCGCGAGAAGGAATCACGCGGGCGGAGTAGATGTCCTTATCGGAAGTACGGTCCGGAGCCTTCTCAAAGTAGGCACCGGGTGAACGCACCAGCTGGGAGACGACCACACGCTCAGTGCCGTTAATCACAAAGGTGCCGGCCTCGGTCATCAGGGGGAAATCACCCATGAACAGGGTCTGCTGCTTTACCTCACCGGTGGTGAGGTTCATGAATTCAGCCTTAATGTACAGCGGAGCCGAGTAGGTTGCATCACGATCCTTGCACTCCTCGACGGAGTACTTGGGATCGGCAAACTCGGGCTCTGAGAAGGAGAGCTGCATGGTCTCCTGGAAGTCGCGGATCGGGGAGATCTCTTCAAAAATCTCAGCCAGACCGGACTGCGCGGGAACAGAAGTGTCACCCTTAGCCTGAGCGGATTCCAGACGCTTCAGCCAGCGCTCGTTACCCACGAGGCGGTCGAAGCTATCGGTCTGGATAGCAAGCAGGTTGGGAACCTTCAGCGGTTCGTTAATCTTCGCGAATGAGATTCGGCGGGAGGCGTTCTCCGCGCCGTTAGCGGCGTCATGGTTAGAGGTGCTCGAAGCGACCAAAATGGGGATCCTTCCACAGACATGTCTGTTAGCAATCAGCCTCCCGGCGACTCTACCGGCGACATGACAACCTCAGCCCCCGCATAAACGGTGCGATCGAAGCTATAGATGTCGGACGGAAAACATCACCTTCAGCCCGTGCCCACCGCTATATGAAGGCACAAAGGTTAGGGAAAGCGTAAATACTAACAGTACAGGAAGAACCCCCGGGATGTCTAGCACACCCGTAGGACGAGCGCAAACCTAAATAGATGCGTGGCCTTTAACACTCCACCACATTGACCGCCAACCCGCCCATCGAGGTTTCCTTGTAGCGGTGAGACATGTCCAGACCCGTCTGACGCATCGTTTCAATCACCTGATCGAGGGAAACGCGGTGCATGCCATCACCGCGAAGTGCCATACGGGCAGCGGTCACAGCGTTCGAGGCCGCCATTGCGTTACGTTCGATACACGGAATCTGCACAAGCCCACCCACAGGATCGCAGGTGAGGCCCAGGTTATGTTCCATGGCAATCTCCGCCGCATTCTCTACCTGTTCCGGGGTACCACCCAAAACCTGCGCCAAGCCAGCAGCCGCCATCGAGCTGGCGCTACCCACCTCACCCTGGCAACCGACCTCGGCGCCAGAAATCGAAGCGCGCTTCTTGTACAGCACGCCCACGGCAGAAGAGGCCAGGAAGAAATCGACAATTGCCTGCTCACGGGCAGCCTGGCCACAATGACGGATACCCGGTGTGTAATTCATGGCGTAGTGCAGAACGGCCGGGATAATGCCGGAGGCACCATTTGTCGGGGCTGTCACCACTCGCCCGCCAAAAGCATTCTCTTCATTGACAGCCAGTGCCATCAGGTTCACCCAGTCAATCGCAAACTCCGGAGATTTGCCCAGGTCTTCCACCATCAGATCGCGGTGCCAGGCGCCAGCGCGGCAACGCACCTTGAGGGGCCCTGGTAGGTATCCTACGCGAGCCAAGGAAGAACCGATGCACTCTTTCATCACGCGGTAGATGTGCAAGATACCGTCACGCACCTCCCGCTCCGTACGCAACGAACACTCATTTGCCATCTTCAGCTGAGCGATTGATAGCCCCGCCTCGTTCGCCATTTCAAGAAGCTCAGCGCCAGAGCCGAAAGGATACGGCGGATTGGTCAGCGATGCACCCCCCGTAGCTTCTTCGTCTCCCTCCACAATGAACCCACCGCCGATAGAATAATAGGTGCGTTCCAGCAATAGCTCCTCCTCCGCAAACGCGGCAACCTTCATGCCGTTTGTATGGCGGGGAAGAATCGTCAGCGGACGCAGAGTCATATCAATCTCACGGTACTTCACCACGGGACCGTACACTTTGTTTTCCTCTCCACCGGGCGCGTTCACACCGTACGAAGAAGAGGGGTAGCCCGCCAGCGGCAGGGTGCCATCCACACTATTGCGTTCCATCATCGCTTCCGAAGCCGCAATATCAATCGTCTCAGGCACAAAGCCGCACAGACCCTTCAGCGCCGCGCTCATCGTACCGTGACCGGCTCCGGTAGCCGCCAAAGAACCGTACAAATCCACATGCACGGAGGTCACGCGGCTCAGCAGGCCCTCGTCAATCAGTTCCGCCACAAAACGGTTTGCGGCTCGCATGGGTCCCACCGTGTGAGAGCTAGAGGGGCCCACACCAATACTGAACATTTCAAAGACACTGATGTCGTATGGCAGGGCTTCTGCCTTCTTCTGCGCGCTACTGGGTGCACTCTGATTAATCGCCACGTTCCGTCCTTCAACGTTAGATATTTACACACCCTCGGGTGCGCAAGCGGACACCCCATAATCCGAGCTGTCGCTTCCTAGTCTGTGATAACAGGCAGTCCCCCTTGACTAACCGCTCTAATCCTAACGCACATCAGGAATAGCAGAAACTAAGGCGAGGGTATGCCTCAACTCCATCGCTACGGCAAAGGCGCCGCACTCCCGAAGGAGCACGGCGCCCACCTAGTATCCCGGATAGTCTCCTCAATACGTAGGGTTAGTAGCTCTTACTTTTCGCGCTTGTAGAAGGGCAGAGCCACAACATCGAAGGGAGCGCGCTTACCGCGGATATCAACGTCAACGGTAGAACCAAGCTCGGAGAACTCGCGGTTAACCAGTGCCATTGCAATCGGGTAGCCAAGGATGGGGGAAGGAATACCGGAGGTCACCTCACCGATCTCATTACCCTCAGCATCCACCAGCTTGGAACCTGCACGAGCCGGACGCTTTGCCTGAGCCTTCAGACCCACCAGGATGCGCTTGGACTCGGACTTCACCAGTTCCGACAGGGCATCACGGCCCACGAAGTCAGCTGCCTTCTTCTCCAGGGCAATCTCAACCAGACGACCCAGACCAGACTCGAAGGGGGTGATATCCAGACCTAGCTCATGGCCGTACAGGGGCATACTGGCTTCAAGACGCAGAGAGTCGCGAGAAGCCAGACCTGCGGGGGTCAGGCCAAAGGGCTCACCGGAAACTGCCAGCTTATCCCATAGTTCAACGGCCTTCTCATTCGGAACAAACAGCTCGAAGCCATCCTCACCGGTGTACCCGGTGCGGGCCAGCAGAACATCCACACCGGCGATGCTCAGCGGAACTGAGGCATAGTACTTCAGCTCTCGCACCGCATCCTCGTCGGAGGCACCGGCTGCCAGCAGAATCTCCTCGGCACGCGGACCCTGAACAGCGATCAGTGAAGTCTGCTCAGACTCATTGACGAACTCCACCTTGAAATCGCCCAGGCGCTCGCTCATTGCGGCATAATCAGTGTCAATATTAGCCGCGTTGGGTACCACCAGGAACTCTTCGTCACCCAGACGGTACGTAATCAGGTCGTCAATGACGCCGCCCTTATCGTTGACCAGAATTGAGTACTTAGCCTTACCAACCTTCAAGATCGACATGTTCGAGACCAGTGCGTAATCCAGGAATGCTGCGGCATCCGGACCGGTTATGCGGAACTCACCCATGTGGGAGAGGTCAAAGATACCGGCACGGGTGCGAACAGCCTCGTGCTCAGTGACATCGTTGGAGTACTTCAGAGGCATATCCCAGCCACCAAAATCGGTAAAGGATGCGCCCAGCTTCTCGTGAACCGAGTACAGGGAGGTCTTCTTAGGGGACATTAGATTCTCCTCACGCACAGCTTTGTGCTGTCAATATGCAATCGTTGTCATTTATTCCGTGAACCCCGGTAGGCAAGTATAAACCTGCATAACCGGGGTGGTAACCCCGCCCGTCCCACGGAGCAACGGGCGGGGCGAATCTACCGATCCACCCCGGAGCGTTACCCGCCCTTTATGCTTCCAAGTCGAAAGCCTCCATCGGAGGGCATTCGCACACGAAGTGACGGTCACCACCGGCGCCGTCAATACGACCCACCGAGGTGAAGTACTTATTGGCGCGCAGGCTCGGAACGGGGAAGGCTGCGCGGGTACGGCTGTAGGGGCGATCCCATTCATCAGCGCTAACCACATCAACAGTGTGCGGTGCATTGCGTAGAACGGAATCCTCCACGGCAACCTTACCCTCGGCTACCTCGATAATCTCGTCATAGATGGTCTCCATCGCCTCAATAAAGCGGTCGAGCTCTTCCTTCGACTCGGATTCGGTCGGCTCAACCATCAGGGTGCCAGGAACCGGGAAGGCCAGGGTAGGTGCATGGAAACCAAAGTCCATCAGGCGCTTGCAGACATCCTCCGCAGTCACGTGAGAACGATCGGTCAGCTGACGCAGGTCCAGGATGCACTCGTGAGCGACCAGACCGCCGGG
>CAUQVM010000109.1:0-5548 GCA_963521575.1 uncultured Rothia sp.
GCCCCCGAGAGCGTAGTAGAGGTAGTCGATAATATAGCGCTGGATACTGAGTGCTTGTTGGGCTCGGTCAAGCCCGTGTCCGGCAAGATAGACAAGCGTTTCCGGGGTGATTCCTGTGCAGCGCAGAGGGGAGGTGTCTCCGTCGATGAGGGCATAGGGCGCAAGGGAAGCACGCAGGTATCCCGCGATTTCAGCGGGGATGAGTTCGCGGAGTGCGTCGCCAATGGGCTGGTGATTCTTAGAGGCCGCATTGGCTGATTCTTCCAGCTTGTAGCCGGTGGTTTTCCCACGTGATTCGTGGTGGATGAGAAGCGCTTCTGCGGCGTTGATGGCGGTTTCCCAGTAGCAGAGATCAACCTGTGCCTGACGGTGGATGGTGCCGGTGGTGGCGGGGTTGACACACTGGATGCGAGCATTAGTCCAGAGTTCGACGGCTGACTCCCAGTCCTCGCGCTGTTCGGGGATATCCGTGATGTCAGTATCCCAGGGGCTGTGTTCAAAATTGCTGCGCGCATGCGGGGCAATGTGTTTATAGTGACGGATGCACCAGGTGTGGTGGCGGCAGGTCAGTAGATTTTCGATGGGTCCGAGGAGAACCAGCTCGTCTTGAGCGCTGTTGAGCGCCCAGAGAGTGGTAGCCCCAGCGTAGATAATGTCTTCACAGCGGCGGTTTGCAACAATGCGCGGATCAAAGAGTAGATGGTCCCATGAGCTAATGCGGTTCTGGGCGGTGAGGTCGGCGCCAATTTCTACAATACTGGCTTGGGTGCTGCCCTCGGGGTTGAGT
Source organism: uncultured Rothia sp. (assembly GCA_963521575.1). Classification (GTDB taxonomy): domain Bacteria; phylum Actinomycetota; class Actinomycetes; order Actinomycetales; family Micrococcaceae; genus Rothia. The sequence continues at coordinate 788 of CAUQVM010000109.1, forward strand.
TGACGCTGGCGTACGGTATTATCGCCGTCAATGATAAGAGCGTAGAAGCGGTTAAGGGGATGACCGCGGTACTCGACGGGGAGCATATTGAAGATCTCATCGAGGTAGGCGGCTCGGCGCGTGAGAGGTTCCGGGTCTTCGGGGAGGTCACCGCGTAGGAGGGGGCCGATACATTCGTTGTATGCGGTAAGGATTATGAGTGATCGTTCGGGCCAGTAGCCGGTGTGGTGGAGGACGTGGCTGAGGATATCGTACTCGGTGGAGAGGGAAGGCGCGGGATCTTCGGGGGTACCGGCATGTGCGGGGTTGTTGTATTTGTTCATGCGTTAAAGGTGGCATGCCGACTGGGTGTAGACGTCTAGACAGAATGAATCTGTGGATATCTCCGCTGGTGTGCGGCTACGATCCACAGATTCATTCGTTTTATTCGTTTGTGCGAGGGTGGACAGCGAGCGCGGCTGTAATATTCCGTCACGATGAACAGGGGGTAGCGTGGCTGGTGAGGCCCGGTTACACAAGGCGGGGACTCCGTTCTCGAGGTATCTCAGGCGCCGCCGAGGGGCACTTCTTTGCGAACGGGAACCGGCGCATCAGTAGCTCTTGAGGAATTCAAAGGGCCAGCTAACGGAGCAGCCTAATCCGCGCATCCTTAGCACAACTTCACCCACGTATTTTCGACTCTTCGTTCCTAGTGCTCATCCAGAAAACGTTCAAACATTGCCCCGATTTCATCGCGAGTGGGGATTTTGTTAGCGTCGCGGCGCGAGAGCGGGATGGCGATGTCTGAGTTGCGGTAGAACTCGTCGTAGTTTTCTTCCATGGTCGAGACCATGCGCCCAATCTCGGGGTTCTGCTTGACCTGGTCATTAATTTGTCCGTGCACGTGGCGGGCGGCCTCACGCAGATCCTCGGTAGGGAGGGAAAGGTGCGCGGCCATACCGACGTGTTCGAGGGCGGTGAGGGTGCCCTGAGGTAGGTCTGCTTCGGAGATGTACTGGGGAATGTTCACTCCGAATCCCACGGTGTCGTAACCCTGGTCGGTAAAGAGTACTTCGAGCAGATTGGTGACGGTTGCGGGCACGTCGGCAGTAGGCTTCCAGGAGGAGATACCGCGAATAAGGTCCTTACGGGATCCATGCGCAGTGACGGGGAAGGGCCGCGTGTGGGGCACGGGCATGGGGAAAGCCGAAACGAGTACAACAAGTGAAGGCTGAAGGCGTCGGACGATAGTCAACAGAGCCTTTTGGAAGCGCTGCCATTGCAAGTCGGGTTCGGCACCGGTAAGTAGCAGGAAGGGTTGATCTAGGCTGTCTTCAACGGCGTAGAGCTTAAGCTGTGGGTACTGCGGCTTTTCGAAGTGATCCTTCTCGTACCGGATATGGGGGCGGCGGGTTCGATAGTCGTGTAGCTGGTCGCTGTCGAATTCGACAATTTCAATATTCTTGAGCTCACTGAGGAGCACCTGTCCGAGCTGTTCGGCAGTGGATCCGGCGTCTTGGGGGCTGGAGAGAGCGATGACGAGGGTCAACCCGTGCAACCGCGGGTCATCCAGGATTTTGGTATTGGCTAAGTAGAGGTCTTCGGGTTTGAGCATAATAGCCTCCTCACAATGAGTCTGTTCGGGCTGCTGTGCCTTGGTTCCCCGTGGATTTTCTTCGCGGAGTTCCTCGTGGAGCCGACCCTTACGTCTTCTGTCATTAGACGTGTTCCGTTAGCTTTTCATTCTATGCTAAGAGCGCCCGGTCGGATGTGACCTCGGCGTTATCTCGCGGTGGGTGAACGGTCTGACGCGCAATAGAATCACGGACTGGGGACTTGGATTTTCGGGGGTCTGATTCTGCCCTCCTCTCCCCCGACGCATCGGGTAGAGTAGAAATCGGTAGTCTGCGCGGTTTGGCGCGGCGCATCCCGCCAGCTCGCGCCCTGCTTTGGGGCGGGTGTGTAGCGCTGTTGGGGTGCTTTTCGAGAAGACATACGCAAAGGAGTAACGATGTCTCTGTCTCTATCCATTCACAGCACCGATCTTGAGGATCTTGAAGCCGATGTACTGGTTCTGGGCGTGCTGAAGGGTACCGAGGGCCCCTACTTGGCGCCGAACTCACTGTCTGAGGAATCGGCTGAAGGTGTTAATGAGCTGTTGGAGGCTCTGGGCGCTTCGGGTGCCCCCGATCAGTTGCTACGCCTGCCCGGCTTGGAGGATTCGAGCGCGGGTATTATTGCTCTGGCCGGTCTGGGGTCTGACCAGGCTACCGGCCAGGAGCGCCTGGATGCGCTACGCTACGCCGCGGGCTCTGCTGCCCGTCAGCTGGCCGGTTCCGCCGAAGAAATTGCTTTTGACTTCGGCGTTTCCTCGGCAGATGAGGTTGAGGCGATTGCTCACGGCGCAACTCTGGGTAACTTTATTGAAGAGGGCCTACGTGGCAAGACGAAGGATTCAATCAAAGAGGAAATTGAGTCCGTCCTGATTGTTTCCTCGCTAAACCCGGAGGAGGCCGAGGGGGCCCTGGTGCGCGCGCTGGTTCTAGGTGAAGCCGCAAAGGACGCTCGCCGTCTGGTGAATCTGCCCCCGTCGCACCTGTATCCTGAGACCTTCGGCGAAGTCGCGGCAGAGATGGCCGAGGATTACGCAAATGTTGAGATTGAGCTCTTCCATTACGACCGTCTGGTCGAGGAGGGCTTTGGCGGTATTGCCGGCGTTGGTCAGGGTTCGCCCCGCAAGCCGGTACTGGCTGTACTGAAGTACACCCCCGAGAACCCGAAGGCCCACGTGGCTCTCGTGGGTAAGGGCATTACTTTTGACACCGGTGGTAACTCACTGAAGCCCGCGGGCTCGATGACCACCATGAAGTGTGATATGGCCGGTGCAGCCGCCGTGCTGAATGCCGTGGTGGCTTCGGCTGAGCTGGAGGTTCCGGTGGCTGTGACCGGTTACCTGTGCCTGGCTGAGAACATGCCCGGCGGCCACGCCCTGCGTCCCGAGGACATTATCACAATGCGTGATGGCCACACCGTCGAGGTGATGAATACCGATGCTGAGGGCCGCCTGGTCATGGCTGATGGTATTGCTCTGGCTTCCGAGGCCAAGCCGGACGTTATTCTGGATATCGCCACCCTGACCGGTGCCGCCATGGCCGCGCTGGGCCTGCGCACCGCCGCTCTGCTGGGTGATGAGGAAATTCGTGACCGCGTGATTGCTGCCGGTGCTTCGGCGGGCGAGGGCTACTGGCCCATGCCGCTGGAGTCGTACCTGCGTAAGAGCTTGGAATCTCCCGTGGCCGACCTGAAGAATATTGGTTCGCGTTTTGGTGGTGCCCTGACTGCCGGCCTGTTCCTGCAGGAATTCGTGGGCGAAGGTATCCCCTGGGCCCACCTGGACATTGCGGGCCCGGCCTTCAATGAGGAAGCTCCTTACGGCTTTACTCCGAAGGAAGGTACCGGATTCGGCACCGCAACCCTGGTGAACTTTATCCAGTCCTACGCCCGCTAAGGGCTCTTCCGAGACCCTTCCCGCGAGTGCGTGCGTGTGCTCCGCGGGAGGGGTGTCCACCATGCTGTACTCCACTATTTTTTGGGTTCTTTGGACGATTAATTGACCAAAATCTCCCGGAGTGAACTTAAACCGTCGCCATCGGGGGTATTGTTGTAATAAGTGTTTTTCTGCGCATGCGGATAGGCGCGCGCCTTTTGAGGTGCGGACCCACTGTCTGTGCCGGGAAACCTACCAATTAAGGTAAGAACTCATTGCACGGGGTACAGCCCCACCAACTATGCAAGGGAGCAATATCGTGGCTCAAGAATTCGACATCCTCATCCTTGGCGGTGGCTCCGCTGGCTACTCTGCAGCTATTCGCGCACGCCAGCTGGGCTTCACCGTTGGCCTGATTGAGAAGGAAAAGGTCGGCGGCACCTGCCTGCACACCGGCTGCATCCCCACCAAGGCCTACCTGCACGCTGCTGAGCTGGCTGAGGAAGCCCGTGAGGCATCCAAGGTCGGCGTTAACACCGTTCTGCAGTCCATCGAGATGGGCAAGGTGCGCGATTACAAGGACGGCATCGTCTCCGGTAAGTTCAAGGGTCTTGCAGGCCTGCTCAAGATGAAGGGCATTGAGATTATCCCCGGCGAGGGTAAGCTCACCGCTCAGGACACCATCACCGTAAACGGTGTGGAGTACAAGGGTAAGAATATTATCCTGGCATCCGGCTCGGTCTCCAAGACCTTTGGTCTGCCCATCGAAGGTCGCGTCCTGACCTCCACCGAGGCACTGGAGATGGACTACCTGCCCAAGAGCGCTATCGTGCTCGGCGGCGGCGTGATTGGTTGCGAGTTCGCATCCATGTGGAACGCCATGGGTGTCGACGTCACCATCATTGAGGGTCTGCCGCACCTGGTTCCCAATGAGGATCCGGCCATCATTAAGGTTCTGGAGCGTGCCTTCAAGAAGCGCGGCATTAAGTTCAACACCGGTACCCTCTTCGAGAAGGTTGAGCAGGACGCTAACGGCGCTAAGGTTACCCTGGCTGACGGCAAGGTCTTCGAGGCAGACATTGTCCTGGTGGCTGTTGGTCGTGGCCCGAACACCGCCAACATGGGCTACGAGGAGCAGGGCATCCCCATGGATCGCGGCTTCGTCCTGGCTAACGAGCGCCTGCACACCGGCGTTGGAAACATCTACGCGGTTGGCGACATCGTCCCCGGCGTTCAGCTGGCTCACCGCGGTTACCAGCAGGGTATCTTCGTTGAAGAAGAGATTGCTGGCCTGA
>CAUQVM010000110.1:0-5496 GCA_963521575.1 uncultured Rothia sp.
GTACCGGGAAGCTACCCTGGGCTACGTACCCACGATGGGCGCCCTCCATGAGGGGCACGCGACGCTTCTGCGCCGCGCCTCCGAGCAGAATGACGTGGTGGTTGCCTCTATTTTTGTGAACCCTCTGCAGTTCGGTCCCGGTGAGGACTATGAGGCGTACCCGCGTACCCTGAGGGCGGATGCCATCCTGGCCGGTGAGGCGGGTGTGGACATTATCTTTGCCCCCGAGGCAGAGGAGATGTACCCCAGTGGTGAGCCGCTAATCCACATTTCGAGCGGTGATTTGGGCACCAAGCTTGAGGGTGCGACTCGCCCGGGTCACTTTGATGGCGTGCTGACCGTGGTGAATAAGCTCTTTAATATTGTTCGTCCGGCGGCCGGTCACCACTCGGTGAACGCGTACTTTGGCCAGAAGGACGCGCAGCAGTACATTCTGATTCAGCGTATGGTGCACGATTTCAACCATGATGTGACTCTGCGCCCGGTGGCGATTGTACGCGACGATAATGGTTTGGCCCTGTCCTCGCGTAATAGCTACCTTTCGGAGCAGGAACGCGAGTCGGCCCTGGTACTGTCGCGTACCCTGGCGATGCTGCGCGAGAATTCGCTGAACCGTGGCTTCCATGAGATTGACCTGCAGAGCGCCCGTGAACGTATTAACTCGACTGAGGGTGTGCGCCTGGATTATTTGGAATTGGTGGATCCGATGACTTTCGGTGAACCGACCGAGGAATCGGAGCGCGTACTGGCCCTGGTGGCCGCATTTGTGGGTTCGACCCGCCTGATTGACAACATGGACCTGCGCTAGCCCCCCGTGTTTAGCGTAGCAACGTTCCCAACACAACTACATAGATAGGTATCACCGTGAGCACTGAGCATCACGCCGCACCGGCGATTGCTGATATGTCCGAGCAGATGCAGATTCGCCTGGAAAAGCGTGCGAAGCTGATTGAGTCGGGTCGTGAGGCGTACCCGGTGGGTCTTCTGGATTCCGAGGGTAACCGCGTGGAGCCCAATCACATTGAGGATTTGCGCGCCGAGTACGACCCGAAGCTGGCTTCGGAGGAACTAAAGGCAGGCGATGAGACCGACCGTGTGGTGCACGTGGGTGGTCGTGTGGTGTTCGTGCGTAACACCGGTAAGCTCTGCTTTGCGACCTTGCAGGGTGGTACCGAGGGCAAGCGCATTCAGGCAATGCTTTCGTTGGCAGAGGTGGGCGAGGAGTCCCTGGCCGAATGGAAGTCCCTGGTTGACCTGGGCGACCACGTGTTCGTAACCGGCCGCGTGGTGGTTTCGCGTCGCGGTGAGCTGTCGATTATGGTGACGGAATGGAAGATGGCCTCAAAGGCTATCCGCCCCATGCCGGTGCTACACAAGGACCTGAACGAGGAAACCCGTGTGCGTCAGCGTTACCTGGACCTGATGGTACGTGAGGAGGCTCGCGAGCTCGTGAAGAAGCGTGCCCTGATTACCCGCACCGTGCGCTGCGTGCTGGAGGATCACGGCTACATTGAGGTGGAAACCCCGGTGTTGCAGCTGATTCACGGTGGCGCAACGGCTCGCCCGTTCCGCACCCATCTGAACGCTTTTGATCAGCCGATGACCATGCGCATTGCGACCGAGCTACCGCTGAAGCGCACTGTGGTGGGCGGTATTGAGCGTGTGTACGAGATTGGTCGGGTGTTCCGTAACGAGGGTGTGGATTCGACCCACAGCCCCGAGTTCACAACCCTGGAGTGCTATGAGGCATATGCCGATCAGTTCGTCATGGCCGAACGCATGAAGGAGATTATTCAGAGCTGCGCGAAGGCCGTGGGTGTTGAGCGCGTGGAAACTGAGAACGGCACAATTGAGCTGTTTGGCGAGTGGCAGTGGGTTGGCGTGTACCCGGGTCTATCCGAGGCTGTGGGGGTTGAGATTACCCCCGAGACCGACGCCTCGGTACTGCGCGAAATCGCCGAGAAGCACGAGGTGGATATCGACCCGAAGTGGGACGCGGAGAAGCTGGTCATTGAGCTGTTCGGCGAGATTGTTGAGCCGACCCTGGTGAACCCGACCTTCGTGTACAACTACCCGCCGAGTGCTCAGCCGCTGGCGCGTCCGCACCGTTCGGGTGAGCCGCTGATTGAGGCCTGGGACCTGATTATTGGTGGTATGGAGCGCGGTACCGCATTCTCCGAGCTGATTGATCCGGTCATTCAGCGTGAGCGCCTGACCGCTCAGTCGCTGCTGGCTGCCGCAGGCGATGATGAGGCTATGGAGCTGGACGAGGACTTCCTACGTGGCCTGGAGCACGGTGCACCCCCGATGGGTGGTATTGGCTTGGGTATTGATCGTCTGATTATGTTGCTGGCTGGCGATCAGGATCCGGAGCGTCCGGGTACCGTGGTGCGTCAGCCCGGTATTCGCGAGACGATCCTCTTCCCGCTCATGAAGCCGGAAGCCTAAATATTTATAACTGGGGGCGTGCGCGCGCAGTGCATTGATTGTATTCTGCGCGGGCACGACTCTTTTGCGTAGGGCGGGTGTTGTGGGTGCGGATGCGCCCGCGGTGCCCGCCGCTGTGTTGCCGTCGCGGCGGTATTGCGGTGGTAGGGTCTCCGTAAGATACGATGAACGTCCGATTGTATTGTGCAGGCTGTACCGTGCGACCCGCATAGGGAGAATCGTATAGAGTAGCCTGCATTGTTGGAGCGGTGTTTGTACCCCGGTATTTTAGCTTTTTGGTACTGACTATTCAGCATTTACCCTGCCGGATGTTTGGAGGCATCACGAGGAGTACCTCGCAATGGGGATGAGGCGGGAGAAATAGGCTGAATTGCCTTTCGGGGTGGGTGCAAATTATCCTTTGGAAGGTTCCTTGATTGAGGCTATCGGATTGAATCTGCCCGTTTGAACCACAGGCCAGAAATATTATTCCAGATAGTGCTTCTTGTGGGAGGAGGGGTAATGATATTTCTGTTACTATGGATACGAAAATTAGTAAAAATATATATCCGGCACAATATTTTCTCAATCTTTGATAGAGGCTTGAGGCTTTATCCATAGGATATATGCAACAGATGAGGAGGTGCCTTACATGGCACAGAAGGTTCGCATCATCCTTGAAGACGATCTTGACGGTGGCCCCGCAGACGAAACGATTCGTTTCGGTCTGGATGGCGCTCATTACGAGATCGACCTGTCCTCCGCAAACGCCGCACGTCTGCGTGACGCTATCCGCCCCTTCGTTGCAAAGTCCCGCCGCGTGCAGGGCTCTGCTCAGCGTACCCGTGCACCCCGCGGTACCGCTGCTCCCGTGAAGCGTAACCCGGAGACCGCGGCTATTCGCGAGTGGGCTAAGGCTAATGGTCATAAGGTTTCTGACCGCGGTCGTATCCACCAGGATATTCAGGACGCATACTACGAAGCGATGAAGACTCAGGCGTAATTCGATTGTGTGATGCCTAGGTGTTAAAGGTCCGCGGTGGGTGGTGAATTATTACTATACTACCGCGGGCTTTTTGCATGGGGGATGGAGCGTACTACTGTCTGCTCCTGTGTGCTATAGCTAAGTTGATTTACGCGTAAAATATTTACAGGTTGGTGATAGTTAGTATTTTAAAATACCGCTATTTCATAGAGGCCGTTTTCCTGCATCGGTAGGAATGCTAAATCACGTTCCTCTCTCCGAAATTTTGCCGAGGGTCCCACGTAATTTCTCGGGTAATTTGATGCTTGTATTTGCTACCGCATGTCGAGTGTATATCGCCGTTACCCGGATTCGGCACTCATGGGTAATCTGCGGTCAATACTCTCCCCATGGATTCACGATTGAGAGTTTATTGCTGGGCCTGTTGCGTTCCCACTGATGGAGTATCATGCGGCAAAATCATGAGGCACTAAGAGGAATCCTACAATATATACAGTGTTGCGCAGATAAAACCTTTTCACGCTGATGTATTAGTTGGGTTTACATGCGCTAACCTTCGTTCGCATCTTCCGGGGGTCTTTCACCCGATACTCGCGATATCCCGTATCCGGTGTCTGCCCCAACCGGATGTGCCTCACCGTTCTCTTTATGGCGAACAGATGCCCGCGCGCCGGGCGTAAACGCTCAGCTCAACGTACCCTTGTATCAATAGGAAAATGCAAGGAGTGCGCAATGTTTGAACGCTTTACCGACCGAGCTCGGCGCGTTGTGGTGCTTGCCCAAGAGGAAGCACGCATGCTTAACCACAACTACATCGGTACCGAACACCTACTGCTCGGCCTGATTCACGAGGGTGAGGGCATCGGTGCTCGCGCCCTGGAATCGTTGGGCGTTACCCTGAACGCGGTCCGCGAGCAGGTCCAGGACATCGTCGGTCCCGGCCCTCAGGCCCCCAACGGGCACATCCCCTTCACCCCTCGGGCGAAGAAGGTCCTCGAACTATCCATGCGCGAGGCTATCCAGCTCAACCACGGCTACATTGGCACCGAGCACATCCTGCTGGGCATGGTGCGCGCGAATGAAGGCGTGGCAAACCAGGTGCTCGTCAAGCTGGGTGCTGAGCCCGCCGCTGTGCGCCAGGCCGTTATGGACCTGATTTCCGGCTACCCCGGCAACAACTCCGGTGAGAAAGAAACCGCTGGCGTGGGCGCAGGTAACTCCCGCGAAGGCACTCCCGCGGGTTCGACCATCCTGGATCAGTTCGGCCGTAACCTCACCGCCGCAGCTCGTGAGGGCGAACTGGACCCGGTTATCGGTCGTCACAAGGAGATGGAACGCGTTATGCAGGTTCTCTCCCGCCGCACCAAGAACAACCCCGTGCTAATTGGTGAGCCTGGCGTTGGTAAAACCGCCGTCGTGGAGGGCCTGGCACAGGCTATCGTTCACGGTGACGTTCCCGAAACCCTCAAGGACAAGCACCTGTACACCCTGGACCTCGGCTCCCTGGTGGCAGGTTCACGCTACCGCGGTGACTTCGAAGAGCGTCTGAAGAAGGTTCTGAAGGAAATCCGCTCCCGCGGGGACATTATCCTGTTCATCGACGAGATCCACACCCTTGTCGGTGCGGGTGCCGCAGAGGGCGCGATTGATGCCGCCTCCATCCTCAAGCCCATGCTGGCTCGAGGCGAATTGCAGACCATTGGCGCAACCACCCTGGACGAGTACCGCAAGCACATTGAGAAGGACGCTGCCCTGGAGCGCCGCTTCCAGCCGATTCAGGTGGATGAACCCTCCCAGGAACTCGCCGTGCAGATCCTCAAGGGTGTGCGCGATAAGTACGAGGCACACCACCGCGTCACCATTACCGATGAGGCCATTGAGACCGCCGTAAATCTAGCGGCACGCTACATCTCTGACCGCTTCCTGCCGGATAAGGCTGTCGACCTGATTGACGAGGCGGGCGCACGCCTGCGCATCAAGCGCATGACCGCACCCCCGGAAATCAAGCTGCTCGACGAGAAGGCCGCCAAGCTGCGCCAGCAGAAGGAAGACGCCATCAACTCCCAGGATTACGAGAAGGCCGC
>CAUQVM010000111.1:0-5489 GCA_963521575.1 uncultured Rothia sp.
CTGGAAGCGGTTCGTAAGCGCCCCGGCATGTACATTGGCTCGACCACTGAGCGCGGCCTGCACCACCTGGTCTACGAGGTTGTAGACAACTCGGTTGACGAGGCGCTCGCAGGTTACGCCTCCGAAATTGATGTGACCATTCAGGCTGATGGTGCGGTGCGTGTGAAGGATGACGGTCGTGGCATTCCGGTGGATGAACATCCCACCGAGCATAAGTCCACCGTTGAGGTGGTTATGACCGTGTTGCACGCCGGCGGTAAATTTGGCGGTGGCGGCTATTCTGTCTCCGGTGGTTTGCATGGCGTGGGTATCTCCGTAGTGAATGCACTGTCGACCCGTGTGATTACCGAGGTTCACCGCCAGGGCTATGCATGGCATATTTCCTTCTCCAACGGTGGTGTGCCGGATGGTCCGCTACGTCGCGGTGAGCCTTCCGATAAGACCGGTACCATCCAGACTTTCTACCCGGATCCGGAAATTTTTGAGACCGTCGAGTTCGACTTTGAGACTCTGCGCGCTCGCTTCCAGCAGATGGCGTTCCTGAACAAGGGCCTGACCATCACCCTGACCGATGAGCGTGAAAAGTTCGTTGGCGATGAGGTTACCGAAGAGGGCGAGAAGAAAGAAACCACCCTTAACCGCGTACGTGCGAACGCCGAAGGCTACACGACCGTCACCTACCGTTATGACAACGGTCTGTTCGACTACGTGCACTTCCTCAATGCTGGTGCGAAGACCATCGTGAACGAGGAGATTGTCTCCTTCGAGTCCGAAGACACCGACCGCAATATGAGCCTGGAAGTGGCCATGCAGTGGACCGGAGCGTACAAGGAGTCTGTCTACTCTTACGCAAACACGATTAACACCCATGAGGGTGGTACCCACGAGGAAGGCTTCCGTGCTGCTCTGACCTCGTTGGTAAACCGCTACGCGCGCGAGAATAAGTTGCTGCGCGATAAGGACGATAACCTCACGGGTGAAGATGTGCGTGAGGGCTTGACCGCGGTCATTTCGATTAAGATCTCTGAACCGCAGTTTGAAGGCCAGACAAAGACCAAGCTGGGTAACTCGGAAGCAAAGTCCTTCACTCAGCGCGAAGTCAATGACCACCTGGGTGACTGGTTTGACCGGAACCCGGCCGTGGCGAAGGACATTGTTCGCCGTGCGATTACCGCTGCTCAGGCACGTATCGCTGCCCGTAAGGCGCGTGAGACGACCCGTCGTAAGGGTTTACTGGAAACCAGTTCCATGCCCGGCAAGCTCAAGGACTGCTCTTCGAAGGATCCGTCAATTTCTGAGATTTACCTGGTGGAGGGTGACTCCGCGGGTGGTTCGGCAGTGCAGGGGCGTAACCCGAATACCCAGGCTATTCTCCCGCTACGGGGTAAGATCCTGAATGTTGAGCGTGCCCGTCTGGATCGTGCTCTGTCGAACGCTGAGATTCAGGCAATGATTACCGCCTTCGGTACCGGTATCGGCGACGACTTCAATATTGAGAAGGCTCGTTACCACAAGATCGTGCTGATGGCAGATGCTGACGTGGATGGTCAGCACATCACGACCCTGCTACTAACCCTGCTCTTCCGCTTTATGCGCCCGCTGATTGAGGCTGGTTACGTGTACCTAGCCCAGCCGCCGCTCTACCGCATTAAGTGGTCGAATGCGCCGCACGATTATGTTTACTCTGATGCTGAGCGTGATGAGGCTCTAGCCCGTGGGGCCGCCAAGAACCTGCGCCTGCCGAAGGACAACGGTATCCAGCGTTACAAGGGTCTGGGCGAGATGGACTACACCGAGCTGTGGGACACCACGATGGACCCGGCACGTCGCACTCTGCTACAGGTGAAGATGGAGGATGCGGCTGCGGCTGACCAAATCTTCTCGGTGCTAATGGGTGAGGATGTTGAGGCTCGCCGTGAGTTTATTCAGCAGAATGCCAAGGACATTCGATTCCTCGATATCTAGCTCGAACCGTCATATTTCATGCAATAAATATGATTTATGAGCTACATAGCCGAGCGAGTCATTGAGGAATGAGAAAGCAATGAGCGAAGAACAGCAAAACAACGCTACCGAGGTTGACGTGGTCAGCAACGGCGAAGCTGAAACCGTGGACCATCACGGCCATATCGAACAGGTGGATCTGCAGACTGAGATGCAACGATCCTACCTGGACTACGCTATGGCCGTGATTATTGGCCGTGCCCTGCCGGATGTGCGTGACGGTCTGAAGCCCGTGCACCGCCGTGTTATCTACGCAATGTACGATGGCGGCTACCGCCCCGATCGCGCTTTCAATAAGTGCGCTCGCGTGGTCGGAGACGTTATGGGTCAGTTCCATCCCCACGGTGACAGCGCCATCTACGATACCCTGGTGCGCCTGATTCAGAGCTGGATTATGCGTTATCCGCTGGCCCTGGGCCAGGGTAACTTTGGTTCCCCCGGTAACGACGGTGCTGCGGCTCCCCGATACACCGAGACGAAGATGGCTCCCATCGCCCTGGAGATGGTGCGCGATATTAACGAAGACACCGTCGACTTCCAGCCGAACTACGACGGTAAGTCGCTGGAGCCGACCGTACTGCCGGCCCGCATCCCGAATCTGCTGGTGAACGGATCCTCGGGCATTGCTGTGGGTATGGCTACCAATATTCCCCCGCATAATCTGCGCGAAGTGGCCGAAGGCGTGGAATGGTTCCTGAAGAATCCTCAGGCCACGAATGAGGAGCTACTGAACGCACTGATGGCCCGCATTAAGGGTCCGGATTTCCCGACCGGTGCGCAGATTCTGGGTACTAAGGGCATCGAGGATGCGTACCGGACCGGTCGTGGCTCGATTACTATGCGTGCGGTGGTGAACGTTGAGGAGATTCACGGCCGCACCTGCCTGGTTGTCACCGAATTGCCGTACCAGGCTAACCCGGATAACTTGGCCGTTAAGATTGCTGAGCTCATCAAGGACGGCAAGGTCACCGGTATCGCTGATTTGCGCGATGAGACCTCGGGCCGTACCGGCCAGCGACTGGTCATTGTTCTCAAGCGTGATGCCTCCCCGAAGGTAGTGCTGAACAATCTGTATAAGCACACCCAGTTGCAGGAAAATTTCTCCGCGAACATGCTGGCAATTGTGGACGGTGTGCCGCGTACCCTGTCTCTGGATGCCTTCGTGCGCCACTGGGTGGACCACCAGATGGATGTTATCGTACGTCGCACCCGCTACCGTCTGCGTCAGGCGGAGGAGGAAGCACACATTCTGCGCGGTCTGCTCAAGGCCCTGGACGCCCTGGATGAGGTTATCGCGCTGATTCGCCGTTCTCCCACCGCTGATGAGGCGCGTAGCGGCCTCATGGAGTTCCTGCAGATTGATGAGGCTCAGGCGCAGGCGATTCTGAATATGCAGTTGCGTCGTCTGGCGGCCCTAGAGCGCCAGAAGATTCAGGATCGTCACGATGAGTTGATGCGCATGATTGCCGAGTACAACGCGATTATTGCTTCGGAGACTCGCCAGCGTGAGATTATCTCCGAGGAATTGGGTGAGATTGTAAACCGTTACGGCGATGAGCGTCGCACCCAGATTATGTACGGCTACAACGGTGATATGTCAACGGAGGACCTCATCCCTGAGGAAGAGGTCGTGGTTACGATCACCCGCGGCGGCTATGTTAAGCGCACTCGTAGCGACCAGTACCGTAGCCAGCACCGTGGCGGTAAGGGTATTAAGGGTGCCTCTCTGCGCGGTGATGATGTGGTGGAGCACTTCTTCGTTACGACCACCCACAGCTGGATTCTGTTCTTCACGAACCTGGGTCGCGTGTACCGCGCGAAGGGGTATGAGTTGCAGGAAGCAGGTCGTGACGCGAAGGGCCAGCACATTGCGAATCTGCTGGAGTTCCAAGGCGGTGAGCATATCGCTCAGGTCATGGAGCTGAAGAGCTACGAGGATGCCGAGTACCTGGTGCTGGCAACTCGCGGCGGTATGGTGAAGAAGAGCCGCCTGAGCGACTATGACACGAACCGTACCGCCGGTCTGATCGCGATTAACTTGCGTGAGGGTGACGAGGTGGTGTCCGCCTTCACCGTTTCGGCCGAGGACGACATTCTACTGGTGTCCCGCAATGGCATGTCGCTGTGCTTCCATGCCGATGATGCTTCACTGCGTCCGATGGGTCGTTCAACTTCGGGTGTGACCGGCATGAAATTCCGTGACGGTGATGAGCTGATTTCTGCAAACGTAGTAGCCAAGGACTCTTTTGTGTTCGTGGTGACTGAGGGCGGTTACGCTAAGCGCACGAGCATTGATGAGTACCGCGTTCAGGGGCGTAACGGTTTTGGCATTAAGGTTGCTAAGCTAGTGGAGGATCGCGGTGCTCTGGTGGGTGCTCTCATCGTGGGCGAAGAGGACGAAGTGCTGGTTATGATGGCTAGCGGTAAGGTCGTCCGTTCGAACGTGAATGAGGTTCCGGCTAAGGGTCGCGATACCATGGGTGTTATCTTTGCCAAGCCCGCTCAGGGTGATTCTATTATTGGCGTGGCACACAACCAGGATCGTCAGCTGGATGATGGCGACGATGAGATTACTGAGATTACCGAGGAATCAGAAGGTGCTTCTTCTGAGGTGCCCGGTACGGACAACGAGGGTGAAGCGGCAGTTGCCGATCTCACCGTTACTGGAGGTAACTAATGAGCAGCACTCCTGCTAGCTCCACTCCTGCGCCGGCAATACGTTCGGCGGTAGGTGGTGCATCCCAGAAGGGCGCACCGAGGGCCGGCGCCCGTCGCTCGGCAGGTCAGAGCCGTTCTGGCGGAACTGCTAAGCGCTCGGCGGGTAAGCGCACCGTGAGCGCTAAGCGCCCGACGGGTTCACGTCGGCAGCTGGTGCGCCCCGCACCTCGTTCAAAGATTCGCCGCGCCCGCCTGGTGATTCAGAAGGTTGATACCTGGTCGGTGGCAAAGCTAATCTTCCTGCTGTCGATTGCCCTGGGTATTGTGACTGTGGTGGCTTCAGTGATTCTGTGGCTGTTTCTGCAGGCTTCGGGCGCGTTTACCGGTGTAAACCAGCTGATTAGCTCGCTGGGTACCGGTTCGACGACCGTGGACATTTCTCAGATGATTTCTCTGGGTCAGGTGGCTCTGGTAACCACAATTTTTGCCGTGGTGAACACTGTGGTCTTCACCTTGCTGGGCATGATTGGTGCAATCCTGTACAACCTGGCGGCCAAGCTGGTGGGTGGTATTACCCTGACGCTGAGCGATGAGTCTTAGTCCCCGCGAGTTATAGGCTTATGGAGGGATGGCTCTGCCTTCGAGATGGAGGCGTGCTACCCCTTTTCCATACCCCAATAAGTATGTGATGCATAACATACTATTTTGGTTTGGTGTTCCCGCCAAATGCCTGTATAGTTATATCTCGTTCTACGGAAGAGATTCCGCAGAGGGAGGGCGTATAGCTCAGACGGTTAGAGCGCTTCGCTGATAACGAAGAGGTCCCA
>CAUQVM010000112.1:0-5412 GCA_963521575.1 uncultured Rothia sp.
GCCAGAAGAGCTGCTGCCTCGCGCGGGTTCTTGCCCACCTTCTTGGCGAGCTGCAGGGCGACGTTGGTGGCCCAGTCGCCGTGTTCACGGGACTTGGGACGCTCCACTCGGACGGCGGGCAGTTCAGCGCCCTCCACGAGGGTCAGCTGGCCGGAGGAAATGGTTTCTTCAAGGGCAAGCGCAATGGCTTCGGAGAGTTCTTCAGGAGTCATAACAAACTATTCTAGCAAGCCTTGGCAGGTGCCTGACCCTTTATCTAGTGCTTATCTGATACCATAGGTGGGTTGCCTCTGTAGCTCAGCGGATTAGAGCACCAGTTTCCGGTACTGGGGGTCGAAGGTTCGAATCCTTTCAGGGGCACGATGTTCTTATTCGAGAGGGAACATAGAGGTCGAGTCCGCCAGGTGCGGGGTCGGCCCCCTTTTTTTTACGCCTTTCACACTCGCATACCCGGTATGCCGCGCAACTACTCTCAGCACCCCAATAGGTGGACACTTCCCAGCTCCCTGTTGTCCCGAAGGCCTCCGGCTTGAGAGAATGAATAGAGCGCACACTGTTCAAAAGAGCTCGATCCTCACCGATCGGTTCATCAAGCCAGCTTTTACCAAGCACAACAGCGGAGGTAACCCGTGACCACCATGCGCCAAATTCAACTTACCGATTGGGGAGACAGCGCCGTTCTACATGAAGCAGAGGTGCCCATCCCCGCACCGGTGCGCGGTCACGTACTCATTAAAACGGTTGCTGCCGGCGTCAACCCTGTTGATCTGACAACCTGTAAGGGGTTGGGCCCGGCCGCACAGCTGGTTAATCCGAGCGTTCGCCCCTTCGTGCCCGGTTGGGATGTAGCCGGAGCCGTGGTAGCTACCGCCGGCGATTACACGGGTTTTAAAGTCGGTGACGGAGTCTTCGGTCTCGTCGCTTTCCCCGCGCAGGCCAGTGCCTACGCCGAATATGTTCTAGCCCCCGCTTATCAGCTCACCAAGGTTCCCGCCGACGTGCCCTGCGCTCAACTTGGTGCCGCTCCCCTGGCCGCGCTTACCGCATACCAGGCGCTCTTTGAAGTAGCCCGCCTGAGTCAGGGTGAGCGCGCCCTGATCCATGCCGGTGCCGGAGGCGTTGGCCACCTTGCCGTACAGCTGGCGGTGCAGGCTGGGGCGCAGGTTTTCGCAACCGCTTCTGCGGCCAACCGTGAGTTCGTGCAGTCCTTGGGTGCTCAGGTTATTGACTACCGCGCTGAAGACTTCCGTACTGTACTCGGCCAGACCATGGACGTGGTGCTCAATGCTGCCGGTGCACAGGCTTTCCTCGATTCGCTGGAGGTTTTGGCTCCCGGCGGGCGTATCGTGACCCTGACCAGCCCCGATCCGGTTGAGGTTGCCCGCGAACGCGGTTTTGAGGCGCACTGGTTGACGGTGCATCCTGACCGCACCCATATGGCCGAGATTGCCCGCCTCATGTCGCTGGGCCTTTTGAAGGTACACGTAGAGCGCATCTTCCCGCTCGCGCAGGCTGTTGAAGCCCACGAGCTTGTGGCAACCGGGCACACGCGCGGCAAGATTGTGCTGGTTCCCTAGCGGTGTTGCGCCCTATGAACGCCGAGCGCGGCATGGACTTCTACAGCAGCGGTTTCTACCGCCCCGAAGGTTTCTATGATGGGCTATCTCTGCCCGGTTACAGGGGCGTATCGCCGGTCACTCGGGAGGCTTTCGCCTACGACTTCTACCCGGCTCGGGGCAACTTTATCGCTGCGCCCACCCACCCTTCTGCCGCAGGCTCTTCGATTGCTGGCGACTCCGCCGCTCCCCTGCTCATCTGGGTACACGGCGGTGCCTGGCGTTTCGGCACCAACCGCGGTCTGCGCGAGGAGACCGTGGCAACGCCCGCGAGCCTGCGGCTCAATCGGCAGACCCTGATGCGGCGTGCCCTGCAGGAGCGCGGCTGGGCCGTTGCCTCCATTAACTACCGCTACTCGCATCAAGCCCTCTTCCCCGGGGCCCTGCACGATTTAAAGGAGGCTGTGCGTTATTTCCGTGTACATGCCGAACGCTTCGGTATTGACCCGGCGCGCATTGCGGTGGCCGGAGGTAGCGCCGGCGGACATTTGAGCATGATGGCCGCACTGACCGGCGGAGAGACACGAAGCGAGCTACACGAGTACTACGAAGGCTTGGCATCGAGCCGCTACCCCGGGGCTACCTCGAGGGTGGTAGCGGCCGCTTCCTTCTACGGTGTGAGTGATTTGCGCACCATCTTCTCAGACCGACCTTTGGCCGGCTACGCTCTAGCCCATCCTAAGGATGACGGGGCCGAGTGGCGACTGCTGGGGTGTGAGTACCCCGTCCCTACTCCTGAGGCGTGGGAGGGGTTGGTTCCGGGTATTGGCCGAGAACAGGCGGTGCTTAACTGGGAGCGTGCACATCCGCTGGATTTTGTGACGGTTCGTGACCAGGCAGGTGACCGGGAAGGCATGAGTGGAGCTCCGGGGATAAAACCAGCCACAAAAAAGAGCGCACCACTCATTATGGTGCACGGTATTGCGGATTCTTGTGTGCCGTACCAACAATCGGTGCGGGTGTATCGGGCGTTGCGTTCATTGCAGCAGCCCACCGATTTGGTGCTGGTACCGGGTGCCGAACACGGGGACTCGCGCTGTTTTAGCCCCGATATTATTCGGCGAATCATCAATTTTTTGGATGCTGGCGTCCAAATAGCTCTGCCAGAGAAAGCGGCCTAGCGGGTTCAGTGACTCACATATTCGTGGTCCAGGCGATAGCGTTCCACCTCGTCGAACGCTACGCGGCGGTGCGTATTAACGCGCTCGAAAGGGATCTCACCGCGCTCCATCAGCCGAACAATGGTCGGACGGGAAACGCCCAGATAGTCAGCCGCCTCCTGCGTGGTCATGAGGCGATCCTGACGAACCACACAGACGTCCTTGCGGTCGGCGAAGGCTCGCGCTACCGAGGTGAGGAGGCCGTACATTTCGGGGGAAATCTGCACGCGTTCACCATCACCAGTGACCAGGTAGAGGGTCTCTTCGGCGTTTAGACTCTGAAAGTGCGTGCGGAGACTTGCATGCACGAGGGCCTGGAAAAGTTCTTCGCAACGGTGGTGAATCTCTTCATGCTGCTCGCTCTCGTAGCGGGCTCGCGCTACCCCTCGCGGAGGCGCGTACGTCTTTGGTTTTGGCATAGTTACTCCTTCGTTACTGTGTTATCCACCACTGTATCACTCAAACGAAACTATCGAAAGAATATGACGGAACGCATTTTATGCTCATCCACCATACTTAAAATACTGATAGCCGATATATAGACGCTTGCCTAGGCATTTGGTATTACTTGAGTTTATTACAAGCTTTTAATTTGCCGTACTATAACGCGAACTTCCCGATGCGCACCCTCCAAATCGTTCACATGTGACAAAACATCCACCCACCGCATACCATCCCCGACACTTCGAGGGACTAGTACACTGGATGGGATATGTCTGAGCAGAAAAAACACCACGCAGATACCTCAAAGACCCAACGCCCCTCCTCGGCTAGGCCCCGCACCGCCCCCACCATGGCGAGCATGGCCGCCGCAATCCACGCGGCAAAGATACGATCCTCTGAAAACACCGCCGGTAAGACCGCAGAAAAAACTAGTGAGAAAAACGCGGCACCGAACGGCACGCAGAAGAACAACGCAGACCAGGCCAAGTCCTCCCGCGGCGCGTCCGAACGCAACCCCAAGTCCTCCCGCTCCAACCGCCGCGGAAGCAGCACCAACCGCACCCGCAAGCAGGGCGGCAACAAGGGCAACCAGCAGGGCGAACGGCAGAACCACCAGGCACCGCGCCACTATGAGCCGTTTATTCCCGAGGTCATCACTTACCCCGAAGAGCTACCCGTCAGTGAGCGCCGCGAAGACATCATGACGGCCATTCGCGAGAACCAGGTCGTCATTATCGCCGGCGAAACCGGCTCCGGTAAGACCACCCAAATTCCCAAAATGTGCCTCGACCTGGGCCTGGGAGAGAAGGGTCTGATCGGCCACACCCAGCCGCGCCGCCTCGCCGCACGCTCCGTGGCCGAACGCATTGCCGAAGAACTCGGCCAGAAAATCGGTGAAACCGTCGGCTACCAGGTACGCTTCACCTCCGAAGTCGGCGAACACAGCGCTATTAAGCTCATGACCGACGGCATCCTGCTCGCCGAGATCCAGAATGACAAGCTGCTACGCCGCTACTCCACCCTGATTATCGACGAGGCACACGAACGTAGCCTGAACATTGACTTCATCCTTGGCTACCTCAAGCGCATCCTGCCGCAGCGCCCCGATCTGAAGGTCATTATTACCTCCGCAACCATCGACCCGGAACGTTTCGCGCGCCATTTCTCCCCCAGCTACGTGCCGGGCAAGGGTATCGTCGATGAAAACCTCAGCGCCGAAGAACGCGACATTGCCGAGGCTATCCTGCCCGACGACGCGCCGCCCATTATCGAGGTCTCCGGCCGCACCTACCCCGTCGAAATCCGGTACCGTCCCCTTGAAGGCGACGAGCTCTACCTGGACGACGAGGAAGTGGCCGAGGACCGCGACCCCACCGACGCAATCCTCGACGCCATTAAGGAGCTCTCCAAGGAAGCGCCCGGCGACATCCTCATCTTCTTCTCCGGTGAGCGCGAAATCCGCGATGCCAAGGATGCTATCGAGGCGATGGTCGCCAAGTCGCCGCGCCTAAACTACGAGGTGCTACCCCTGTACGCCCGCCTCTCCCTCGCCGAGCAGCACCGCGTGTTCTCCCCCGGTTCCCGCCCGCGCATTGTGCTCGCCACAAACGTTGCCGAAACCTCGCTGACCGTACCCGGCATCAAATACGTCATCGACACCGGTACCGCACGTATCTCGCGCTACTCGGCACGCACCAAGGTGCAACGCCTACCCATCGAACGCATCTCGCAGGCAAGCGCCAACCAGCGTTCCGGCCGATGCGGCCGCGTCAGCGACGGTATCGCCATCCGCCTCTACTCCGAGGAAGACTTCAACTCGCGCCCCGAATTCACCGACCCTGAAATTCTGCGCACCAACCTCGCCGCCGTCATCCTGCAAATGATCGCCATCGGCGTGGTGCGCGAACCCGGTGACATTTCGCGCTTCCCGTTCGTGCAGCCGCCCGCATCCCGCGCCATTAACGACGGTGTGAACCTGCTCCGTGAACTTGGTGCACTCACCGAACGTACCCGCGGACCCCGCAAGGGACGCGGCGGTAACAACAGTGCAACCCTCACCGCCATCGGTCGCGCCATGGCGGCATTCCCTGTGGACCCGCGCCTGGCCCGCATGATCATCGAAGGCGGCCGCCGCGGATGCGCCAAGGAAATGATGGTGCTCGCCGCCGCCCTGACCATCCAGGACCCGCGCG
>CAUQVM010000113.1:0-5312 GCA_963521575.1 uncultured Rothia sp.
TTATCTCCATGGTGAATCAGAAGGGCGGCGTGGGTAAGACCACCTCCACCATTAATCTGGGTGCGGCCTTGGCCGAATGCGGCCGCAAGGTGCTACTGGTTGACTTCGACCCGCAGGGTGCACTATCGGCTGGTCTCGGTGCAAACCCGCACGAGCTAGACCTGACGGTCTACAACGTCATGATGGACCGCAACGTCGATATTAAAGATGTTATCCTGCCTACCGCTACTGAGAACGTCGATCTTCTTCCCGCCAATATCGACCTCTCTGCCGCCGAAGTGCAGCTGGTCACCGAGGTGGCACGCGAGCAGGTGCTGGCCTCCGCACTGCGTAATGTACGCGACGAGTACGACGTTATTCTGATTGACTGCCAGCCCTCCCTGGGTCTATTGACCGTCAACGCGCTAACCGTCTCTGAAGGGGTCATTATTCCGCTGATCTGCGAGTTCTTTGCCCTGCGCGCCGTAGCCTTGCTGGTAGACTCCATTGAAAAGGTCCAGGATCGTTTAAACCCCAAGCTAGAAATTAGCGGTGTACTGGCCACCATGTTTGATGCCCGCACCACCCACTCCAAGGAAGTGCTGGCACGCATCGTGGACGCATTCGGTGACAAGGTATTCGACACCGTTATTAAGCGCACCGTAAAATTCCCGGATGCTTCGGTCTCAGCTGAACCGATTCTGAGCTACGCTCCCTTCCACGCCGGCGCTGATGCCTACCGCCAGGTAGCGCGCGAGCTAATTTACAAAGGTGGCGCTCGCTAAAACGCCCCCCGTCTCGTCTACGCCCCCTGTCGGTGTACTTCTCAGCACCCTTGAGAAGCCCCGACTGGGGGCGTATAATTATGGGGATTTGCACCGTACGCTCGAACCGATGCCCGCATGAGGGCACACCAACACACAGACCGCGGGACGGAAAGAACGCATAAGGAGAAGAGGTCTTGAAGACCACCCACGTCGCTGCCGTGAGGGTACCGACACCCGAGTCCGATAGCCGTAGCCGCACTGCCCGGCAGGCATCTCGTCCCGGACACGCCCCCGGATTCACCCTCACCCTCAGTAATTTTGAGGGTCCCTTTGACCTTCTGCTAACCCTCATTTCACGCCGTAAGCTCGACATTACCGATGTCGCGCTTGCCGAAGTTACCGACGAATTCCTCGCCTACCTGCACTCTCTCTATGCTGAGGGTACCGAACGAGCCCTGGACGAGGCCAGCGAATTTCTGGTAACTGCTGCAACCCTTCTTGAGCTTAAAACGGCCCGATTGCTACCCCAGCATCGTGAATCCCTCGAAGAAGATGTTGCTCTGCTCGAGGCACGAGACCTGCTTTTTGCGCGCCTACTGCAATATCGCGCCTACTGCGAGGTGGCCGATATCTTTGCCAAACGCTGGGCACAGGAAGCTCAGCGTTTTCCCCGTGCCGTAGCTCTGGATGAACGCTTTGCGCAGGCCCTGCCCGAGATTGTGCTGACCGGCGGCGCTGAGGAATTTGCACGTATTGCGGCCGCTGCGCTAAGCCGCCAGTCTGCCAGCCCTGAACCGGACGCCAAAGAAATCGCGGACGATCTCAATGACCATCTGCATGTTCCGGTCACCACCATTGCTGCCGAGGAACACTATATTCTGCACGCGCTATTGGATGCTACCGGCCACGGCCTCGACTTCACTCAGCTCGTGCAGGGAGCCGGCAACCTGGAGGTTGTAGTGGTCAGATTCCTAGCCCTGTTGGAACTCTACAAAGAGGGGGCCCTAGTGGTGGAACAGGAGAAGCCTCTGGGAGCGATTCACGTGAGCCCCACCTCGAGTGCCGCAAGCTTTGTTATTCGACAGGACTCAGCAGATAGCGGAGAACGTGAAAGTTCCTCGGCTGTGGGCGTATCCGTGCGGCGGCGCGTCCAGGCTCAGGAGAATCCCAATCCGATACAGGAGGATCATGAATAACCAGCCGAACGGCTTGCGTTTTGAGCGGGAATTCACACCCGAAGATCTGGCCATGGTCAACCTCGGCTACTGGGATCCAAATGCGGATGATGAGCCTAAAGCGGGCGAAGAACACAGCGCGCCAATTCACGTCGAACCTGCATTGGCCACATCTGCTGACACGGCTTCTGCACCCGCGAACCTTGCGGGCGGAGAGCCCGATGCGTGGGGGAGTAGCGCATCCGCTATTTCCACGGGTGCCCCGTCCCGCGCACCCAGCGTGGCTGTCGACCCGGAGGCTGAATTCTCTCGCGTTGAGGCTATACCTGGCGGTCTAAAGAGCGCCATCGAAGCCATCCTTACCGTCGCAGATGCGCCCGTGAGCGTGCCTGAGCTCTCCGAGGCTCTCCTTGTCAGCGAACAGTCCGTTGAGCGCGCAATCGATGCGCTCTACCGTGAATACAACGGTGAGGAAGGAGAGTTCGGCGAAGAAGACATGAGCGGCGAACCGCGTGGCTTCCAGCTACGCCGCATTGCTGGAGGCTGGAAGCTCTACGCTCGCGATGAATTTGCACCCTGGGTGGCGCGCTTCGTAACCCGCTCAAAGAGTGCAACGCTGAGCAAGCCAGCCTACGAAACGCTGGCTGTTATTGCCTACCGACAGCCCGTTACCCGCGCAACCGTGGCCTCCATCCGAGGTGTTAATGCGGATGCGGCCATCCGACAGCTGATGCAACGTCAGCTGATCCGTGAGGTGGGGCGAGAAGCCGGAAGCGGCGCGACCCTCTACGAGACTACCGAACTGCTGCTGGCCAAGCTGGGTCTCGATTCTCTGGATGAGCTACCCGCACTCGCACCCTTCCTGCCCGATGATACGGAAGCCGCCGTGCTGGCCGAGGGCAACGACTAAGACAACGGCAACGAATAAATAAGAAGAACGAACGTTCGGGAAGGTGCCTGAAACGTTCGCACTATACGACAGAAAAGAGACGAAACAATGGCATACGGTAATTCCTCCCGTGGCTCCTCTCGAGGTGGCCGCCCCGCCTCCGGTCGCCCCCAAAACTCCCGAGGTGGCCGCCCCGGCCAGGGCGGTAAGCCCGGTGTAAAGGGCGGCGCCCCCCGCGGTGCATCCGGCCGCTCCGGTGCCGCCAAGGGCGGCTCTAAGGACTTCGGCGATAAGAAATTCGGTGAGAAGAAGTTCGGTTCAGGGCGCGCAGGCTCCGGCCGTGGCCGAGGCACCGAGCTACCCAAGCGTGAGCGTCGCGCGCCGGGCCGTCCCTACCGTTCCGGCGAGGCCTTCGCCCATGAGCGCGGTGAGTACCGGGTGAGCAACTACGCTGGCCCGCACCGCCCCCGCCGCCCCCGCAACGCCCCGGTGGACCACTACGAGTTCTATGATCACGATGGCGTGCGCCTGCAGAAGCTCATGGCTCAGGCCGGTGTGGCATCCCGCCGTGTCTGCGAGGAAATGATCACCGAAGGCCGCGTGAGCGTTAACGGCGAGACCGTTACCGAGCTGGGCGTGCGAGTCGACCCCTCCAAGGTCACCGTGCAGGTGGATGGTATGACCGTTCAGACCAATGACAAGCTCGTCTATATGGCTTTTAATAAGCCTGCCGGTGTGGTCTCTACCATGGAAGACCCTGAGGGTCGCCCTTGCATCTCGGACTTTTTGCGGTCTTCTATGAGCGAGCGTGTCTTCCACGTGGGGCGCCTGGACGTTGAGACCGAAGGCCTGCTACTGCTGACTAACGATGGCGAGCTCGCCAACCGCCTGACCCACCCCTCCTATGAGGTGTCCAAGACCTACCTAGTGCAGGTACCCGGTCCCATGGAGTCCGGCGTAGGTGCCGCCATGAAGAAAGGTATTCGCCTGGAGGACGGCGTGACCCGCGTGGATGAGTTCAAGCTGGTTGACTCCACGCCCGGTCACGTGCTGGTCGAGGTGACCATCCACTCCGGTAAGAATCGCATCGTGCGTCGACTCTTCGATACCGTCGGCTACCCGGTTGAGCGCTTGGTGCGCGTTGAGATGGGCCCGATTCGTATTGGCTCTCAGAAGCAGGGAACCGTCCGTAACCTGTCGAAGGTTGAGATTGGCCATCTGCTCGCATCGGTGGATATGTAAAAGATTCGAGCTGAGAAGCGAGTAATTACCATGAGTTCACCCTCTGAGGCATTCTCTGATCCGGCTACATTGGCCGAGCTGCCCATGAGTTCAACTCTGGAGGGCCCGGTGCTCATTATTGGCTCCGGACTACTGGGAGCTTCAATCGGGCTGGGGCTTCGCACGGCCGGATGCGAGGATGTGTACGTTCAGGATATTTCTCCCACCGCCGAGGCCGTGGCGCAGGATATCGGTGCGGGAACAAGTTTCTCGACTCTGCCGGAGGCAGTCCGCGCCTCCTTCGCCCCGCAATTGGTCGTAGTGGCGGCCCCTCCGGATATTGCCGGTGTTGTCTGTTCCCGCGCTCTGCAGGATTATGCACCGCGCCCCGAAATTGGCTACCCCGGAGCAACGGTGACCGATGTTGCCTCGGTTAAAGTGCAGCCCCTAGCCGATGTGCTGGCCTCCGGTGCTGATGCATCCCGCTATGTGGGTTCACACCCGATGGCCGGACGCGAAAAATCCGGACCGGTCGCGGCTCGCGGTGAGCTCTTCCAAGCGCGCCCGTGGATTATCTGCGAGCATAACAGCGTGCGCCCCGAGTGTGTGCGCCTGGTGCGTTCAGTGGCAGTGGAGCTGGGCTCGATTGTGACCTACCTGAGCGTCCAGGAGCACGACCAGACGGTCGCACTCATTTCGCACGTGCCCCAGGCCATGAGCTCCTTGCTTGCCTCGCGCCTGCAGGATACCCCGCTCTACGCTCTGTCCCTGGCGGGACAGGGACTGCGTGATACGGTACGCATCGCGGCCTCAGATCCGACGCTGTGGGTTCAGATTTTTGCGGCGAACGCCGAACCGATTGTGCAAACTCTCTATGGGGTACGTGAAGATCTGAACCGCCTCATCGCGACCCTGGAAGCTCCGACGGCTGCCGGAGCACGTCTTGATTTGGCGCAGCTAATGAGCGAGGGTAACGCGGGTGTGGGGCGTATCCCGGGTAAGCACGGCACCGCCCCGGCGGCATTTGCAACCATGACGGTGCTGGTGGACGACACTCCCGGAACCCTAGCCCGTTTACTCGCCGAAATTGGTGAACTGGGCGCTAATATTGAGGATTTGCGTCTAGAGCATTCGACAGGTGCACCGGTGGGTATGGCCGAAATCTCGGTAAACCCGGCAATTCATGAGGCACTGGTGCGTGATTTGTCAGCCCGCGGTTGGCGGGTTGTGAAGTAGAGTTAAAGCTGAAATTTCCAGCATGAAGCGAGACGAGTCTTAAGG
>CAUQVM010000114.1:0-5061 GCA_963521575.1 uncultured Rothia sp.
ACGTCAACAGCGCCGAGGGTCTCGTCAAGGATTTCAACCTCGCCGCTGGTCGGGTGCAGGCGGGCTGCCGCAATCGAAAGCAGAGTGGACTTACCGGCGCCGTTGGGGCCCAGAACGACCCAGCGTTCACCTTCGTTCACAGTCCACGAAACGTTGTTAAGGATGGGGCGGCCGCCGCGAATGACGGAGACATTCTGAAGGTTGAGTACGGTGCTCATGGTTCTTCTTCCAGTGAGTTAGATGGATAGGATGCGCCCCCTGGCCCCGCCCCCGTACCGGGGTGTTGGTGCAGTTGGCGCGCATAGTGCGCGTGTACCCCACACTGGGTTCCTTGCGCAAAGTATAAGGGGCTACAGGTACCGTTACGGAGGGTGTGAGCGCATCCGTAACGGCACCTGAAGCAACTGAGTTATTAGTCGATAAAGCCGCGGGCTCCGCCAACCAGCTCAACGTGGCCGGTCTCAACGTCTGCGGTGACCATCTTCGCGATTTCCTGGGCGAACTCGTTGACGGTGTAGAGTTTGCCGGCGGTCTCGCGGCGCTGCTCAATGGCGCCGGGGTGCAAGCGGTTCAGCAAGGTTGCGGTGACGGTGCCTTCAATCATGTCAGCGGAGACAATGACCAGGGAGATACCCTTTTCCGCCAGTGCGGGGATTTCTGCGATTAGGGCGTCTTCGCCGGCGCGCTTGGACTCTGCGACGGGCTTGTATTCTTCCATGGTCTCTACTTCACGGATGAAGTGTGCCTGGTGGCTGGTGACGAAGACGATGCGTGCGCCCTCGGGCATCTTCTCGGCGGCTAGGCGGGCCAGGTTCAGCTGGGCGTCGCGATTCAGACGCATGGCGTAGTCTTCGCCCATGCCGGTTTCCATGCCGCCGGAGGCGTTCAGGATGAGGTAGTCGAGGGATCCGAAGGTCTCTACTGCGGTGTTGACGAGGGTCTGCAGATCCTCGGTCTTGGTGACGTCGGCCTGGACGGCTACTGCCTTGCCGCCGGCTTCTTCGATGGCCTTGACAATCTTGTTGGCGCGCGGTGCCTTGGAGCGGTAGTTGACGATGATGTTGGCGCCTTCGGCGGCGAGGATCTGGGCGGTGTCTGCACCGACGCCTCGGGAGGAGCCGGTAATAATGATGGTCTTGCCGGTCAGCTGTGCCATAGATGTATGTCCTTTGTGTTTGTGAGATTTGGGGCCTGCCGCGGGTTTATGATGCGGGGTTTGTCGCACAGGCGGGGCGGGGCGTGTGAGGTTTAGTGGCCCATGCCCAGGCCGCCGTCGACGGGGATGACGGCACCGGAGATGTAGTTTGCTTCCTCGGATGCGAGCCAGCGGATGACGCGGGCGACTTCTTCGGCCTCGGCAAAGCGGCCGGCCGGGATGGAGGCGAGGTAGTTTTTCTTGGTGTCCTCGGGGAGGACTTCGGTCATGGCGGTGTTAATGAAGCCCGGTGCTACGACGTTGGCAGTGATATTGCGGCCGCCGAGCTCGCGGGTAATGGAGCGGGCCATACCAACCAGTGCGGCCTTGGAGGAGGAGTAGTTGACCTGTCCGGGTGAGCCGTATAGGCCTACTACGGAGGAGACGAGGATAATGCGGCCGCGCTTGAGCTTGAGCATACCCTTGATGGCGCGCTGTACCACGCGGAACGAACCGGTGAGGTTGGTGTCAATGACGTCGGTGAAGTCGGATTCCTTCATACGCATCAGGAGCATGTCGCGGGTAATACCTGCGTTGGCAACTAGCACCTCGACGGGGCCGAATTCGGATTCAATGGTTTTGAAGGCTTCATTAATGCTGTCGGCGTCGCGCACATCGGCCTGGACGGCGAAAAATTCTTCGGGGGCTTCACCGCTGCGGTAGGTGACGCAGACGTCGTGGCCTGCAGCCTTGAATTCCTTGGCGATCTCGTAGCCGATGCCTCGGTTGCCGCCGGTGACCAGAACGGTCTTGGGAGTATTTTCGCTCATGAGCTTCCTTGATGAGTCAACCCCGTGCAGCGGGTTCCGATGCAGCGGCTCCGCGGTCGGGGTGTGGACGGATGGACAGTCGAACCCTATTTTACCGCTTTTTGGGTTGAAGGAACCGCAGGCAACAGCTAAAAAGCCGGTGGGACGCGGAAGAACCGGCACCCCGAGTGTGCCTCTGCACGCTCTTCACTTGCCCTGTTGCGCTTCTGTGCGGACTCTTCGTCGGTGGGGATGGCGCCTTCCCGCGAGGAGGGGCGGGCGCGTACACTGGCTCAGGGATACTCGGCACCTACCCGCCTGCCCCTTTCTTGTCGTGGGGCCGGCCCGGTGCTGTAGGTTCCACGCGGCGAATGCCGCCTAATGCGAAAGGACAATTGATGGATCTTCTTGGTTCTCTCTCCGGTGATGCACAGCCGGAGTACGCCAAATGCTCCCGTAAGGGGTGCCAGAACGCGGCGGAGTATCAGCTGCTGTGGAATAACCCCAGGGTGCATACTCCGGGGCGTCGCAAGGTGTGGCTGGCCTGTGGTGAGCATGTGGAGTGGCTAGAGAATTACCTGCGTGAGCGCGAATTCTGGAAGCAGACTCTACCCTTTGCCGGGGACGAGGCCTGAAATGAGGCGGCTGCTTAGCCGCCTTGAAGGGGCGCTCGCCTAGTGTGCGTCGTTCGGGTTCAGTGAGCGTAGCATCGGTTAATATTTTCAAGCGTCGGGGGCCATCAGAACTACTTTCGAGGCGTGCTATATTCGTCCTAATGTATTTTGTGGCACATTCGCCTTCGTCTTGAACCCCTTAGGAGCCGTATCCCCATGATGGGTTATTCGCACACCGTTAGTGCCGCCGCCGGGTGGCTGGTCCTGGTTGAGGCGGGGGTTGTGCATGTGCCAGAAACCCCCACACTCATTGTGACAACCCTGGCCTGCGCAGGCGCGGGAATGCTACCGGATATTGATCATCCCAATAGCAGTATTGCGAATTTTATTCCCCCTATTTCGTGCTGGGCGGCGCGCTTTGTGGAGACAATTAGCGGCGGGCACCGCAAGGGTACGCACTCTATCCTGGGCCTGGTTATTTTCTGGGCCATCGCGTATTTTAGTGCGAATCTGACCTATAACGGTATCCCGTGGGCTTCACTGCTATTAGCTGCTTTCTCGGGTGGGCTGGCTCTACGGGTGTTGGGTGCTCCGGGTGGCTGGTTTGGCGCGCTAGTGATGGGCTATGCGGCCTACACAACGGATTCGCTGGTACTTCTACCCTGGGCTATTTCGGTGGGTGCGACGATTCACCTGATCGGTGATTTGCTGACTACTCGCGGCCTGCTCCCCCTATACCCCATCGTCATTAAGCCGCTGATAGCTTCGCCCCTGTGGAAGAGGAGTGGCTATATGGCCCTCCCCCTCCTCGGAGATGCCGGCAGTAGACGTGAGAAAGGATTGACGCTGGTGCTGAGTGCCTATGTGTGCTGGTACGCGGTCGCCATGATGGGCTTTATAGAATACCCCCTGCAAACGTTTGGTGTGGGTATTCACGCCTGAGGCGGTCTACCGGTTCCACCGTATATTGCATGCATCCATTGCATACGCTAAGGCGCCCCGTCACTTCCTTAGGAAGTGACGGGGCGCCTTAGCTAATCCCGCATAATCCGGGTGAGAGATTAGGCATCCTGGATGGGCCAGAAGACGTCAACCTCAACGTTCTCTTCACCGGAAGTGGGGTACTTTTCAAACTCAGTGTTGTGCATTGGTCGTTCTCCTTTGTGAGCGGGTGGGAATCTCTTCTCCCCCGCGTCAGCTCATCGATGGTGATGAGCCTTTGATTCGCTTGTGCGTCCTCGCATCAGCGGGAACAGTTCTAGTCTATACCCACTAGATGTTGTGTTTCTACCAAATTTCCCACAACGTATGTAGGGACACACAAAAAATTCGAGAATCCCACAGGTGCCCCCTGAAATATCGCCTTAAAGCTTTTCTTTTACTCAGAAAAACCCACAATGCAACACGATTTCTCGACGAATACACCATGTGTTTTATGTTTACATTTCAACAGAACCCATGCATATAAACGCAAAAACACCATATATGATCAAAAAACAATACAAACCCACGGGTCAGATCACATTTTTCTGCGATATTTGAGAAGGTAACTCCCCGCAAGACGCACAAGAGGCCCCGGCACCACACGGTACCGGAGCCTCCCTTTATGCTTTTATGCCAAAGAAATCAGATCCTGATAATCCTTCGACCACAGGTCCTCCACCGCATCCGGCAGAAGAAGCACACGCTCGGGGTCCAGAGCCTCCACGGCGCCCTCATCGTGAGAAACCATCACAATGGCACCCTGATATGCCTTCAGCGCATTCAAGATTTCCTCGCGCGAGGCAGGATCCAGGTTATTGGTCGGCTCATCTAAAAGCAACACATTAGCGCTCGAAGCCACCAGGGTCGCCAGCGAAAGGCGAGTCTTCTCACCACCGGAAAGCACGCCGGCAGGCTTATCCACATCATCACCGGAGAAAAGGAACGAACCCAAAATCGTGCGCACGCGAGTATCATCCAAATCCGGGGCAGCAGACTTCATGTTCTCAAAAACCGTGCGGTCACCATCCAGGATTTCGTGCTCCTGCGCAAAATACCCCAGCTTCGCGCCGTGACCGTACACAACCTCACCCGTATCGGGCTGAGTCGAACCCGCCAACATACGCAACAGCGTGGTCTTACCGGCACCGTTCAGACCCAACACCACCACGCGCGAACCGCGGTCAATAGCCAGGTCGACATCCGTAAAAATCTCCAAAGAACCGTAGGACTTCGACAAACCCTGCGCAGACAGCGGGGTCTTACCGCACGGCGCCGGATCCGGGAAGCGAATCGCCGCAACCTTATCGCTCTGACGCTCCTCCAAGCCGCGCAGAAGCTTCTCAGCACGCTTAATCATCTGCTGCGCGGCAACAGCCTTCGTCGCCTTAGCGCGCATCTTATTCGCCTGCTCCATCAGCGCATTCGCCTTCTTCTGCGCATTCGCACGCTCACGCTTACGACGGTGCTCATCCTGCTCGCGCTGAGTCAGGTAGTTCTTCCAGCCCATGTTGTACTGGTC
>CAUQVM010000115.1:0-4778 GCA_963521575.1 uncultured Rothia sp.
ACCAGCTCAGCATCCTGCAGGGTAATCTTCGTATCCGCCGCAATAACGCCGCCGTCATACATGTAGTAGGTCGAATCACCCCACACACCCAGCGACAGACCGTGAAAAATCAGTAGCACACGACCCAGCTTGATTTCCAGGCCCAGCTCCTCCACAATCTCACGCTCGCACCCGGGTTTGGGCGCCTCACCGGCCTCAACCGTGCCACCGGGCAGAATCCAGCCATCCTTATAGTTCGGCTTGACCAGCAACATCTCGCCACGCTCATTACGGATAAGTGCGCCCGCAGCCAGACGACGCGTGGGCAGGGTTGCGATAAAGGCCTTCAGCTCCTCATCGCTCAGGTAGGAATCCTTCACGGCTCTCTCCTTTGGCTCTCGACTGTATTTTCATGGCGGCTTTCCACTAAAACCTTCCACCGCGACTTTTAAGCAGTGCTTTCGCGTACTCGCGGCTTTCGACGGTCCTTAGCGCTTGCGGTTCTTTGCGGCACGGACACGCAATTTGCGCACGGCACCCAGCACGCGGCCGCCCAAGCCGCCATTCTGTGCACCGGAATCTTGCGCGCCGGAGGCTCGGGTGGAAGCCTCGCCTCCGGAAGAAGTATCAGCTGTACGGTAGCTGCCCTCGCGTAACTCATCAATCAGGGTACGTTTGCCCGAAGGCTGCTCAATGCCGCTCTCCCCCGGATGCACCACTTCAGCATCTGCAACCGGACGGGCATGTTTATCCTTCTGGGTTCGTTCAAAAGAACGCAGGACCGTCGGAATCAGGGCTGATTCCACGGTGGCATTCAGGGCGAAGAGCGTGGCAGCTACCGAGAGCTTACGGCTTGCCTGACCGCGAGCGCGGCGGCGGTGAGCCGCACGGGCCAAGGCCAGAGCGATAGCGCTCTGAGCGGTTACGTCTATGCCCAGGGCGAGACCTACGCGGCGGGTCTTCGCTCGAATCTGCTCGGGTGTGAGGCGCCGCCGGCGCTGATGTGCCTGCGAACGATGTGCGGAGCGCCGGGTAGCCCGCTGCCCTGAAGTGCGTTTTTTAGATTTGGGGAGGGCACGAGACGGGTCGCGCGTTGTGGCCCCTGTGTGCCCCTGCTTGGGAGCCGATGCGGGAAGTGAGGTGACGGCTGAGGTATCGTCCCCCGTGGTCTTGGCGGAGGCGGTTTCGGTAGTCTCCGTATCGGTTGCTTCGGTGCCACGCTTTACAGCGTTGAGAACACCCCGTGCCTCGGGGGTTAGGGAGCGACGCGTGCGAACCGGTGGCTCGGTGGGCGCGGGGGAAGAATCACCTTCCGGCGAGCCAATATGCGTGTACGCGTAGGGAATGGAGCCGGATGCTTCCGCTTCCAGCCACTGTCCGTAGGTGACGCGGCGATTGGTGGCCACCAGGCGGTAGGAGCGGTCCAGGGGCGAGATGTATCCGTCCCCCCAGCTATCTTCCCGGTTAGCCGCTTCATCGGCATTATCGGTGTTATCGGTTGCCTCCTGGGTTGGGGTATCGTACTCGGGTTCGGGTACGGGGTCCTCCCCAAACACCCGGGCGGTGCTAATCGAGGCCACGTCAAATCCGAGGGTTGGCACCAGGGCCAGCTCCGTGGGTACGCCCAAGAGCTGCAGTACCGATTCCAAGGCGAGGGTGTTTCTATGATCGCGTAGGTATGCGTTCAGGCGGCGGCCGGTTACCGATTCGGGATCTACGCCAAACATGCCCATGAACGTCTCAATGCCCCACTCAATTTCTTCCTCCTGGGGGACAAAATTCGTTGCGTGGGATAGTTCCAGCGGACTGGCGGGGAGCTCTAGGAGCATATCTAGTAGCTCGGCGTCAAAGGCCGCCAGGTCGTCGTCGGTGAGGGGGCGATTCATGCGCTTGGGGGCAGTCTGCCAGATGAATTCCTCGAGAACCGGCTCGGATTCCGGGTTCATGAGGGCTTGTACGGGCCATTCGGGTTCTGCGTCACCGTGCTCCGGTGCCTCGCGCACTACCAGGTGTTGCTGGTTGGCGTTGCCCTCGGCAATAATTGCGTGGCAACGGAGCAGGCCCAGGAGACCCATCAGGTCCTTGGGAGCGGCAGAGATGAGGGTCCACTCCCCTGCGGGGGCCGCCACAATCTCGCGGCCCACCTTCGATTCGTAGGTAAAAAGCAGGCCGGTTACCGCGTTGATGGGTAGGTCTACGAGCATGGCGGCGTCACCATCCACGTAGAACTCCAGTTCGCCCTGACCGTCCGGGAGCTTCTCCCAGACGGTGGTTTCCTCCTCCAGTGCCGCGCCGGTCACCGGCAGTTTATCCACGAGCCAGGCCATGTAATCCTCAATGGGTTCGCCCACGCGCATGAGGCCACCCTCGACCTCCAGGACGTTGAGGTATCCTTCCGGGTCTAGGGTGCACAGTACATAGATCTGTACCTGATGTTCGCCCGGCTCGTAGGCAATGAGTTCGGGGCGGGCGGCGGTGGCCTCGATGAGGGCGGAGATAAGTTCTTCATCGGTCGTGGAACGAGCCATGACGCGGCGGCGCTGGATCTGTTCCTCCAAGTCCAGGGTCTGCTCGATGCGTTCCTCGCGGTGCTGTTCGGCCTCGCGCTTCTCACGCTGGACCTTCAGGTATTCGGGGCTGTCGGTCTGGCCGGGATCAGCCGGGGCGGGTGCCTCTTCCCAGAGGTCGGTTATTTTATCGACGGTCCATTCCTGGTTCTCCAGGTCAATGGCGAGGCGGTCGACGCGGGTGCGGTCCTTCCAGGCGGACACCTCTTCGGGGTTTTGCTCGTTCGCCTCGCGGTGCACGTTGCGAGCCTCGCGAATGAGTTTGAGGAGGGTGGAGGCTACATCGTCTACTGCCGGGTCATCGCTTTCGCTGGAGTACACCAAATCCCCCGCCAGCTCGGCGGAGTGTTCACCGTATTCCAGGGAGATGCGGGTCCACAGAAGTTGATCTCGACCTCGCTCCCAGGGACGCGGGTAACTATTTTCGCCCTCCCGCGGCTGTTCCTGAGCCTCGTTTTCACCTGCGTTCTGCGGCGAACCCTCGCGTTCGGGGTTCTGCTCGTTCTGAGTCATCGTGACCTCCCTTCAGCGCTCCGTTCCGAGCGCTATACCGGTACGGGTGCGCACCGAGTCGATGCGCACCCGTACCACCCCCTGCGGGGTGCACTACTGCGTTTACTGCAGGAACTTCTCAAAGCCCTTCGGCAGGTTCATGCTGGACAGGTCCATCTGCTGGTCCTGGGCCTGCTGGCCGAAGGATGCACCGGCGCGTGCCTGCTGCGCCTTAGCTGCCGCTGCCGCTTCCTGTGCCGCACGCTTCTGCGGGTTGCCGGAGCGGCCCTTCTTTTTCTTGTTATTCTTCGCATGCTTACGCGCGCCACCCGCCGCAGCTGCCATACCGGGCATCTTCATGCCGCCGGGAATGCCGGGCATCTTGCCGCTGGCAAGCTTCTTCACCATCTTCTGCGCCTGGGCGAAGCGTTCCATGAGCTGGTTCACTTCGGAGACAGTTACACCGGCACCCTTTGCGATACGGGCGCGGCGCGAGCCGTTAATAATACGCGGTGCCACGCGCTCGTGCGGGGTCATCGAGCGAACGATGGCCTCCACGCGGTCAATCTCGCGCTCATCGAAGGCCTCAAGCTGCTGGCGCATCTGGGCTGCACCGGGCATCATCATGAGCAGCTTCTTCATGGATCCGAGCTTACGAATCTGTTGCATCTGAGCCAGGAAGTCTTCGAAGGTAAAGTCTTCCTGATCAATAAACTTCTTGGCCATGCGGTCGGCCTCGGCCTTGTCCCACTGCGCCTCGGCCTGCTCGATTAGGGTGAGAATATCGCCCATATCGAGAATACGGCTGGCCATGCGGTCGGGATGGAACTGCTCGAAGTCGGTTACGTTTTCACCGGTGGAGGCGAACATAATCGGCTTACCGGTCACGGAGGCCACGGACAGTGCCGCACCACCGCGGGCGTCGCCGTCGAGTTTGGAAAGGACCACGCCGGTGAAGTCCACGCCCTCGTTAAAGGCGTTGGCGGTGTCCACAGCGTCCTGGCCAATCATGGCATCGATGACGAAAAGTACTTCATGCGGCTCGATGGCGTCGCGGATATTGCGTGCCTGCTGCATAAGCTCGGCATCCACGCCCAGTCGGCCCGCGGTATCGACAATCACCACGTCGTGTAGCTTAGCGCGCGCTTCGGCCACGCCGTCGCGCGCAACCTGCACGGGGTCGCCGGTGGGAACGTCAAACTCGCTGGTCACGCCGGGGTGCGGAGCGTACACGGGCACGCCGGCGCGCTCACCGACGACCTTCAGCTGGGTCACCGCATTCGGGCGCTGCAGGTCGGAGGCAATCAGCATGGGGGTATGGCCCTGATTCTTGAGCCAGTAGGCCAGCTTGCCGGCCAGGGTGGTCTTACCGGCACCCTGCAGGCCGGCCAGCATAATGATGGTCGGGCCGCTCTTGGCCATGTTGATGCGACGGGTCGATCCGCCCAGGACGCCGACCAGCTCGTCGTTCACGATCTTGACGATCTGCTGGGAGGGGTTGAGTGCCTCGGAGACCTCGGCACCGAGGGCGCGTTCCTTGACGTGCGCGGTGAATTCGCGGACCACGGGGACGGCGACGTCGGCGTCGAGCAGGGCGCGGCGAATTTCGCGGACGGTTGCATCAATGTCTGCCTCGGTGAGGCGGCCCTTGCCGCGCAGGTTCTTAAAGGTTGCCGTCAAGCGGTCGGAGAGAGAATTGAACACGAGCCGTGATCACTTTCTTAACGTTGAGGTGGCCCC
>CAUQVM010000116.1:0-4610 GCA_963521575.1 uncultured Rothia sp.
CAGGTGCAGCGGGGTTTCGTAGTGGCTGAGGGTTACGAGCGGCTCCATACCGTACTTTTCGAGCTCGTCGAGCACCCGATCGTAGAAGGCTAGGCCGGCCTCGTTGGGCTCGGATTCGTCGCCGCGGGGAAAGATGCGCGACCAGGCAATGGAGAAGCGGAATACCTTAAAACCCATTTCTGCCAGTAGTGCAATATCTTCGCGGTAGCGGTGGTAGAAGTCGATGCCCACGAGTTTGAGATTGTCCTCGGTGGGTTCTGCGGTGCGCGGGTACAGGCCGCCGGCGGGGAGCACATCCTGCAGGCTGGGGCCCTTACCGTCTTCATTCCAAGCACCCTCGAACTGGTTGGCAGCGGTGGCGCCTCCGAAGAGGAAACCCTCCGGGAATGCGCTGAGAGGTTGTGGGCTGGTGAATTGGGCGGGGGCATTGTGGTCGGCAGGTACGTCTGCGTGCTGGTTCTGGGGCACGATATTCTCCTTTGAGGGTGGTGCACACTCGGTGGTGCTTCTCTTCACCCTAGCCTACCCGACCGGGTTCTTACGGGGAATGGTTCGGGAACGCGTCGGCACATCGCGACTGGGGACGGTGCGGGTGCAGAAAGGCCCGGCATCCTCGCGGG
Organism: uncultured Rothia sp.; assembly: GCA_963521575.1. GTDB lineage: Bacteria > Actinomycetota > Actinomycetes > Actinomycetales > Micrococcaceae > Rothia. Next base: position 621 of record CAUQVM010000116.1, read on the forward strand.
GAGGATACCGGGCCTTGAGTTGGGGGCAGCGCGGGTTTAGGGCGCTAAACTCAGCCCGCTTGCCCCGAATACTAGTTCGCGTAGCCGAGTGCGAACAGCCAGGCGGTGCCGACCGCACCCCAGACGATGAGGTTCACCACGGCGGCCATGAAGCCCACCTTGAACCATTCGCCCACGCTGAAGTAGCCGGAACCGTAGTACACACCGGCCGGACCGGAGGCGTAGTGGGTGATACCACCGATCAGGTTGCCGGCGAAGCCCAGGAACAGGGCCGCGAATACGGGCGGAACGCCCGCCGCGACGGCCGCACCGAGGAACACGGCGTACAGGGCCACGATCTGGGCGGTATTTGAGGCGAACATGTAGTGGATAAAGAAGTAAGCCAGCACCAGGATCGCAAAGGCGACCGGCCATGCCATACCGCTGACGCTGTGGGCGGCCTGATCGCCAATCCACTCGACAACCTTGAGCTTCTTGAGGTGGTCGGCCATACCTACCAGCACGGCGAAGAAGATGAGGGTGGACCAGGCGCTGGAGTTCTTTGCCATGTCCTTCCAGGTCAGCACCTTGGTGGTGAGTAGAATACCGATGCCGAAGAAGGCGGCGCTGGTGGCGTCAATACCCAGGACGGTACCGGTAATCCACAGGACCAGCAGCAGCACGAAGGTACCGAGCATAATCCATTCCTTGGAGCTCATGGGGCCCATCTCGTGCAGTTCCTGGCGGGCGTGCTCGGGGGCGTCGGGGGTGTGCTTAATGGTCGGCGGGTAAAGCTTCGACATAATCCAGGGCATGACCAGCAGAGCGGCCAGGCCGGGAACCAGCGCGGCCAGAGCCCAGGTACCCCAGTCCAGGTTAATACCGCGATCGTGCGCGAACTTCTGAGCTAGGGGGTTACCGGCCATGGCGGTGAGGAACATGGCGGAGGTAATGGTGTTGACCTGCGCCTCGGTCATGAGCAGGTAGGAGCCGAGCTTGCGGCGTGATTCGGGGGTCTCGTTGGTCGAGCCGTTGACTTCGGAGAGCGAGCGAATAATCGGGTAGATCACGCCGCCGGCACGGGCCGTATTCGAGGGGGTCGCGGGGGCGAGTACCAGGTCGGTAATGGCCATGCCGTAGGACAGGCCCAGGGAGGACTTGCCGAGGGCGCGTACGAAGAGCAGTGCAATGCGCTTGCCCAGGCCGGTAATGAGGAAGCCATCGGCGATGAAGAATGCGGCCACAATAATCCAGATGGAGGAGTTGCCGAAGCCGGTCAGTGCCTCGTTCTTGGCGGCCATGGTGCCGGTGATCATGGCGGCCGCGAGGCCGACCAGAGCCACCGAGGGGGTCGGTAGCGGCTGGAAGATCAGGCCGAGGATGGTGCCGACAAAGATGGCAAGCATGTGCATGCCGCGCGGGTCGACGCCTTCGGGGGCGGGCACGAACCAGATGGCGAGGGTGACCAGCAGGATAATAGCAACATGAAGAATCAGCTTATTTCGCCGCTTGCGGGCCTCGCTCACCTCCTTCGTGGGGGCGGCTGCCGTCGCAGTGTTGGGTTGGGTGGACTGAGTCATGTCCGTACTCCTTTGTGAAACGTACAGGTCAGGGCAGGCGGGAATCTGCCGTGGGTGAGGTGTGTGTTTCTTCTGCGCTGTTATGCTGTGTTTGTGCGCTGCACACGGTGCATGTGGGAAGCCGCGTACAGTCGTTTTAATCTTAGCGGCTTGGTATTCTGCACTGAAGGTAAGCCACGGTATGCGGCAAACTATGACGCGCAATGATGGCTGTCCCCCACCGAACCGACCGTAAAATAGAAAACGTGCAGATTATTCGAGAAACCGGCCCGGAGTCGGGCGAAATCCTCATTCACCACGACCAGACGGTGCAGATACTCCGCGAAGTTGCCAGCGGCGAGCGTGAAGCAACCTTACGCATGTACCAGCCGAACCCCACGGTGGCGTTCGGTCGCCGTGATGAACTGAATCCCGGCTTTGCGGCAGCCTCTGAGGCGTGCCGCGAGCACGGCTTTGAGGTGTTGGTGCGCAAGGTGGGAGGCCACGCCGCAGCTTATCATCGGGGGTGCCTGGTGGTGGATCATTTTCAGCCCGCCGCCGATGCTCGCACCGGCAACACTCTGCGTTACCGTCTGTTCGGCGATATGTTTGCTCAGGCTTTGCGTGAGGTGGGCGTGGATGCGCGCGTGGGTGAGATCCCGGGGGAGTACTGCCCGGGTGAGTATTCGGTGTACGCGCAGTTGCCCGCCGCTGCGGGTGGTGGCCGTATTAAGCTGGTGGGCACCGCCCAGCGCGTGGTGAGCGGTGCCTGGTGGTTTAGTACCGGTATTGTGGTGGCCGATTCGGAGCCCCTACGCGCGGTCACGGAGGATGTGTACCGCGCCCTCGGTATGGAGCTTGACCCGGCCACGGTGGGGGCGGCGCAGGACGCGAACCCCTCCCTGCTCATGGAGGACCTGGAGGATGCCATTGTGGAAGCTTACGCGAACCTCGGGTTTAAGTAGCGGGGCTTTCAGGAGAGTATCGGCCGGTTTAACTGTGAACGTCTCAGGGCTCAACACATTAGACCTACTTAGTCCAGATAAGTAATTCAGACAAGCAAAGGAGCACCCATGCGTTGGGGTCAGATTAAGGATGCGAAGGGTAGCCGCGCGGTCTGCTTCTTCGAAGAGACCGTGTACGAGCTGCCGGCCAAGTTGAGTCCACTCCTGAATTTCTACAGCCGGTTCCGCCTGAACTTTGGCGACCCGAAGAATGCCGTGGCAATTCTGAAGGAGAATGGGGCTACCGTCATGGGCCACGGTACGGATCTGTGGGAGTCCCTACCGTTTATCCGCCCGCTGGATAAGCCTGGCAAGATTGTGTGCGCGGGTCTGAACTACCGCGATCACGCCGAGGAGATGAACCTTGAGGTACCCGAGCATCCGGCGCTGTTTGCTAAGTTTGCGAATGCGCTGATTGGCCCGGGCGAGCAGATTCGTATGCCTGCCGCTGACGGTACGGGTAGCACGAAGGTCGACTGGGAGGTGGAGCTGTGCCTGGTGGTGGGTGTCCGGCTGCGCAATGCGACCGAGGAGCAGGCTATGCAGGCGCTCATGGGGTATACGGTCATGAACGACGTGTCGGTGCGCGATTGGCAGGGCCGCTCTTCGGAGTGGTTCCAGGGTAAGAACTGGGATGCGATGACTCCGTTTGGTCCGGTGATTGTGAGCCCGGATGAGGTGGATCCTGCGGCCGGCCTGGAGCTGGTGTGTGAGGTGGATGGCACGGTGCGCCAGCGCGGCTCGACGGCTGATATGGTGTTTAGCCCGGCGCAGTTACTGTCCTATATTTCGCGGTTTATGACCCTGGAACCGGGGGATTTGGTAGCGACGGGTACACCGGCGGGTGTTGGCCTGTCTTTGCATCCGCGGCAGTGGCTGAAGCCGGGGCAGCAGGTGCGCACTCGCATTGAAGGGATTGGAGAGCTGGTGAATATTTGCTCGGAGGCGGGTGCGCTATAACCGGATATTGACCCCGGTGGTTGTGCGGTGCACCTTAGGCTGGAGCCGGGGGAGAGGGGGGCTGGAATCCGGCTGGACTTGGTCTGCTTTCCTCTCCCTATGACCGGTGCGGAGGGGTAAAAATTCCAGGATATGGGCAACTGTGAGATATTCAACAGCTGGGCTATCTGCCTATTCGAAGCTCAAAGCGCATCTAAAGCTCACGAGATTATTGATTTTTTTGTTTTCTTGCTAAACTAATTCACTGACTAGGTAAAACGCTGAAATACTCGAAAAAATTCGTGGCAAATTTGAATATTAATAGATGCATTAAGGTGCAATTAACACTTACTTTAAAGTTGAAATTTTAGCGTTTATTAGGTGCCTTCGGTCACAAATTCGTTTTGCGTTCCCCTCCGAGAATCGGTAGGGTATGGGAATTATCTGAGAGTTTCCTGAGAATTCCTGCCAGAACCTCAGGATTTCGCGCCACTCACACGGAATACACC
>CAUQVM010000117.1:0-4610 GCA_963521575.1 uncultured Rothia sp.
CGTGGGCGGCGCCGCCTTCATCGTGAACTCTGTGACGGTGTGGGTGCTGATGATAACCGTCATGTCGGAGGCTCACACCAAGGCGAAGATTATTGCAAGTATCGTTGCAACCATCTTCTCGTGGCTCATGAACCGTCTGTGGACCTTCCGCGACTCCCGCTCCGAAAACTGGAAGCGCGAAGCCATCGAATTTGGTCTGGTGAACCTGCTCGGCATCCTCGTTGAGGCAGGCTGTGTGGCATTCAGTACCTACGTGCTGAACCTGCGCACCCCCGAGGCGTCCTTCATCTCCGGTACGATCATCGGTACCATTCTGGGTACCATTCTTCGCTACTTCCTCTACCGCTTCTGGGTGTACGGTTCGCACCGCCAGAAGGTCGAAGAAGGTGAAGGTACCGACCACGAGGAGCTCGGCCGTATGTTTGATGAAGCCGCCGCCATTCTTGATGGCGAAGAACCTGCGGCACGTAAGGCAGCCTCTGAAGCGGCTGTGTCTGAGGCACAGTCGAAGCCGGGCTCGCAGAATTCCTAAGCTCCTCAGAATGTAGAAGCAGCCTAGTTAGAACTTGATATAACGATTCATCCCCCGATACGAACGGTATCGGGGGATGAATCGTTTAAAGCTCCGTGTGGTTGTTAACGTTCCGTGCGGCTCTTTGTTCGCTAGGGGAGGGGCGCCACGGGTGCTGAAGGGGAGGGGCGCTATGCGCGGGGAATCTCCACCGCACGCTCGGCAACCATCAAAGACCCCAGCTGCCCATCCTGCCAGTTGACGCTCGGGTCAGCCACAAATACCGCATGCCCGGAGAGTAGAATCGCCAGCACCTCCAACAGGGCGCTCAGGGTCGCCTCCGACGCGTCAAAACCGTAGTCGGGGCTCAACTCCAGCGCGAGCGCACGCTGACCCGAAGGTAGTGCATAACCCGCCGTGCGGTAGGTCTGTGCCTGTGCAAGCGCCTGCTCGTACGCCTCCGCGTAGGTGAAGCCCTCAAGCACCTCTGCCGAGTCATCGGGGAGCATGCCGGAGTACTGGTCGCCAAAGCTACGCACCAGCGCGCAATAATCGAGTACCTCATCAGCGTGGGAAGACAGCGCCTGCAGATCGCCGGTGTAGGAAAGCGCCAGCGGGGCACGATCCACCGCCAGAAGGTACGCGGGGTCATTCGTGTAGCCCGCCTCCTGTTCGGTGCAGACCGCGGCAACCAGCGGCTCATCCTGGTGCAGTAGCGCACCAACTCGCAACGCCGCCAGGCCCAGAACAATAGTGCGCCAGTGCAGAGGCGCTTGAAGGTCAAAACCCTCGCCGGGCTCCAGCTCGCATTCTTCAACCAGTAGGTTTGCGCTCTTATCAATCCAGTTCATGAGGACCCTGCCGGAGAGCTCAATGCGCTCGCCGTTTGCTGAGTACCAGATGAGGGCGGGGGTCTGCTGGCTGCTGAGCTTCTCAAAGAAGCGGTTCAGAGTTGTAGGCACGGATGCGCCGGTGGGGGAGAGAGTAACCATGGGTTTCACTCTACCGCACCGGGGATGGAGAGGTCAGGGAGAATGTGCGCGGTGCTAAAAGATGCAAAGGTAAAGTAAAAACGCCTAAGGGTGCCCTAAAAACCTAATGGTTCAAAATGTTTGACAGCCCTAATGCCTCATTTTGGTAATGTGGCATAAAAATAAGTTGGAAATGTAAATGCTTCGCAATGCCTCGGAAAAATATTCAGAAACTGCATAGTGAAAAAGATAAGTTTTCCTTATCTAATTATTAGATTCTTTCCCCGAGCTCGAGATGGGAGAGGTGGGGGTGGTCGCCGTAAGTCCTTATATTTGCAGTCAGGATGCGGAATTTGCAGGCGGTGGAAACTAGTCCTGGAGAAGGGGAAACTTAAGGTGCTCCTTGGGTGTGAGCGAGGGCAAGTGGTGTGTGCGAAAATGTATAAAGGTCAAATTTACATTAAATATGACGCTCCTAACACATACATCTAAATATTGTTTAAGTCTAGTTTGACGAAACGGCGTGTCGCACGTCTAATAGATATATAAGCGTGTTTGCCTTGGAGGGACCGTAGAGGCCAAAGCGAACCATGCCACACCATACACACTAAGATTCCGTCCACGACGGATCCGCAGACTCATTAAGCTCACAATGAGAACACGGAAGGAAAACCCATGGGCTCCTACATTGCATCGGACCGCTCCATCGCGGCCGCGCGCGCATCAGGCGCTCAGCACCGTAGCATGAATCCCACTCATTCTCTCGAAAAAGCCGCCGACGCCTTTCTCGCAGATGCAGAACGAAACATGCCTGCCTGCACCGACGTATGGACCGCAGCGGCAGGACTCTACGGAACCGAAGGCGAAGACGGAGAACTCGCCTGGCAAGCTGAAGCACTCTGCGCCCAAACCGATCCTGAAGCCTTCTTCCCCGAGAAGGGCGGCTCCACCCGAGACGCCAAAAGGGTATGCGGTGTATGCCCCGTGCGCGAAGAATGTCTACAATATGCAATGGACAATGACGAGCGCTTCGGAATCTGGGGCGGGCTGTCAGAACGTGAACGCCGCCGACTGCGCAAGCAGGCGAGCTAAGCCAGGAAGGTACCATCTACATGCAGACCGCACGACTGTGCTCCCGCCAGACCTGCCAGCGAGAGGCGACTGTTACTCTCCACTACTCCTACGCAGATTCCACGGCACTCATTGACGCACTCTCTGAATTTCGCGAACCCCACGCCTACGACCTCTGCGACGACCACGCCGCACGACTGACGGCACCTCAGGGTTGGCGAGTGGTCTACAAAGTACCCGTCCAGGGTGCGGACACCACCGAATCCTAGAATTCGAACCCAAGATTTAAACACCCGAATGCAAAGAACCTTCCGTGAATTCACACGGAAGGTTCTTTGCGTATGAGAAACTGGCAGATAGTACAGACACCCGCAACTCACTCAAACACCATTCACTCGAAGAAGAACGCGAGATCAATGAGCAAAGAAACACACCGAGGAATGTGGGGCGCACTGCGCCCGGCCATCCGCCGCAATAGCGCCGAAGAACTTCTCAAGGCCCGCCGCGCAGAGACCGTCACCAGCGAACCGGCACCGCACACCGGCGCATTCGGCCGCATCGCAGCAGACGTACCCACCGTCGCCGAAGAGCCGGACCTGCCCACCGGTTCCGTACCCGTCGTCCCGGCGCGCAGCAAACTCCGTGAGCAGGGCGTCGGCACCCGCGTGCGCACCCGCACCAACGTCTCCACCGGCTTCGTGCCCCTCGTCCGCGATTCGAAGAGCACCCCCAAAAACCCGACCCTCAGCGACCTCAACCGCGAAACCATGCAGCGCGCCGCCGAAGCAGAAGCCGCGGCAGCAGCAGAAGCCGAAAAAGCCGCTGAAGCAGAAACCGTCGCTACCGCGGAGGCGGCAAGCGCCTCCACCGCCGGACGCAAGTACCGCACCGAAACCACCCGCACCGGTCACACCCACGCGGTCGCGGACCCCAACGCGCCGCTGTCTTCCCTGGCAGCCTCGCCCGAAGCTGCAGAACGCGCCGCAGCCCGCGAAGACGCCGTGGAAGACACCCCGCGCTTCCTCAAGCTCCGCGCAACCCTCATCGCGCTCACCGTGCCGCTGACCGTACTCATGATCGCGATCCGCGCTGTAGCCTCCGCGCCCTTCCTCTGGCTCGAATACCACCGCCCCGGATTCCCCGAAGACAGCTACGGCTACTACCTCGTCGAGAGGATGCGCCTGGGCTCCTACGGCGTGGATTACATCAACAACTTCGCGCCGCGCGAATACCTCGCCCGCCTCACCACCGGCGCCGACAACACCCTCGCCTTCACCGAAGCAGAAGTGAACCACATGCACGACGTGAAATGGGTACTGCTCATCGCCACCGTAGCCGTTGCCGCACTCTTCCTACTGACGCTCTTCAGCAGCATCTCCCTACGCGAGCGCTCCCCCGGAACCATCCGCCGCAGCCTCTTCTGTGGCGCATGGATTACCCTGGGACTCATCGCGGTGCTCGGCGTTGTGGGCGTCTTCGGTTGGGAATGGCTGTTCACCACCTTCCACCAGGTGTTCTTCCCGCAGGGCAACTGGGAATTCTCCGTACGAAGCTCCCTGATCCGCCTCTACCCGCCGCAATTCTGGATCGACGCGGCAATCGCCGTAGCGGTCCTCGTAGCAGCGCAGATTACGCTCCTGCTCGTGACCACCTGGCCCACCAAATACCGCAAGCTCAAGGCAGAACGCCGCCGCCAGGAACGCCAGGAACTGCGCGTCAAGCTCGCCTCCGCACGAGTCGGTGACAACTAAAATCATCAGCCACTTCCCCGTGCAAACCAGCGCGGAAAGGGCACAACAAAGGGGGCTGGGCTCTACCACACGGTAGAACCCAGCCCCCTTCGCTATACCCAAGCTCGTATCGCTCGCGCCTGAACCCAGGACTAAACCCGAGCCTACAACCAGGTCTAAAACCCTGAGCCTAGATCCGCCTAGATTCCGAGCCTAAAACCTGAGCCTAAATCCAGGACTTAAACCACATATGCGAATACCACTGCTCATACGGAATCACCTGAGCAGTCCACAGCGGCATAAAGTACGCACTCAACATGAGCACAC
>CAUQVM010000118.1:0-4538 GCA_963521575.1 uncultured Rothia sp.
CTCTCTCATCCTTGCCGAGCTTGGCGATGCGCACATCGCTCGCGCCGTACTGCTTCTGGGTGACGGGATGTACTACAACGCAGCCTTCGGAGGCGGGGCCACCAACCCCCTAACCACCGATATGCTGAACTCCGACCGCGCCGCACTGGAACGCGCGCTGCAGGTCCTCAAGGCCGCCACCCACTAGCGGAAGCCAAACGCTAAACCCACGCATCAGCAGGCACCCAGGGTTTAAACTAGAGAGGTACGTATCCGCTTCCCATCCTAGGAGTTTCCGTGATTTTTATTGTGGTCAAGTTCCCCGTCAAGCCCGATCAGCTCGATCGCTGGGCCGAGGTAACCCGCGAGTTTACCGAGGCCACCCGCGCCGAGAAGGGTAACAAGTTCTTCGAGTGGTCCCGTAGCTTGGAGGATCCGAACGAGTTCGTGGTCGTCGAGGCTTTTGACGATGATGCCGAGGGCCCCCACGTCAACTCTGCCCACTTTAAGAAGGCTCTGGATGATATGCGCCCTCTGCTTACCGCAACCCCGAAGATCGTCTCGCGTACGGTCGAGGGTGAGGGCTGGGAACCCATGGGTGAGCTGCAAATCGACTAGGCAACCAATCAATGGTGCAATAGCACGCTACAGTTCATAATTTTTCGCACGCGGTACCTTCATTTTTGAACAGGGGGTACCGCGTGTGCGTGTTCCCAACGCCAGACCCCTTAAAATGGGCAGAGTATGCACACCTATCGATACCCATTCGCACAGGAGGCCTGAATGAGCGTCGCATCCCAGTTTTTTCCCGGCGAGGTCGCCGAGGAAGAGCACCCCGAGGTAGACCACTCCTCCGTATCTCTCGCCGTTTCCACCGTGATTCTGGCGCTTCGCGCCAAGGAAAACGAGGCTCACCCCTCACTGTGGCTGCCGCTGGTTCGCCGCCTCCGCGAGCCGTATAAGAACCAGTGGGCGTTGCCCGGCGGCCCCCTAAACCCGACCCTCTCTCTAGAAGAGGCCGCAGGCTCAACCCTGAAGCGTGCCACCAATTTGGAGCCCGGCTATTTGGAGCAGCTCTACGCATTCGGTGATGTTCTGCGCACTCCCGAGGCACGGGCCGCCCGCCTGAACGGTGACCCGGTTCCCACACCCGCTACCGACTATGAGCGCGTCGTGTCGGTTGTGTACTGGGCTTCGATCCCTGCAACCGAGGTGGCTAATACCCGAGTGCATGAAAATATTCGCTGGTTCCCGGTGGATGAACTGCCCGAGCTAGCTTTCGACCATAACGAGATTATTGAATACGCGCTGTACCGCCTGCAGAACAAAGTCGAGTACTCGCGCATCGCACACTCCTTCCTGGGCGAGGAATTCACCCTGGCGCAGCTACGTGAGGTGTATGAGGCGATTCTGGGTCGCACCCTGGACCCGGCAAACTTCCGCCGCCAGATTGCGGCATCGAAATCGATTATCGATACCGGCCGCCGTGTGGAGGGTACCCGCCACCGCCCCCCGCGCCTGTACCGTTACAATGACGCGCAGGCCTACGCAGATGCGGGCCCGCTGGGCATGTACCGTGAGCGCCACGAGGCGTAATGCGCTTTTGATCATTAGGATTCGGGCACTAGTCGCATGCTGTGCACGCAGATTTAATGTCTAAGATTTATTACCTAGGAGAAGGGGCGGCACCCTTCGGTGTCGCCCCTTCTTTTTACACTCTCCAGGGGGTATTGATCGTTGTCGAAAGGTTTTATGGGAGGGTGCTTGACTCAGTAGCCGCACGATTCCTATGCTGGAGTCATCAGCTCTCTTCCTGCACTGCCCCATTGCGGGGGTAGTTACGGGGCTGAACGCAATGTTTGACCGAAGCCACCCAAGGCACGGCCGGGGTGCACTTCGGAATCTAGGAGGCATCAAAGAAATGACCCACCGAGCATAAGCCCGGACCCTACAGAATTTTTCGCGCACCCACGCAACTATTTGTGCAGGCATCTTTACCTGCGTATTTTCGTCAGCGCGCACACCCGGGCACAGGTACATCCACCGTTATGCTCGGGTTTTTTATGCCTACACGCCTCATGTGCGCTGGCGGGAATCCGAGCACCTATTCGAAGGAACTCGGCCCATGTCACGCCACATTACACTCGACCATATTTCGTACGCGCACCCGAGCGAACCTGCGCTCTTCATCGATCTATCGGCGGTATTTTCAGCACCTCTCACCGGCCTCAGCGGCGACAACGGTTGCGGGAAAACAACCCTCATGAGGTTGATTTTGGGTGAATTGACTCCAGAGTCCGGATCTGTGACCGCACCGAACCGCATAGCGCATCTGCCGCAAGATTTAGGCCTGAAGCGGGAGCAAACCCTCGCCGAGCTCTGCGGAATCGCTGATATTCTGCGGGCGCTACAGGCGGTAGAATCCGACGAATATTCCCCTGAACTCTACGAGACTATCGGCGATAACTGGGACGTTGAGGAGCGGACCCTCACCACCCTGACAGCCTACGGATTCAACCCGGCGGTGCCGGTAGACCGCGATAACCCGGAGGGTGTTCGGGCACTCTTTGCTCGCCAAATGCGTAGCTTCTCCGGCGGTGAGGCGGTCATTGCCGCGCTTGCCGCGCTCATGACCTCCGAGCCCGAATTCATTCTGCTGGATGAGCCGACCAACAACCTAGATTCCGCGGCGAAGGCGCAGCTCTTCGAAACCCTGGAGACGCTCCCCTGCCCGGCGCTCATTATTAGCCACGACCGCGACCTGCTGGAGCGCATGCACGTGATTGCGGAGCTTCACGCCGATCGGCAGGGGGTGTCCCACCTGCGGCTCTTCGAGGGTAACTATAGCGCCTACCGACAGGCGCTGGAGGCTGAGCAACAGGTGGCCCAGCGTCGCGTGAGCGAGGCGAAGAACCGGGTGCGTTCGGCGCATCGTGAGTGGGTTCAGGCACAGGAGATTATCTCGAGGAACATGTCCCGCGTCTGGAAGGACGACCAGCCGGACACGATTCTTGCCCTCGCCAAGGATGCCTGGCGGCAGGCCGCGGCAAAGCTCCGAGGTCTGCGCGTTGGACATCAGGAACAGGCTCGGGAGGCGTACCTGAAGGCGCAGGATGGAGTGCGCGAGGCGGAGAAAATCTATGTTGAGCTCAGCCAACGCCCCCTACCTACGGGACGCAAGGTGCTGGAGTTGCGCAGGGCTGACTCTCACCGGATTTCACGTGAAATATCTATGGTTCAGCAACCGACCGGGATTGACTCTCTGCATTTTTCGCCCAATACTACGGGCGGTAAAGCTCAGAGCGAAACCCTGCCCGAGCACCCCGAACGTCTGATTCTCAGCGGGCCCGAACACCTACGCATCACGCGAGCAAACGGTAGCGGCAAGACCACACTCCTTGAAGCCATTGCCCACTCAGGCGATCCGGGCTACCACTCCCCCGTGCAACCCACCTACCGCGTTGAGTACTGCATTCAGGGAGCCTACATTCCCCAGCGCATTAGCCTCGACCCGCAACTAACCCTTCTGCAGTGCGTACAACGGGCAAACCGGGGCGTGAGCGAGCAACGCCTGCGCGATCAGCTCGCACGCTTACTTTTCCGTCGCGAGAGCGTGCACCGCAAGACCGGCGAGCTTTCCGGCGGTGAGCGCTTCCGTGCCGCAGTGGCGCAGGTGCTTCTGGCTGACCCGGTACCACAGCTGCTTATGCTGGACGAGCCGACAAATAACCTCGATATTTCGTCGGTGGATTGGCTGGTGCAGGCACTCAACGCTTATACCGGCGCGCTCATCGTCGTAAGCCACGACGAGGACTTCTGCCGCCGCATCCGCATTGACCGCACGCTGGCGCTCTAAGGTTTCGCATCGAATCCCGTAATACTTCCCGAGACTTAACGAACGGGTGCCCGACACCTCCACTCTAGGAGGCGCCGGGCACCCGTTTCGATAATCTCACCGCGCTGGCGAAAACCCTAAATTAGAGAACCAATCCCTTGGTCTGGGACACAGCGCGCTCGAAGCGAGCCTGGACGTCAGCCCAGTTCACAATGTTCCAGAATGCCTTGACGTAGTCGCCCTTCACGTTCTGGTAGTCCAGGTAGAAGGCGTGCTCCCACATATCCAGCTGCAGAACGGGGATCAGAGCTACGGAGATGTTGCCCTGCTGATCGTATAGCTGCTCGATGATGAGGCGCTTGCCCACAGTATCCCATGCGAGGATTGCCCAGCCGGAGCCCTGAATGGTCAGCGCAACGTTGGTGAAGTGTTCGCGGAACTTGTCGAAGGAGCCGAAGAACTCGTCAATGGCTGCTGCCAGTTCACCGGTGGGCTTGTCGCCACCCTCGGGGGACAGGTTGTTCCAGAAGATGGAGTGGTTGGTGTGACCACCCAGGTTGAAGGCCAGGTCCTTGGAGAGCTTGGAGACGTTACCGTACGCACCATTCTCGCGTGCCTCTGCCAGCTGCTCCAACGCAGCGTTGGCACCCGCTACGTATGCGGCGTGGTGCTTGTCGTGGTGCAGCTCCATGATCTTTGCGGAGATGTGGGGCTCGAGCGCCGC
>CAUQVM010000119.1:0-4487 GCA_963521575.1 uncultured Rothia sp.
GGGGGGCGGGGGCGGGGCGGGGGGGCGCCCCCCGCCGTTGGGGGCGATGATCTAAAACCCAAACCCCCACAAAAAAAAAAAATTGCTCCCGGCGGGGGGGGGCGACGATCCCCCCCCCCCCCCCGCTCGTTCTCAACTCTTTTCTAAAGCCAAATCCGCATTAGTCCTGCACCCGGTGTACGTGCAGAAGGCGGAAGCCTTTGGAAGTCGCGTAGCGCGAGACCTCAAACTGGCTGACGTACAGCTCGCTGAGTTGCGCATCCAGCCACATCTGCAAGGAATCGGAGCCCAGATTCTTTTGCACGACCAGGTACGCGTCACCGTTTGGCGCCAGGCGCGGTAGCCAGGTCAGAAGAATCTCGTGCAGCACCTCCTTACCCACGCGAATCGGCGGGTTCGACCAGATAGTGTCAAAACGTAGATCGGGGTCTACCGACTCGGGCGTTCCCACTGTCACATTGGGCAGGCCGAGGGAACGGGCATTGCGAGCGGTTAGCTCAATGGAGCGGGAGTTCACGTCCACGGCATGCACCTGCGCGTTGGGGGCGAGCATAGCCAGGGTTAGGGTGATGGGGCCCCAGCCGCACCCAATATCGAGCATACGCTCACCCCGGGGTTCGGGCGCCTCCTGCAAGAGGATGGCTGTGCCCTTATCGATACCCGCAGGGCTAAAGATGCCATTGGCAGTGGTAACGGTGACCCTGCGTCCGGCTAGCTCTACCTGCACGGGGCAGGGCCTAAATTCCGTCTCGGGAGTTTCAGAAAAGTAATGCTGCTCGCTCATGGTATCCAGTGTACCGGTCAGCCCCTACCACCCCTACCGCTCTACGGAATGCCCCTCTCGGCACATAGCATGCACGCCCCGAGCGCAAGAATGACCGGAAGCCCAGCCGCACCGGGGTATCGGAGTTAGAATTAAAAACGTATGACTTCTAAGAATAATCCTGTATCCGGTGCCGAGAAACTGCCGAGCGACGAGCAGTTGCGCCGCACCGTAGACCGCGTGCTGGGCCGTCCCCAGTCCGCCTCTTCCATAATCACGTACGACACCGCGGGTACCGCGCATCGCGAGAGCACTCCCGACCACGGCACCGGCCACCGCCGCGTGCTGGATACTCGAGCGCGCGAAATTTCTAATAATCAGCGAGAACACTCCGAATTCGATGGAGACCAGGAAGACCTCGCCGAACGCCGTGCCCTGCGCCGTATTGCAAACCTCTCCACCGAGCTGGAGGACGTGACCGAGGTCGAGTACCGACAGCTACGCCTGGAACGCGTGGTGCTGGCCGGACTATGGACCGAAGGCACTGTCGAAGACGCCGAAAACTCCCTGCGTGAGCTGGCCGCGCTCGCTGAGACCGCCGGTTCTGAGGTGCTGGACGGCCTAGTACAGCGCCGCCTCAAGCCCGACCCGGGCACCTTCCTCGGATCCGGAAAGGCTCTGGAGCTCAAGGATATTGTGGAGGCGACCGGCGCAGATACCGTAATCGTTGATTCTGAGCTGGCTCCCTCCCAGCGTCGAACCCTCGAAGACATTGTCAAGGTTAAGGTCATTGACCGTACCGCCCTCATTCTCGATATTTTCGCCCAGCATGCTAAATCCCGCGAGGGTAAGGCGCAGGTCGAGCTGGCACAGCTGGAGTACATGCTACCCCGCCTGCGCGGTTGGGGTGCTTCTCTGTCCCGTCAGGCCGGTGGCCGTGCCGCCGCCGGTGAAGGTATCGGTTCCCGAGGCCCCGGTGAGACCAAGATTGAGATCGACCGCCGACGCCTGCGCGCCCGCATGGCCAAGCTCAAGCGTGAGATTGCGGCCATGGCTCCAGCTCGCGAGACGAAGCGCCTGAACCGCCGCCGTAATCGCGTACCCTCAGTCGCGATTGCCGGGTATACGAACGCCGGTAAATCCTCACTGCTGAACCGCCTCACCGATGCGGGCGTACTCGTTGAAAATGCTCTATTCGCGACCCTGGATCCGACCGTGCGCAAGGCACAGACCCCCGACGGTATTGGCTACACTCTCTCCGACACGGTGGGCTTCGTGCGCTCGCTACCCACTCAGCTAGTGGAGGCGTTCCGCTCAACTCTTGAAGAGGTGGCCGATGCCGATCTGATCCTGCACGTGGTGGATGCTTCGCACCCGGATCCTGAGGGCCAGATTCGTGCGGTCCGCGAGGTGATTGCCGAGGTGGAAGCCCGCCATATTCCCGAGATTATTCTGCTGAACAAGGCAGATGCTGCCGATCCCTTTGTGCTTGAACGTATGCGTCAGCGCGAGCCTGAGCACGTTATTGTTTCGGCCCGCACCGGCCTGGGTATTGACGAGCTCAAGCAGAAGATCGCGGATATGATTCCGCGCCCCTCCATCGAGGTGAAGCTACTGATCCCGTATAACCACGGCGAGATTATTTCGCGCCTGCACGAGTGGGATGCAGAGATTAAGAGTACCGATTTCGTTTCGGATGGTACGTTCGTCACGGCGCTGGTACGCGAGGATGTTGCCTCGGATCTGGCCGAATACGTGCTGGAGGGCGAACTATTGGAGGTCCTTGAAGAAGAACTGGCTGAAGCCCGTGCCCTCACCGCAGCTAGCGGCGAGGCAGGTCCTGTAGCTTCTACCTCCGGCGACGAATCTTTCTAGGGCGTATACACGTGAGGGAGAAGATGAACGCCCCGTTTACCGGGCATGAATTAGAAACCCTACCCGGTGCGAAGGATGCCCTGACTCTGCTCGATGAGGTGGTGGAGGCTACCGGCGGCCAGAAGCGTGAGGGCCAAAGAACCATGGCTGCACACGTGGCGCAGGCCCTGGAGTTACAACGGCACCTGCTTGTGCAAGCGGGGACCGGTACCGGTAAGTCCCTGGGGTACCTGGTACCGGCCCTGGCCCGCGTGGGGGAGTCCCGCCAGCCGATCGTGGTGGCTACAGCAACCCTGGCCCTGCAGGCGCAGATTGTGAACCGCGACATCCCTCGCCTTTTGCGGGCCCTGGAGCCTCGCCCCGAATCGCAGGCTCAGGTGGCTCTACTGAAGGGCCGCAATAACTACCTCTGCCTGCATAAGCTGGAGGGCGGCTATCCCGAGGAAGAGCAGGATGCTCTCTTTGATCTTCCTTCCCCAACCTCTAGAGTGGGCGAGGAAGTTGTGCGTCTACGCGCGTGGGCCGAACGCACCGAGACCGGAGATCGCGATGAGCTAAAGCCCGGCGTATCAGATCGTGCCTGGGCACAGGTATCGGTAAGCTCCGCCGAGTGCCTGGGACGCCGTTGCCCGCTGGTCGAGGAATGTTTCAGTGAGATGGCTCGTAACCGTGCCGCCGAAGCGGATATTGTGATTACGAACCATGCCCTACTGGCCATTAACGCTTTTGAGGGTATGAAGGTTTTGCCCGAGCACGAGACCGTTATTATTGACGAAGCTCACGAGTTGGTGGATCGTGTGACCGGTGCGGTTTCCGGATCGCTGACGGTTGCCATGATTCGCCGTGCCGCCCGCGGGGTGAAGAAAAACTCAAAGGCTGATCCGGGGAACCTGGAGATGGCTGCCGGAACCCTGGAAACTGCTTTAGAGGGTTTGCCTGAGGGTCTGCTGACGGACATCGATGGACGGCTTCTGACTGCCTTATCGGCGGTCAATGACGCGGCCCGAACCGCTCTGTCAGATACCAAGCCGGATAACCAGGAGGTGGATGCTGGCCTGCAGATGACTCGTTCGCAGATTTCTGAGGTCTACGATGTAACCTCCCGTATGCTGGAAGCTTCGATCGAGCAGGACGTGCTGTGGATTTCGCGTCAGGGAGGCTGGGAGAACGGCCGTTACGTGGCCGCCTCGGATACTGATCCGGCAACCCTGAATATTGCCCCGCTCAGCGTGGGTCTGCAGTTACGCGAAGGCCTCTTTACCGATCGCACCGTGATTTTGACGAGTGCAACCTTGACAGTGGGGGACTCCTTCGATGCGGTGGCCAATTCCCTGGGGTTGCAGGGAGAGGACGCTCCCCGGTGGGCGAGTATTGATGTTGGTTCACCCTTTGACTATCGTAAGCAGGGCATTATGTACGTGGCCGGGGATCTTAAGCCCCCGGGGTTTGGCGTGCATGAGGGGCAATTGGACCGCCTGCGTGAGCTGTGTGAGGCATCTGAGGGTGGTGCGTTGGGGCTATTTTCCTCTAAGCGTGCTGCCGAGCGTGCTGCCGAGTACATGCGTGAGCATAGCGACCTGAATATTCTTCTGCAGGGTGAGTCATCGCTTAAGGCCCTGGTAGAGGAGTTTAGTGAGGATACTGATTCCTGCCTCTTTGGCACGATGAGCCTGTGGCAGGGGGTGGATGTTCCGGGAGATTCCTGCCGCCTGGTGTTGATGGACCGTATTCCCTTCCCCCGTCCGGATGATCCGATTGCTCAGGCCCGCACGGAGGCTGTGAATCGCCACAGGGGTAACGGCTTCATGACTGTTTCGGCCCATCATGCCGCGATTCGTATGGCTCAGGG
>CAUQVM010000120.1:0-4390 GCA_963521575.1 uncultured Rothia sp.
TGCTCGCCGGTGATGGCCGGGTCGTTGCAAACACTAATAGTTTATGTGGCTTTTAGACTCCAACGCAACCCCGTACGCTGTGGGTTTGAACGGTGCCTTCCCCCGCAGTATGCGCTCAACCGAGGGATATGCATACCATCCCTGTGGCGAGTTTATAGGTCAATAGAGCTCCGCAGGGGCGCCACTAACACCGCGCCCGGGCGTGTCGAATAGTGTATGTTTTTACATCCCCTTAGAGTGGGTTTAAGTGGGTTTTAAATTTTTAGTCCAATTTTTTAAAGGAGCTGACGAGGCAACCACAAGATATGGGGTGCAGAACCCCGTCCACCCCCTAGATATTCACCTATGCGACTCATGCGACCGGATGCACCCCGTGTGGGAACCGCAATTTTTCCGGCCCCTTGAATGTATATTTGTGGGCCACTTACGCATAAGCAGTCTCATAAAATATCTACCGCCGAGGTGTTGCAAGGAGCTGCGTGAGGGTAAGCCCCCATTGCCGCGTGAGACCGTAATGCCCCTCGGTGCATACAGCACGATATAAAATACTCTCTCGATTTCCCCTCGGGAAGTCCCCCCACCAAGTTACCATGTGAATAAAATCACATGTATCTCCGGGGTATTTTAGAGGCAGATCCCCCGATAATCCCACCCATCATAGATATATAAGGCATATGAATCGCTACAAAGAATCAGAATAACGCGGATACAGTATTATTAAACGCGTAAAGTGCTACACAAAGAACAACAACCATTAGTCTCAGCCAAAGAGTTAGCAATAGGTTGTTGTTTGAAGACATGGCGCTCTATTCACCGGTTCAAATATGACACACCGATGTCATGACGCACTGGCGTCGCGACACGCATGCACCAACCACCACGCGCCCAGATCTACCGCGTTGCGCCGGCACTCCAAACCGGCACACCGCGCCATGCCCGGGTGCACAATTTTGAGGACCCACATGCTCTTCCGAGAAACACCCCCAGAGGCCACTCAAAGTGCCTCCACCTCCCCTCTTCGCAGGCGGCCCCACAACCACTCCGTCAGCCGCCGAGCCATCCTCACTGGAAGCCTCGGTACCGGCACTCTCGGTATCCTCGCCGCCCTCACCGGGTGTTCCACCAACCTGAACACCCCCAGCGAGGCTACTGCACGTAGGGACACGCTTCCCCACCCCCCCGCTCCGGCCGCCTCCGCAGGTGCTACCGTCTCGGGCGAGGCCACTACCTTTCCGCTCCCCGCTTCAGAGAAAGACCTCATCGAAAACTGGCAGAAGTTCACCGGCCCGCTGGAACTCACCAACAAATACCCGAGCGAGTACGAACCGGCCAGCACCTCCGCCCCGGCAAAGAATGTACCCGAACCCCCGACGCAGGTTCCGACCCGCACCCACCCCACTTTTGAGGGGGCTTACGAGACGCTACGCGCCTACTACAGCGCACTCATTAGCGCCCGCAAAGATGGCCGGTACGCATCCCAGGCGCAGAGCTTCATTCACCCGCAGGATTACACCCTCCTCGAAGAGGTGGGCGACTTTAAGGAGCTATACAATCAGGGCGGCTGGTATACGGATTTCATCTGCTCTATCTCTATGGAGCAGAAGGAACCGACCGCCGCGCTTAAGGGTGACGACGGCTACCTAGCCATCTACCTTAGGTCACACTACTCGGCCACAAGCATTCGACAGCCCGACGGGACGGAACGCAATATCCCCGAAGCAACCCAGGCAGCATTAAGCCACCCCATGCTATTTACGCAGGGACGCTGGTGGGTTATAAGCAATGATTACCTGGCGCAGCGGCTCAACACCCCGGGCTCTTCCGCCAAGGCCTCCGCGCTATTTCAAGACAGCGGAGTAATTTAACGGCTCTCACGCCTCCAGCCGGCTACGTCATCGTATATTCAAACATGCCGAAGACGGCAAACAGCCCCGCACCCTTGGCAACTAGGAAAACCAAGGATGCGGGGCCGCGCATTAATGCCCTCGCGGGTTCCGTATGAACCTTAGGAAGTGGAGCGCTCACGCAGGCGCTCGTGCACCTCGCTCACAAAGCGGTTCTGGTCGTCGCGGGCGTAGTACACCACCTCACCGATTACGGTAATGGCTGGCGACTTGACCGAAGCGCAGTCCACGCTCACATTCTCCAGGGTCGTCACGGTTACCCGTTCCTTTTCGGAGAATCCGTTCTCAATGGTCGCCAATGGCATCTGACCCTCAATCCCACGCGAGAGCAGACCCGCCACCGTGTCGGGCAGGGTGCGCACACCCATGAGCAGAACCACGGTACCGGAGGCCCGCAAGGTCGCCTCCACCGCAGACAGGTCGGTCTCCGACAGACCGGAGTGACCAGAAATGACGGTGAAAATCGAGGATACCTTACGCAGGGTCACAGGAATAGCGGCACGCGCGGGAACCGCGATGGCGCTGGTAATACCGGGAATAACCTCGGCCTCCAGGCCGGCGGCAATGCACGCATCCAACTCTTCGGCGCCGCGACCGTACACGTACGGGTCGCCGCCCTTCAAGCGCACCACGGTCTTACCCGCCAGCGCATAGTCAATCATGAGCTGCTGGATGCGCGACTGGGGCACGGCATGCTTGCCGGGTACCTTACCCACATCCACAATCAGGGCGTTGGGCGCGTACTCTCCGTACTCCTGCGGGGCCAGGTGATCCAACAGCACCACGTCGGCTTCACCGAGCGCACGCACGGCGCGCAAGGTTAGCAGGTCAACGGCACCGGGGCCACCACCCACAATATAGACCTTGCAGGGGTTCTCTGCAGGCTCGCCGGGCAGAAGAATACCGCGTTCCGTCACGCTATCGTCCAGGCTGTGCCCGGGCGCCCCGCCCGCGAGCACCTCGTCAATCGTGGCGAACTCGCGGGGCGGGAACGGAGGAATCTTCGGGCACATACTACGCTGCCGGGACCGGGTTGAGGTCACTGGGCTTACCCACGGGAATCTTGGCACCGGTCAGCAGGACGGTGTTGGACTCGCCAGCTTCTGCCGCCGCAATTTCCTCGGGGGTTGCGGGACGGATCTGCTCGCGTTCCAGCACGTACAGGTGCGATGCCTCGTCGCTACCGTTGGGCTCGTTAATGAAGGCACGGAAGCGGCGCAGGCGACGCTCGTCCTTCAGGGTTGCTGCCCACTCGTCCTCGTAGGAGTCAACGTGACGCTGCATATCGCGCTCCAGGTCCTCGCACACGCCCAGGGAGTCCTCGATGAGGACGGACTGCAGGTGTGCCAGACCGTCGCCGTGCTCCTCATCCAGATCCTCAAGCCAGCGAGCGGTACGCTGCAGCTTGTCTGCGGTGCGGATGTAGTACATCAGATAACGGTCAATGTAGCGGACGATATCCTCACTGGAAGCGTCCTTGACGAAGAGGCGACCGTGAGCGGGGTTTGCACCACCGTTACCACCCAGGTACAGGTTCCAGCCGTTGGTGGTTGCGATCAGACCAACGTCCTTACCCTGTGCCTCGGCACATTCACGGTTACAACCGGAAACGCCGAACTTGAACTTGTGCGGGGAGCGCAGGCCGCGGTAACGGTTCTCCAGCTGGATTGCCATGCCGGTGGAGTCCTGAACACCGAAGCGGCACCAGGTCGAACCCATGCAGGACTTCACGTTACGCAGGGACTTACCGTAAGCCTGACCGGACTCAAAGCCGGCATCCACCAGGCGCTCCCAAATGTAGGGCAGCTGCTCCAGTCGAGCACCAAACATACCGATACGCTGCGCACCGGTGATCTTCACATACAGGCCGAACTCCTCCGCGACCTCTGCGATGAGGCCCAGCTTCTTAGCGGGAATCTCACCTGCGGGAATACGCGGAACGACGGAGTAGGTACCGTTCTTCTGCATGTTGGCCAGCGCACGGTCGTTGGTCTCCTGCAGACCACCGCGACCAGCATCCAGAACGTAGGAGTTGCGGAAGGAGGAGAGAATCGATGCAACGGTCGGCTTACAGATAGCACAGCCGTCGTCACCGTGACCGAAGCGTGCCAGTACGGAGTCGAAATCGTCCAGGTTGGTCAGACGCACAGCCTCGGCCAGCTCTGCACGGGAGAAGTCGAAGTGCTCACACAGTGCCTTGGAGACGGTCAGGCCCATCTTCTTCATCTGCTGCTCAAGGGTCTTCTGCAGCATCGGGACGCAGGAACCGCACTGGGTGCCGGCGGTGGTGCAGGACTTCAGCGATGCAACATCGTGGTTGCCGGCAACGATAGCCTCACGGACAGCACCGAAGCTGATGTTGTTGCAGGAACACAGGATTGCGTCGTCGGGCAGTTCGGTGTCGGGGATGCCGTCGCCGCCGCCAGCTGCGGTCAGGTAGACGTTCGGCTCAGCGGGCAGTTCGCGGCCGAGCAGGGGCTTCAGGG
>CAUQVM010000121.1:0-4289 GCA_963521575.1 uncultured Rothia sp.
GGTCTGGGTCACTGGATGCAACGATTCCTCGTGAAGCGTGCTTAGGACTCAGAAACCGCCGAACGCAGGGCATCCACGCGGTTCAGTCGCTCCCAGGTGAACTCGGGTTCGGTACGGCCAAAGTGGCCGTGAGCTGCGGTCTTCTTGTAGATGGGGCGGCGCAGATCCAGTTCATTAATAATGGCCAGCGGGCGCAGGTCGAAAACCTCACGCACAGCGCGTTCAATCTTAATCGGGTCAACCTTTTCGGTGCCGAAGGTCTCAACATACAGGCCAACGGGAGCAGCCCGGCCAATAGCGTAGGCGACCTGAACCTCGGCGCGGTCCGCCAGGCCCGCACCCACAATGTTCTTAGCAACCCAGCGCATTGCGTAGGCTGCGGAGCGGTCCACCTTCGAGGGGTCCTTACCGGAGAAAGCGCCACCGCCGTGGCGGGCGGAGCCACCGTAGGTGTCCACAATAATCTTGCGACCGGTCAGGCCGGCGTCACCCACGGGGCCACCCTGAACGAAGCGGCCGGCGGGGTTCACAATGAACTTAGCGTTCGAGGAATCTAGCTCAACCGAACCCAGTACGGGGGCAATCACATGCTTCTCAATATCTGCACGCAGGTCGGCCAGGTCATAGCTGGCAGTGTGCTGGCTAGAGACAACCACGGTGTCCACAGAAACGGGCACATTGTTCGCATCGTAGCCGAGGGTCACCTGGGTCTTACCGTCGGGGCGTAGCTCGGTCAGCAGTCCCTCCTTGCGCACCTTGGTTAGGCGCTCGGACAGACGGTGAGCCAGCCAGATGGGGGCGGGCATCAGCACGTTGGTCTCATTGGAGGCATAGCCGAACATGATGCCCTGGTCGCCCGCACCCTGGCGGTCGTACTCGTCAGCGGCAATGCCCTGACGAACCTCGAGGGACTCATACACGCCGGCGTTAATGTCCGGAGACTGCTCGCCGATGGAGACGGACACGCCGCAGAACTCGCCGTCGAAGCCACGGGTCGAGGAATCATAGCCGATACCAAGAATGGTTTCACGCACAATAGAGGGAATCTCAACGTAGCTTGAGGTGGTCACCTCACCGGCCACATGCACCTGACCGGTGGTCACCATGGTCTCTACGGCAACGTTAGCCGTGGGATCCTGGGCAATGATGCCGTCCAGGATCGCGTCAGAAATTTGGTCACAAATTTTATCAGGGTGGCCTTCAGTCACCGACTCGCTGGTGAACAGGCGCAGATGATTAGTACTCACGGTTTCCACTCTACTGGTTGAGGGCGCGCGAGGGTAGCGCGCTCGTAATGATGACGGTTTCCTTCAATTATGACACGTATGTTAAGCACCGTTACGGGGTATCTGCGCATCGTTCACGAAGCGGTAGGGCACTCCGCCCCTGCCTCAAGAAGGCGTTACACCAGCGCCTCCAGAATCTTTTGCGCAAGCGCCGGGCCAATACCGGGCACCTGTGTCAGCTCCTCTTCGGTTGCTTGCTTAATCCGCGCGACCGATCCGAAGTGTTTAATGAGTGCCTCGCGTTTGACCTTGCCCAGGCCAGGAATCTCATCAAGAGCGGAGGCGACCATTGCCTTGCCGGGCTTAGAACGGTGGAAGGTAAGAGCGAAGCGATGCGCTTCGTCGCGGATGCGCTGCACCAGGTACAGCGCTTCCGAGGTACGCGGTAGTACAACCGGGTAGTCGTCCTCGGGTAGCCACAATTCCTCGAGGCGCTTGGCGATACCGGCTACGTACACGTCCGTGATCCCCAGGTCGCTCAGAGCGGCGGAGGCAGCTGCTACCTGGGGTGGTCCGCCATCCACGAGCACGAGATTTGGCGGGTAGGCGAATTGTTTTGGTTCGGGCGTGGAGAGGTCCACTTCACCAGAGTGCGCGGGGGCCGCGGCGCGAGCGGTCTGCTGTGCCAGGTGGCGTTTGAAACGGCGAGTGATGACGTCGTACATGCTGGCGGTGTCGTCGCGGGCGGCGTCCCCGGTAATGCTATAGGTTCGGTAGGCTTTCTTGGCGGGTAGGCTATCCTCGAAGACCACCATGGAGGCAACCACGTTTGTTCCCTGCACGTGCGAGATGTCGTAGCATTCGATGCGCAGTAGCGGGTCGGGTAGTTCGAGCGCGTCCTGCAGTTCGACGAGGGAGGCACTGCGGGTAGTGAGGTCGCCGGTGCGTCGGCTCTTGTGCAGGGTGAGAGCTTGGCGAGCGTTTTCGGCGACTGTTTTCATGAGTTCGGCTTTGTCACCACGCTGGGGCACAGTGATGTCTACGGGGCCGCCACGTACCTCGGCCAGCCAGGAAGTGAGCTGCTCGGTATTTTCGGGCAGAACCGGTACGAGCACGGAGCGCGGAATGTCATAGCTATTCAGTGTCCGGGAGTCATTGTCTTTTTGGGTGGCCAGGTTGAGCGCAATGTTGCTGTAGACGCGAGTAAGTAGCTGTTCTATGAGTTGGGCATCGTTGCTGTCATCGGTTTTCTCCACGATCCAACCACGCTGGCCGCGGATGCGGCCACCGCGCACAAAGAAGACCTGTACGGAAGCTTCCAGGTTATCTTCGGCGTAGGCGAAAAGGTCGGCATCGACGGTGGCGCTGAGAACCACGGTGTTGCGTTCGAAGGCTTGGGTGAGCGCAGCAATGTCGTCGCGCAGGATGGCGGCACGCTCGAAGTCCATCTGGGCGGCAGCTTCCTTCATCTGTGCGGTCAATTCAGCAATGTGTTTCTCGGCGCCGCCAGCCATAAAACGGGTGAGCCCGCGGGCTAGTTCACGGTGTTCCTCGGCGCTGATATTGCCTACGCAGGGGGCAGAGCATTTGTCAATGTAGCCAAGGAGGCAGGGGCGGCCGCTATTCTTGGCGCGCTGGAATACGCCGTTGGTGCAGGTGCGTATGGGGAAGATGGGTAGGAGCGCGTCAAGGGTCTTGCGGATGACCCAGGCCTGAGAGTAGGGGCCGAAGTAACGCACACCTTTGCGACGCTCGCTGCGGGTAATCATGGCGCGCGGATACAGGTCATTGACGGTTATGGCGAGGTAGGGATAGGACTTATCGTCCCGAAAGACAATATTGAAACGTGGCGCGTACTCTTTAATCCAGGTGTATTCGAGTAGCAGGGATTCCAGTTCGCTGGCAACGACGGTCCATTCAACGCTGGCGGCGGTATGCACCATCGTCTAGGTTTTGGGGTGTAGCGTTTCAGGCGCGGCGAAGTAGCTATTGAGGCGGTTGCGCAGGTTCTTGGCCTTGCCCACGTAGATGACGCGCCCGTCGGCATCGCGGAAACGGTAGACGCCAGGGTCGGTGGGGATTTCTCCGGGGGCAGGTCGGTAGCTGGAGGGCTCTGCCATGGTGCGTTCTCCTCGCGGGTTGGGTGGTGGTCTGGTGCTTATAGGTGGGGCCCACCGGGTGCGGTACTGCTGAACGCAGGAATCCCATTGGGCGAGATGGCAAACCGCGCATCCTACCTGCCTCTCACCCACTGGTGCCGGCCTCTGTGGCCTGGCCTGGGGGTAGTCGGTGCGTGGATGCGCGGTTTTAAGTCTACGCGGTGCGGGTGGCGGTTCCTTTAGCCGGCATCGCGTGCGGCTGAGGGTGAAACGTTGTATTCATGCTTGCGCGCCTGGCCGGAGAGGTTGGCGATTTCATTCATAATGGCGTCTGTGGTAGCGCGGCGCTGCTTACCGCTCATCTTTTTGCCGGTTTTTTCGAAGTAGAGCGGCTCACCCACGCGAATGGTGAAGCGGCGCGGGTAGATCATATTTGAGCCGGGTTTCTGCAGGCGATCGGTTCCGATGAGGCCGATGGGTACCACGGGTGCGCCGGTCATATGGGCGAGCCACGCCACACCAATCTTGCCGCGGTAGAGGTAGCCGTCCCGGGAACGGGTTCCTTCGGGGTAGATACCAAAGACTTTGCCTTCTTCGAGCTTTTCCAGGGCCAGGTCCAGAGCCTTGAGAGATTCGGAGCGATCAGATCGGTTGACGGGGATAACGTCAACGGCTTCAAAGAAGGACTTCATGAGCTTGCCGCGTAGGCCGGGGGTGTTGACGTACTCAGCTTTGGCGAGGAAGGAGACACGGCGGGGCATCAAGGCGGAGATAATGATGGAGTCCAGGAAGGATAGGTGGTTGGAGGCGACAATCACCGGGCCCGTGGCGGGGAAGTTCTCGAGTCCGGTGACGCGAGCGCGGAAAACGCTACGCAGAATTCCGGTAATTGTTTTCTGGGTTACCGTGTATATGGTCATGTGAACTCCTGGGGCTGTGCCGTTCAATATGCTGGCTGGATGGG
>CAUQVM010000122.1:0-4156 GCA_963521575.1 uncultured Rothia sp.
GTCATCCTCTACGGTGATGACGGTACACTTCTTGCCGCCATTGAATCTCAACGGGGAGCTGTCTCAGTTGCGCGTACCGTGCAAGACTTTAGTGAGGCTCTCGGTATGGCGCAGACGGGCATTGCGAGAGTTCTTCTCTGTGCTCACGTGCCCGCTGACCTGAGCGCCTCACTCATTGACTCGCTGAGCCAGATGGAAGTGCTACTGGCGGTTATCGCCCCGGAGAGCCTATCCCTGCCTGCCCGGGCCCATCGCATCCGTCCGGAAGCATCCCGGGAAGAAATCCTCGGCTCGATTGAGCGGGCTGTTGACGCTAATCTCGCTCGGCCTCACCCCGAGTACGGGCATCAGGCCCTGAATCGGGAACACCATATAAGCCGCTCAACTAATACCGAAAGCAACATCCTCAAGTCCTCCGGTTACGGATACGACTCGACAAACCAAGGGGAGGAACACGGCAGCTCGCAGGTTCAGCCCTCTGCCTCCCCCGCATCTCAGTACGGTTACGACTCCGGGCCTGACCCCGCCGGAGCCCATGACGCCGGAATCTACAATATCGCGGCATCCTACGAACCCGCACAGTACAGGTACAACCCCGGCGCAGCTGAGCATACCGCCTCTCCCTCCGACGCCAAGACCCGCCGAGGAGAAGAAACACCTGAAGACTCCGGGCCCTCCGCAGCCCAGATCCGGCAGGAATCCGTGCTCGAGCAGGCGGCAACTATTGTTGACTCGTACGCCCCGGGTAGCGAGTACGCGCTACACCCTAAGAATAAAGGCGAGGAAGCGCAACTGCCCGAGTGCCCTGACGATACCTGGAATCCTCAGGCTCCACCTCGCTATCAGCCGGGGTATTGCTTGGGGAAGATGGTGACGGTATGGGGAACTCATGGGGCCCCGGGGCGTAGCACCATCGCTTTTAACCTAGCGGCGTTCGCGGCTCAAGAAGGACAGCAAGTTTGCCTCATTGACGCGGATACATATGCCCCCAGCCTAGACGCGCTTATGGCCTTGGAAGATACCGGATCCGGTCTATCGATTCTCTGCTCGGATGCCGACCGTGCCCAGCTGGATGAGAAGAAAGCCGGAGCCGTCATAGAACGCGTCCCGCTCAAGCGGGGGGCCTTCGACTTCTTGAGCGGCATTACTTCTGCTTCTCGTTGGCCGGAAATCCGCGCTCGCGCCTTCAGTGAAGTGCTGGAATGGCTCAGGCACCGTTACGAGCTGATTATTTGTGATATTGCGGCTCCCATCGAGATGGATGAAGAGCTCACCTTCGACGGACCCGTACCCCGACGTAATGCTGCGAGCCTCACCGCAATAGCCGAGGCGGACCGCCTCCTTGTACTGGGTGAAGCTGACGTTGTGGGGCTCCCGCGCCTTATTAATCTTGCGCGGGAGGTGCAGAGTCGCCCCGATATAGTGGCCCCCGATGGGGATGTGCAGTATTGGCTGAACCGTGCACGCCGCGAGGCCGCTGGATTTAACGTTGAGGCGAAGATGCGAGATAACTGGGTGCGCTACCTGTCTGTGCCTCTGGCGGGAGTAATCCCGTACGAACGGAAGCTCATGGATCGTCTGCGTCGCAACGGCGAAGCCGCAATTGAGGTGACCTCCCGCGGCGCGATTCTTCAGGTCTTGGAGCAAATGCTGGAAGGCCTCCAAGATATTGAAGCAGGTAGCTAATATTACCCGATTCTGGCTTGGATGCGGAGCGCGATCAATCAGATGTGTTCGATCCGCTATCCTTGTTAAACTACAGATTCGCCGGGGTTAAAATAGTTCGGCTCAATCCGCATAGTTCAGTATTACCTGGATACCACCTGACATACGCTTTGGAGGAGTCTCCCTTCTGCGGCGTGCGCCGGGTGGTGTGCGTCTGCACGGTTTGCGGAATAGGGCACAAGAGGGTGCGGGTTCCCCGGGCAACACACACAAGATACAGGGGATCTTCTCCACCATCGATTTCCCGGGAACAGGTTGTATCTGTAGGCTTCGGATGGGATAAACCCGTATAATGTGCACCCGCTGTTAATCAGTGTTTAACGCGGTGTCATATTTGCGCATAAAGGTGTGGGCGCATGCCCATCTGGAGGAAAGCCCGATACACTAGCTAATGCTGTTCGACACGGGACTCGAACGCGCAAAACCGTAAGATGGTTGTAAACACCTGAACTCATGGGAAGCACACAAACATGTCTTTTGCAGAAGGAATTCTGAGCGCCTGCGACTTCGGCCCCGGCGATATTGAACGCATCCACCTCATCCTGGGTGAATGGCAAATCATTTCTGATATTGCGCAGAGTGATCTGGTGCTCTGGTTCCCCACCGATTACATTGTTGCTGACGGGACTTCTCCGGATGCCGTTTCTGGTCCCAGTGACATCAGCGCCTTCTCCGCCTTCGCCCACGTACGGCCTTCCAATGTGCGCACCCTCTTCCACCACGACATTATCGATCACGATATGGAAGACGGCATCCGTGACGAAGCATACCGCGCGTGGGTTACCCAGAAGATCAGTACCTACACTGATCCCGGTAGCGGTGAGGGGCTGGGGATCCGCCCCGACGTAGACATTATCTTCGTACCCATTGTGCGCAATAATCGCACCATTGCCCTGCTGACAAGTCACCGGGTTGCCACCCACTCCGCCTATCCGAGCCTGAGTGAGGAGGTCTACGAGTTCGTCACCGACACCATGTTAACTATGGTGCATTCAGGCCTTTGGCCCGATCCCCTCGCGCTGGAGAGCCGCACGCAGGGTAACCCGCGCGCTATTGACGGCATTATCGTGCTCGACCCGTCGGGGCGAGTGGTCGTGGCTTCACCTAACGCCAACTCCATGTATACGCGAATGGGTATGACCGGCTACCTTGAGAAACGTAATCTGGCCGATGTGACTCGCTCAATGCTTTCTTCTGGTGAAGAAGCCGATGAAACATTGCAGCTCGTTCTTGCGGGTCGTAGTGATCTGCGTACCGAGTTGACCATTGCACGTGCCCGTGTAACAATGCGTGCCATTCCACTGCTCAAGCAAAAGGGCGCCCGCATTGAGCGACAGGGTGCACTCATTCTGTGTCGTGATGTGACGGAGCTTCGCCGACGCGAGATGGAACTCATGACGAAGGACGCGACAATCCGCGAAATCCACCACCGCGTGAAGAATAACCTGCAGACCGTTTCGGCCTTGTTGCGCTTGCAATCACGCCGCATGACCACCGATGAAGCGCGCCAGGGTCTCGAACAGGCGATGCGTCGCGTGGCTACTATTGCCACCGTGCACGAGGCTCTCTCGCAGGGGCTGACGCAGAATGTTGATTTTGATGAGCTTATTGAGCGTCAGTTCCATCTCGCAGCCGAGCTGGCCTCTCCCGGCCAGCACGTTTCCACGCGACTTCTGGGATCTTTTGGAGCCCTGCCGAGCCAGTTTGCGACCCCACTGGCCCTGGTTATCAATGAGGTTGTTGCAAACGCAGTGGAGCATGGCCTTGATGGTGAAACCGGTACTGTGACCCTCGAAGGCATTCGCGGTGTCAATGAGAATGGTGAGGATACCTTGACCATCATCATTACCGACGACGGTAAGGGTATGGGAGATCAGAAGATTGAGGAATCTGGTCCTCGGGCGTATCGACCGGTGACCGGCAAAGAAGGTTTGGGTATGCAGATTGTGCGCACCCTGGTGGCAAGTGAGCTCAATGGTTCAATCCGCTGGGAGGCTAACGAACCGACTGGAACGCGCGTGGTTATTACGGCCCTGCTGATCTAGCATCGGACCTTATCTAGGTCTGGCCTAGTGCGATATGCGGTATAGCGAAAGCGTGGTGTAATGACCGTAACGAAACGGTCATTACACCACGCTTTTAATGCCCTATTGAATACTCCGGAAGTTAGGATGCTAGGATGCACGGCGGGCGCGAGCGGCGCGACGCTTCATCGCCCGACGCTCGTCTTCACTGGTGCCACCCCATACGCCGGAGTCCTGGCCGGTCTCGATGGCCCACTTCAGGCAGACATCTACAACCTCGCAGGATCGGCAGACGGTCTTTGCCTCTTCAATCTGCAGCAGGGCAGGTCCGGTATTGCCTACGGGGAAGAACAGCTCCGGATCCTTGTCCAAACAAGCTGCACGGCTACGCCAATCCACGGTGGACC
>CAUQVM010000123.1:0-4113 GCA_963521575.1 uncultured Rothia sp.
ATCAGAACCGCGTCATTATGAACCTGGATACCGACGCCGTGTACCTGGGCAATGGTGTGTCCGAGTTGATTCCGATGACCCTGCAGGCCCTCTGCGAGACCGACGATGAGATTCTCATCCCCATGCCCGACTATCCGCTGTGGACTGCCTCCACCGCGCTGGTCGGCGGCAAGCCCGTGCACTACCTGTGCGACGAGGAAAACAACTGGTACCCGGATATCGAAGACATTAAGTCGAAGATTACCGAGCGTACCAAGGGCATTGTGGTTATTAACCCGAATAACCCCACCGGTGCCGTATACCCCCGCTCGATCCTGAAGCAGATTGTGGACCTGGCCCGCGAACATGGCTTAGTTATCTTCTCCGACGAAATCTACGAGAAAATTACCTACGACGGTGCAGAAGCCATTAACCTGGCCTCCCTGACCGGTGATGACGTGCTCTGTTTGACCTTCTCCGGCCTATCCAAGGCATACCGCGTATGCGGTTACCGCGCTGGCTGGGTCGCTATTACCGGCCCGAAGAAGGATGCCTCCAGCTACCTGGAAGGTATCCACCTGCTCGCCTCCATGCGCCTGTGCGCTAATGTACCGGCCCAGCACGCCATCCAGACCGCACTCGGCGGCTACCAGTCCATTAATGAGCTGATTGTGCCCGGCGGCCGCCTCTACGAGCAGCGCACCCTAGCACACAAGATGCTCAATGAGATTGACGGTATTAGTTGCGCCGCCGCAGACGGCGCGCTCTACCTCTTCCCGAAGATTGACGTCGAGCGCTTCGACATTACCGACGACGAACAGTTCGTCCTAGACCTTCTCAAGAGCCAGAAGATCCTCTTCAGCCACGGCCGCGCCTTCAACTGGAAGGACCCGGACCACTTCCGCCTGGTATACCTGCCCGACACGCAGACCCTCACCAGTGCCCTGGAACGCCTGGGTAACTTTATGGCCGATTACAAGCAGAAGCACTAGGGCCTGTAACCCCAAAGGAGCCTGCTCCCGCAACCCAAACAAGGGTGCGGAAGCAGGCTCCTTTATTAGGTTTCGAAATGCGCCGAGGCGACACAGAAGCGGCTAGTTTGCCGCTACCTGCTCGCCTTCCCCGGTGCGGGCGGCGCTCAGACGCTCCTGTGCGCCCTTGAGCCAAGCCTCGCAACGGGCGGCCAGCGCCTCACCGCGCTCCCACAGGGCAATGGAAGTTTCCAGGTCGCTGGCACCGGACTCCAGCTGGCGCACGACCTGCTCCAGCTCGGCACGAGCCTGCTCATAACCCAGGGTCTCAATGGGGGCGCCCAGCTCGGCGCTATTAAAGGTGATGTTCTCGCTCATGGGAACCTTTCAGTAGAAAAACTATAAGAATAGGGGAGGATACTAAGAGGCCGAGACTTCGGTTACCGTGGCCCGGGCTGAACCGGTCGCCGCCCGCACCGTAATACGCTCACCAGTCGCCAGGACGGAGGCATCACGCACAATCGCACCAGAGGAATCCTGCACAATCGAGTAGCCGCGGTTCAGAGTCTGGGCGGGGGAGAGGGAACGCACCCGCGCCAGCGTCTGCTCCAGCGTGCCCAGCTCGCGCTCCACACGGTAGTCGGCGGCCCGCAGACCGCGCTCGCGCAGGCGCGCTACCTCCTCGGCTCGCATGAGCAACCCCGAATCGGGGTGAGTGAGCACCGGTCGGGAACGTAGCTGAGTAATATAACTCATCTGCATACCGACGTAGCCGAGTACCGCCCGATCTAGACGGGCGCGGGCTTCAGCGATGCGAGTTGACTCCTCGGCAATGTCGGGAACAATGCGCTTGCCCGCATCGGTTGGAGTAGAGGCACGTAGGTCGGCCACCGCATCCAGAATGGGGGAATCAGCTTCGTGGCCAATTGCCGATACCACCGGGGTGACCGTAGCCGCGACAGCACGAATCAGTATCTCCTCGGAGAAAGGCAATAGATCCTCAAACGATCCTCCTCCGCGGGCAATCACGATAACGTCAACTTCGGTGTGGGCATCCAGCTCAGCCAGGGCGGCAATAACCTCTTGGGCCGCGCCCTCGCCCTGCACACGGGTATTGCGCACTTCAAAGCTCACGCCCGGCCAGCGAAGGGAAGCGTTGCGGATAACGTCCTTCTCAGCGTCTGAGTCACGGCCCGTAATCAGGCCTACACGGTTTGGGAACATGGGCAACGGCTTTTTGTTGGCATCAGCGAATAGGCCCTCGGCGGCTAGCTGCTCGCGCAGGCGCTGTAGCTGCTCGTGCAGGTTTCCGGTGCCTACCGCGTATACCTCACGACCGATGAGGGAGAGCTTGCCATTCTTCCACAGGCTCGGCTTAGCCCGCGTCACAATGCGGGAGCCGACGGTTACGTCTGTTGCCAAACCGCTACCAGCCCGACCGAAGAGTGCAAGGGTAAAGGAGAAGTCTTCCTGAACGTCCTTGAGCTCCATAAAGACGTTGCCGCCGCGACCGTTGAGTGAGGCAACCTGTGCTTCCACCCACAGCTCGGGTACCTTATCCACGTAGTTTTTGAGGTTTTGTGCAAGCAGTGCCAGTGGCCAGGGATTGGTAGCGGTAGTTTCCTGCGACTTCGCGGGAAGTTGCCGCTCGTGCACCGGCGGTACCACTAATGCCGGAGATGGTCCCGCTGCAGAGGGGTTGTAAAAGTTCATAACTCCATTGTCGCCGATACTCGGGAGAATATGCCCGCCGGTAGGACGGGGCAGGATAAAGAAGGGGTCACGATTGCATAATTGGCGGGTCATCGTGGCATCTAGGAGGCTTAGCATCTGGCACATTCTTCCCGCGCCGCTTCATGTGACGGCGGCTCGGGCGGTACGCTAGGTGCATGCGTTCACCAGATAATAACCATACCGACCGCACTCTCAAGGACCAGAACGTAGCGGATCAGAACCCCGCAGTTGCCGCCCTCGACACCGCCCAACATCTAGATGAACAATACCTGGACACTCAAAATCTGGATGAGGAGGAAACCACCCTCCTGCAACCCACGCGTACTCTACAGACCCGGGACGCACCCCTAGCGGATGTCCCCGTGCAGCAGGCACCCACGCTCCCTCACACCCCTGTAGCCGCCGGTCTGCGCACAGTCCTGGCTATGCTGTTGGCCCTGCTCTCGGTGCTATGCGCCCTAGCAGCCACTTTCGGAACCTGGGTGAATGCGAACCTTGCCTCTGAGCGCGGGTTCTCACAATTCTCTTCCGCTTTGGCCGAAGACCGGCAACTGGCCGTAAAAATTGCAGACGGTGCGGTCGAAGACCTCATGAAGAGTGAGGGTATGACAGCCTTCCTCGACGGCACCAAAGCAAGCGGCCTATACTCCATTCTGGTGAAGCCCAGCGTTGACGGGCTCCGCACCACGCTCAACCGAGCCGCCGGTGAGCTCTCAACAACTGAAGAATATCGAAGCCTCTGGCGCGAAATTGCCGAGGAAACCCGCCGCTATAACCTCTCCCATGACGGGCCTGTAGTCATTGTACTCACGCCCTTCTACCGCGCCCTGGATGCGAAGATTGGCTCTATCGGCCCCGTCGACCCGGATCTGACAAAGATCGGCCCCGAAACCCTGAGTATTGACCGGCTCAAGGACGGCGCGGATCAGAACAGCGCGCAGGATAGCAGCTGGGTGATTCACCCGCAGATTAAGCGCATTGCTGCCCTGGGGCAGGCGACCGGAACGCTGACGGTGGTGGTGGCTCTGGGACTGCTAGTTTCCGTGCTGGTGGCTCCCCGCCACCGCGTGCTAGTGCCGGTTGCATCCGCCCTAATCTACGCCGTGGCCTGCTGGACTCTTGCGTCCTGGCTGGGTACCCAAAGCCCCGCATCTCTGGGCGTGAGTAGCTGCAGCGCTGCAGGAACCGCACTTATTGACGGGATTTGGGCCGTTGCCTCGCCCTCCCTTATCTCCCACCTGGGTGCGGCGGCAAGTTACGGGGTTGTTGCGGCGGTTATTCTGTTGCTGGCAGCCATCCTGATGCACCTACTTCGCTTGGGTCGTACCCCTGCGAGCGGCGCCACAGTCATCACACACTAGAAGAACGAACAACGTAGGATAGTAACCATGTCCACTGAAACTATTGCCCTGGGCCTGCCGCCCGTACC
>CAUQVM010000124.1:0-4033 GCA_963521575.1 uncultured Rothia sp.
CAGTCAGAGCGTTGAACAGGGTGGACTTGCCCACATTAGGCAGGCCAACAATGCCAATAGTTAGAGCCACAGGTTTTCCTTCAAATCGTAGGGATGCCGAATACACACCGCACGATGCGGCGGGGCACAGACGCGCCCGCGGTACGGCGCGGCATCAATCAACCCCGAGATGAGAGGCGAGACGCGGCGCCTGCGAGCATAGACGTAACCATTCTAGCGTGTTCACCCCAACCCCGCCTGAGAGTGGGGAAGAGCAAGAATGGGAGAGCTCATAGTTGCCTGGATGTCAAAATTTCCTTCAAGTTCAACCTAAAATTTTAAGAATAAGGCGGAATCACTTATATTTAATGCTAACTAAAAACATTAAATACCAACCATGCACTATTTGCATCAAGGAGAAATAATGAATATGTTCAGGAAGCTTCTTGCCGCTTCCAGCGTCCTCGCGCTCGCCGCGATCGGCTTGAATGCCCCCGCTTCCCAGGCCGTTGTGCAGGGATCCAGCGCCGAACACCCCGCTGTCGTCAAGATCTGGCTTCAGGGCGAGCATGACGGAACCAAAATCTGCACTGGAACTCACGTCGGTAACGGATGGATCCTCACCGCCGCTCACTGCGGCCTGTACATGCATCACAAGACCCTTCGCGTGGGGTGGGGCGATCCGCGTACCGGAGCATACAACCCCGAGAATAGCGAAACCTCCGATAGGTCCCGCACCTACGGTGACGAAGGCACCGCCGACCGCGCCGAATACCCGGATGACTACCGCGTGGACATGATGCTCATCCATTCCCCCGAACTCGAAGCCGCGCAGGCTCCCACCCTACCCATCCGCACCACAGGTACCGCGCAGCAGCTCGTAGCTAAGACCTGCACCGTCTACGGTTACGGCGACCAGACTCCCGTACGCCAGAAGCCTCGCTCGATCAGTGAACGTCTCAAGTCTGTCTCTGTCCGCATGATTTCTGCTGAAACCGACGGAGCCACAATCGATAGCACCGCCCTGGGCAATCTCCACGGCCGCGGCTTGAACGGCTCCCTCTCGTCCGGTGATTCCGGTGGTCCGGTTCTCTGCGATGACGTCATCGCCGGTGTTGTTTCCTCCATTGAAAATGTCAGCGGACAGCTCAACTTTGCCTCTCTCGACGCCGAAGAAGCCGCGTGGATTAAGAGCACCGCCAATATCTAAACACCCTATCTCAATCCAGCATTGAGAGTCATGTTTAACAAGAAATACTCGTGCACGGTCAATAGTGCACGAGTATTTCTTATAACCGGGGCCTAGAGCCAGCCATTCTCCGTGGCGATGCGCACCGCATCCTGCCGGGTCGAGGCATCGGTCTTCGCCATTGCCGCCGACAGGTAATTGCGCACTGTCCCGGCCGAGAGGAAAAGCTCCGAGGCAATCTGTCGGGCGGTACCACCGGCGGCGGCCTGACGCAACACCTGTGCTTCGCGCTCGGTCAGGGGTGACTCCCCCGTCGCCAGCGAATCCGCCGCCAAGGACGGGTCAACCACCCGCAGACCCGCATGCACACGACGAATCGCCTCCGCCAGCTGGCGGGCACCAGTATCCTTCACCAGAAAGCCGCTCGCGCCGGCTTCCAGAGCGCGACGTACGTAGCCGGGGCGACCAAACGTCGTCACGATCAGTGTACGCACCGGCTCGCCCGACTCGCTCAGCGCACCCGTATCGCGAATCGCTGCGGCAACCTCGATACCATCAGCCAGCAGCATCCCGGGCATCTGGACGTCCAGGAGCACCACGTCGGGCTTCAACAGGGCGACAGCGCCCAGCACCTCGTCACCGCTACCGACCTGCCCCACAATCTCCAGGTCAATCTCAAGGCCCAGCAAGGCCGCCAAGGCCTCACGGATGAGCTGCTGGTCGTCGGCGAGCAGGACGCGAATCATGGGAACCTCACAGGGGAACACGGGACGGAAGGAGCGAATATCGGTATGGGCGGCCAGCCGGGGATAGCCCTATGGTGAATACCTTGATCCAGTATGGCCTAACACCACGATACCCGCTCTGATGGATTCTTCCGGCATGTTTCGGGGTTCTCGCGACCTATTGTGACAGATAACCGCAGGACGAAAACGCCGAAAGTAACTACCCGAAGCAGCAATCTAGAGCAGTGAAGCGTCCCCGTCCATGCTCACGCGGATACGCGTTCCCACCCCGTCGGTCGGGCTCGGGTTCTGTGCCAACCACTCCTTGGGTGCCGGCCCGAAGGTGACAGCGCCTCCGGATGCTTCCACACGTTCCGCCAAACCGGTCAGGCCATTACCGCGGGCATCACCCACACCCGTGCCGTTATCCAGAATGTCCAGGCCGGCCGGGCTCAAACGCACCCGCGCCACGTCAGCCTGCGAATGACGCACCATGTTCGTGACCGCCTCGCGTAGCACCCAGGAGAAGAGCTTGGCGTTCACACCGGCCACCGCGAGCGCGCTCTGGGCATCCGGCAGCTCGGCGCGAATACCGGCGGTCTGCAGGGCGCGGGCCGCCCCCTCGATCTCACCCGAGAAGTCAGGAACGCGCAAACGCGTGACGGTTGAGCGCACCTCCGCGAGGGATGCGCGGGAAAGCTGGGCAATCGCCTCCATTTCGGCGCTCGCGCGGGCTGGGTCAATTTCCAGCAGGCGCTGAGCCAGTTCCGCCTTGAGGGTGATAACGGTTAGGGAGTGGCCGAGCACGTCATGCACGTCGCGGGCAATCTCTTCACGCTCCTCGGAGAGCGCCAGAGCGGCGCGGGTCATATCCGCTCGCTCCCCCAACTCAATCAGATACGAGAAACCCAGAATACCCAGTAGCGGCGCGCCGATGAAGAATGCAATGCCGCCGTGTGAGGAGAAATCGAAACCGCTTGCCGTAACGAATATCAACCAGCAGATTGCGCCCATCGAGGCCGCGACGATCAGTCGCAGGCGATAAGGGGCGACAGTGCCAAAAATCCAGAAAGCCACGAAGTACATGCTGAAGCCCAACAGAATTACGTGTATTTCACTCGGGGTCAACACCGCCAGACCCACCAAGGGCAGGGCCATGAGCGCTGTCCAGATACCGCTACGGCGCACCGGGGAGATAACCGAAACCAGCCAGGGAACCGCGTAGGCTGAGCAGTTGAGAACCGCAAAGGTCAAAATCAGGACCGCGCCAACCCCGCGTACCATCGGGGGCAAACCGGGGCTCGTGAGGAAGGTATCAAGGGGCAAAATTAAGAACACGAGCCAGGGAGTCGCGAAGCCCAGAGCCAGCCAGTTAATGCTGCCGTGGCGTTCGCGGTGCAGAAAGCGAAAGCGGTTCTTGCCCAGGGTGCGTTGCGCGGTGGAGGTGTCATCCCCGCCCGGGGTCTGGCCAGGGTGCACCTTTGCGGGGGCGGCGGAGCTAATGGTGCGGAGGGGGATCATGATTCTGGCCTATCGTGCATTTCTAACCTATCGGTGCGGTTCTTGTTTGTGATGCGGATGCTATACCCGATCCGCTGGAGGGGCGGAGTCGGCCGTAGTCTCGGGATTCTCAGGTTGCGACCGACGGGTGCCGTTAGCGGCGAGTTGCCCGGCGCATCAGCAGGGCAGAAACACCCAGGAAGATAACCGCCCACACTGCCAGACTCACCACGGCGTACCAGAGGGGTTCAGTCGTGAACCACTCCTCACCACCCAGGATAATAGTCTGACCTGCGCTGAAAGGGTAGCGGGCAATCTCAGCGGCACCGTACAGCGGGGTGAAGCGGGCGTATTTCAGCAGATCGGTGCTCAGCGGGGAGAACACGGTACCAAAGAAGCTCATAATTACCAGCAGACCGTTCGCAATGGACACGGCGTTCTCGTTGCGAATCAGCAGACCCATCATGATGCCGTAGAAAGCGAACACCAGACCGCACAGCACCGTCAGCGCACCAGCGACAAGCTGCTGGTTCGCCGGAATCTCAACGCCGGTAAACAGGCCCACAACGTTCACCGCAATCACCGGCACCGCAGAAATCACCAGGGCGGTCAGCGCCTTCGCGCCCAGGTACTTGCCGGT
>CAUQVM010000125.1:0-4028 GCA_963521575.1 uncultured Rothia sp.
ACATCCACCTTGGCAAGGTGGTGCTCTACCAACTGAGCTACAACCGCATATCAGCATATTCAAATTGAATCATTGCTTCGAAGTTTTTCTCCCCGTCGCGCTGATAGATAAATACTATACAGGGTTTTTGAGTGTTTGCCAAATCCTTCTGCACACCCCCTACTTCCGCGGAATTACGCGGCAAAACGGGGTATTTTGGACCACTTTTTACCAACTCCACCAAAAATTCTTTTTATGGTGCCAGTCACATTATGGGTTTGTGTTGCCTTCGAATCACGATGGACAGCGCTGCCAGATGAACCACCAACCGCTCCCCCTCTCCCGATGAGGCTTAGGGGTATCCGGGTATACCTGGATACCCGCGTGAGGGGCGAGAAAATTTCCCGCCCCTCACGCATCAATCAGCTCTACACGGTTTTAGACCTCGTCAAAGAAGAGCCGCTCATAGACCTTACGAGCGTTGCGGGTGATACGCAGGTAATCCTCTTCGAGGGCGCGGGCGCTACCGGGCGGGTAACCACACCAGCGGGCAATGGCCTCCAGATCGGCGCGGCCCGAAGGTAGCGTGTCAGATTGACGCACACCGCGTAGCACGTTACCGCCACGAATCTTGGTGGCCAGCAACCAGGCACCGCTGAGAATTTCAGCGTCCTCCGAGGACACCAGATCAGCACCGACCGCCGCATCCAGAGCCTGCAGAGTGGAAGTGGTGCGCAAACCCGGTACCGAGTGCGCGTGACGTAGCTGGATGAGCTGCACGAGCCACTCAACATCGGAGAGACCGCCACGACCCAGCTTGAGCTGGCGGGTACGGTCGGCTCCGTGAGGCATGCGTTCGTTCTCCACACGAGCCTTCATACGCCGAATCTGTTGCACTTGCTCGGGCGTGAAGGTAGCCGGATAACGGTAGGGATCAATGAGCTGCACAAAGGCCTCCCCGAGCCCCCTGTCGCCGGCAATGGGGCGGGCACGAGTTAGGGCCTGAAACTCCCAGGTTTCAGCCCATCGCTCATAGTAGGAACGGTAGGAATCAAGCGAGCGCACGATGGCTCCCTGTTTACCCTCGGGGCGCAGGTCGGCATCTACATCGAGGGGGCGTTCAGCCCGAATTGGGGGCTTAACGGGCTGTTTGAGCAGGCTCAAGGTACGATTGACAATGCGTGCCGCCTGATCCTGCGCGGCACTTTCATCCGCGCCAGACAGCGGTTCGTGCACGAACATAACGTCCGCATCGGAACCAAATCCATTCTCGACGCCTCCCAGTCGCCCCATACCAATGACAGCGATGCGGGTTAGGAGTTCCTCACGGTCTTCAGCCTCACTGCCCTCCCGTGCGGGTACTGTTAACTCGCGCTGGGCAATCTGTAGAGCCGCACCGATAGTGCACTCATCGATGGCGGCTAGGCCGGCGCAGGTGTCCTCAATACTGACAATGCCCAGCGTCCAGCCCATGGCGGTGCGCAGAGTCTCGCGACGACGTAGGTAGCGCACAGCGCGCATAGCTTCAGCTGCGTCCCCGTGGCGGGCCAGCAGGGAAGCAATCTCGGAGTCTAGAGCCTGCTCCCCCAGCGGTTTGAGGTCAGCGACCTTATCCAACCAGGCAATCGATGCGGAGGCATCCTCCAGCAGATCGGTCATGGGGCGCGAACTGGAGAGCAGCTGGCTGAGGCGTTCAGCGGCAGCGGGTGAATCGCGAAGCATACGCAGATACCAGCTGGTGCTGCCGAGCGATTCAGAAACGATGCGGAAACCGAGTAGGCCGGCGTCGGCATCCACGCCGCGGGCGAACCAGCCCAGCAACACGGGCATGAGATGCCTCTGGATATCGGCGCTACGCGACAGACCCGTGGTGAGGGCCTTAATGTGGCGCATAGCACCGCGCGGGTCGCGATAGCCGAGGGCAGCCAGGCGGTCCTGTGCGGCTTGTTCACTGAGAACCACCTCATCGCGACTGAGCGTGGAGACCGCGGCCAACAGGGGTCGGAAGAAAATTCGCTCGTGCAGAGAGCGGACATTCCGTTTAATTTTCTGCCAGGCCTTGAGCATCTGCTCAGCCGAAAGGGTTCCATTGCGTTCTGGGGATAGAATCGAGCGGGCCAGGGCGCGTTGCTCTGCATCCTTTTCAGGCATCAGGTGAGTGCGTCGCAGCTGCTGCAGCTGAATGCGGTGCTCGAGGACACGCAACTTCTTATAGTCGCGGCTGAACGCCTCGGCATCGGTGCGGCTGATATAGCTGACCGCCGTCAAGGCAGCTAAGGAATCCACCGTAGACTTGGTGCGCACGGCAGGGTCGGTGCGGCCGTGCACAAGCTGTAGTAGCTGGACAGTGAACTCAATATCGCGCAGTCCGCCCGGACCGAGCTTAATCTGGCGCTCCACCTGATGGGCGGGAATATTATCGGTCACGCGGGCGCGCATCGCCTGCACAGATTCCACAAAGGAGTCACGGGCGGCTGATTCCCACACGAAGGGGTCAATGGCACGGGCGTAGCGGACACCCAGGCGTGCCGAACCGGCAATGGAGCGAGCCTTGAGCAACGCCTGGAACTCCCAGTTTTCAGCCCAGCGCTTGTAGTACTGCACGTAGGATTCGACGGTACGTACAAGCGGCCCGTCCTTGCCTTCGGGACGCAGGTTCGCATCAACCTCCCAGAGGGCGGGTTCGGGAGCTGGCCCCATAATGGCGCGGGTGAGGGCGTGTACGAGCTCAGTGCCGATGGCGACGCATTCGTTCTCGGTGAGCTTCTGCGGAGCCGGATTACCGCTATTCGTGGTGGAGGCGGCTGAAGCGTTTGGTTCAACCGGCGCAACCACGTACACCACATCCACATCGGAGATGTAGTTGAGCTCGCGGGCACCGCACTTACCCATGCCAATAATAGCCAGGTCGAGCGCGTCCACCGCCTCACCGCGGCGCGGGGCGGCCAGGCCGGGTCCCAACCCTTCGGCCACCTCGGTGCGAGCAATGGCGAGCGCCCCCTCCAGTGCGGCAGCGGCTAGATCAGCCAGGTGCCGACCAATGGTTGGCATCATCTCAACCGGGTCTTCGCAGCACACATCAATAAGGGCGATACGTGCCAGGGCGGCGCGATAGGCCACGCGCAGGGTCACATAGCCGTCCTTACCGGTCTGGCCGGTGGCCGCGCGCGGGCGTTCAGCCTGCGGGTCTGCACCAAGTGCGGTGAGAATCTCGCGGCGGTAGGGAGTGTCAAGCGGGGCGATGGGGGTGAGGAACTCGCCATCGGTCTCCGGCAGGACTGAAGCCAGATGCTGAGACCGGATGAGGGTACTCTCGGCCGGGTAGACCTGCGTGTCAAAGAGCGGGTCGATATGCTCGGGGCGGCGGTAGAGGAAGTCCCCTACCGCTTGGGAGGCTCCGAGTAGGCGATACATGCCGAATTCTTTATCGCCGCGTTCAGCGCGTCGGGCCGTTGCCGGGTGCTTCTCGATAAGCCGCACGAGGGCTGGCAAGGCGATATCCGGGGACGGTGCGAGGCACAGGCCGCTCAGTAGCGCATCCTGGGATACGGAGGCTAGCTCGGGCGCTTTAAGCCAGCGTTCGGCTTTAGCGGGGTCGTGGAATCCGGCGGCAATCATGCGAGTGTGCAGGCGTAACTGGGCCTTGCGTTCAGCCTCGGCACGCTGCGCTTCGTCCAGTACCTCCGGCGCGATGTCGCTGATGGGTTTGGGTTCCTTGGCAGGGTTAATCACTCGGATTAGTCCGGTAGGCGGGTAATGGGTGGAGCTATCTGTCATGGGGCGCGTCGGCTCCTAGAGAATACCGAGGTTGTTCTTGAGCTCGTAGGGACTCACCTGTGCCTGGTACTGGTCCCAATCGGCACGCTTATTGCGCAGGAACTGTTCGAAGACCTGCTCACCGAGAACTTCCGCCATGAATTCGGATTCTTCGGTGATGTTAATGGCCTCGCGCAGGGAGGCGGGCAGCGGGTTGTAGCCCATGGCGCGACGCTCTGCGTTGGTCATGGCGGCGAGATCCTCGGTCACGGCAGGCATGA
This sequence comes from uncultured Rothia sp., assembly GCA_963521575.1. GTDB lineage: Bacteria > Actinomycetota > Actinomycetes > Actinomycetales > Micrococcaceae > Rothia. The sequence continues at coordinate 4,017 of CAUQVM010000125.1, forward strand.
GCGGGTACTCGT
>CAUQVM010000126.1:0-4024 GCA_963521575.1 uncultured Rothia sp.
GGTTGAAGTCCCCGTCACTCCCTCACCCGCAGTAACTACCCCGACCTACGGAACCCCCGGAACGGCACCCGTTACCCCCTCATATGAACTGACCACCCCGGCATATGAAGCCCCCGCTGGCCACCAGTCTATTGAAGACGCTACGCCCGTCAACAGCACGGTGATCAGGTCTTCCGCACCGGCCCCCCAAGGTGACCGAGAATCCCGGCGAGGCTGTACTTTTCGTCGCGCTCTCGTCCGGGTCGGGTTACCCGGGTACCACCGTTGAATCGGGGGCCGGACGGCAGGATAGCTCAGAGGCCGTTAGCGCCGAGGCACCTACTACCTCTGAGCAAACGCAGACTGACACTTCCGACACCTCGGAGTACGCTACATCGCAGGATAGCGATGATGGTCAGCTCACCGGTGAAGTTGAGGTTGTTCTCGCACCCACAAAACAGCCGACTGCCTTGGCTGGCGCAGACACAAAATCACAGGCCGCCTCCCCCACCGAGACGTCAACTAATACTCTCGAGATGCCTGGAATCGCCATCGGCGCCTTCCTTCTCGCTCTCATTACCTCCGCCGGTGTGTGGGTAGCGCACCGCAAGAGGGCACTATAAGTGGTCTGACGAGTATAAATACAATGCATTAATAGAAAAGCGGAAATCTGTATCTACAGATTTCCGCTTTTCTATTAAATTGTAAACACAGATTGAAGAAATCCACATCCAGTTGCTCCTTCATCGCTAGCGTTGTCCTCAAATCTGCCAACCCTACCGAGCTCTGCAGGTTTTACTCCACTCACCATTCCTCTCTTTAAGAAATTAAAATTATCCGCCTCCTGGTACATGGGGAGAGTACAACAGGGGTTCCGGTTCTCTATCCGACTACTTCAGTACAGGCGTTTCTGTGCAGAGGCAGTCCGGCCGGCGGGGATGAATTCCCTCTAACGATTGGAGGTATCCACCGCCAGCGCAGTGGGCAGTTGTTCCCACCAAAGGTACCAGTCATGCTGGCCGTAGAGCGCTTCGACGAGTTTATCGAAGCCGCGGTAGACACGCACCGGCATAGCCGATGAGACCATGGTGTGCTCTACCGCAAGGATCTCGGCGTCACGCTGAGTGGTGACGGGTATAGGGGGTGTAGAACTCAATAAAGTCGGCCGCGATGACCGCCGGGTAAGCGTCGTCTCGTTCAAGCCAGTAGTTTGAGATAGCAAGCATCGTTTCGGGTATGGGGCTGCTGTCCCAGCCGCCGAAGGGAAAGAACGCGAAGATATCCGAGGGGCGCCGCAGCGGCAGATCCACGATGAGCAGTTCAGCCGCACGGTCAATTTCGGCGGCTTTGATTTTTTCGTTCATGGCACCAGCGGCCAACTCAAAGGGGTAGTCGGCCTGCAGGGGCATACGCATATCTTCTTCACTCAGTTCCCCATTACGGATAAGCGGCTGGTAGGCCTGTCGGTAGACCACCTCATTGAGAGATTGGAAGGCACTCTGAGCCGTCTTTTCAACACCTATGGCTTCAACCTCGTACTGGTAGTGAGCGATGAGGCGATGGGCGTATCGTTCGATGGTCTGGGCATCAATCTGCTGGGTGGGTGTTGAGTCGCGCAGGGATATATTGTTCTCAATGGTTCCGAGCAAGGCGGAGTCGAGGGCAACCACGACGGGGGTTATTCCCCGATTTTTGCCCTCGTAGAGGTGTTCGAGGTATCGCCGGTTAAGTTCAGCTCGTGGGGCGCCGTGGCGAATTCGCTCATGGGGGTAGGGGTACAGGGCGACGAAGCGCTCGTAGAGCCCTGCCATGGTGTTCTCCGATGTTTGGTTAACCCCAGTCTACCGCGTGTTTTCGCGGAAAAAATACGGTTTTTTAGAGCCATTAGATCCAAGCCGCGAGCGAGCGATTTTTTCATTTGATGAGTCTCTATCGGTGGGTTCTAAACAGAATTAAACGCCTCATCTATTAGGCGGGTCGAAACCACCTTTTCACTCAAAAATTGGCAAATTTTTTAGCCACGTCGTGAGATAGAGGGCGGTATCGTGTTCCTTCCACCGGGCGGTCAGCGTGTGCTTTTTACTTGTTGCTACGAAAGAGCATTACCGGAGTACGGCTAGTACCGTACTGCCCTAAACACCGCCCAAAAGTCTCGTTCCGTCATCTCTCCGCGTCATATTTGGCGCAACTTCGGTGTGTTATGGCGGGGAACACTGTCTTCCAGATGGGCATCACGTAAAGTATATGTACCGGCTTTGAGGCCGCAGGTTCCCAACCGGGTACCGTCACCTCGTCAGAGTCAAACCAATGGAGGTTCTCATGTCGAATAACTACTTTAAAGAAATGGTTCGCCTAGCCGATAGCATTGCTGATAAGGCACATGAGGGGCAGACGGATCGTAATGGCTGGCCCTATATTTCTCATGCACGCCGGGTTGCATTGGGTACTCGCAAGCTTGTATCTGATTATGCAGCGGCCACCTCACCGGATCTTCCCCTGCAGGAATTAAAGGTTGAGGCGCAGATTGTGGCTCTGCTACATGACACGGTAGAGGATACGGGCGTTTCCCTACCGTATCTGGCGCGTTATTTCTCGACGCGCATCGTGGATGCGGTGGAGGCGCTAACCCGCCGTCCGGGCGAATCGCGTGAATCGTACCTGGCACGGGTTCGCGTAAACGATCTGGCCCGCCTTGTGAAGCTTGCGGATATTGCGGACAATCTGGATCCGCAACGCCTGGCCTTGCTGGATGAGCCGACTCGCACGTGCCTGCATATTAAGTACGAGCACTCGCTGAGGCTGCTAGAGCTACACGATTAGAGGTGCTACCCCACACCTATAGTTAACAAGCCGCCGGTATGGCTATATCCCATACCGGCGGCTTGTACATTATGCCTCAATTATCCGAGGTGAGAGACCGCGTAGTCGGCTTCTTCTTCGGTAAAGCCTTCAAAAGTGGACGTTAGCTGAGAACGAATTGCCTCGGGAGACATATTCATCGTCTTCTGGTAGCTCTTCGCCTTCTCCAGCGCGTTGGCGTTCCAGTCAGCCTTCACATTGTCCACCGCATACTGGGCTGCCTCAGTGCTGAACTTCTCAAAAGTGCTGGTCAGCTGATTGTAAATGCCCTGCTTCGACATGTTCATCGTGCGCGAGTAAGACTCTGCCTTCTTCAAGGCCGACTTATATTCACTGGGAACGCTGTCATTCTGCTTCGCAGTGTCTGCTGTAGCTACAGAAGAATCTGAAGCAGTGGTAGCGTCCGAGGAAGTAACGGCATCGGAAGAAGCAACAGCTGACGAAGAGGAGGATTCGATTGCCTTAACAGTCTTGCTGGAACCACCGTCCATCATTGCACTACAACCGCCGAGCAAAACCAAAATAACGAGAGTGATAAACCACCAGCGAAGGTAAAACGGCTTCTTCTTAACGTAAACAGAACCGTCAGCCGCAATAATCTTCTGTGTCATGTTTTCCTTTCGGCCTCCCCAAGCTGTCATTGCTTGCTTCTGGAAGCCAGTAGTGCGCGTGAATAATACCAGGGGAAAATATACAGACCCCCCGCAAAGTCAAGATTATAAGTCTTAGTTTTATTTCTTACCGGGATCACATAAATTTATTGGTCTCACAATGGATATAAAGAACCCGCCGGATACCGAAGGTACTACCTTCCGCATCCGGCGGGTATTTCTGTATTTGCCTGCTAGGTGGGCAGAGTGTGCGGAGCTTAGATATTGAAGCCCAGCGCGCGCATCATATCGCGGCCGTCCTCAGTAATACGTTCCGGACCCCACGGCGGCATCCAAACCCAGTTCACGCGCCAGGAATCCACCACGTTATCCAGGTTAGCCTGCACCTGCTCCTCGATAACCTCCTGCAGCGGGCAGGCTGCGGTGGTGAGGGTCAAATCCAGAATCAGAGTGCCGTCCTCATCCCAACGCAAGCCGTAGAGCAGGCCGAGGTCAACAATGTTAACGCCCAGCTCCGGGTCGATGACCTCCTTGAGGGCTTCCTCAATGTCTTCCTGAGGAACACGACCCTGAAC
>CAUQVM010000127.1:0-3984 GCA_963521575.1 uncultured Rothia sp.
CGCTCATAACTTCTTAGAATCCTTGTCGTGCGTTAGCGGGCGTTAATCAGGTTGGAAAGAACCGAGGTGAACACGCCGAGACCATCGGCGCCACCGCGCAGAGACACCGAACCAAAACCGGAGGAAGAGGGACCAAAGCCCGGCTCTACGGCGTGCTCCGGGTGCGGCATGAGGCCGACCACGTTGCCATGCTCGTTACTAATACCGGCAATATCGTTACGGGAGCCGTTCGGGTTGAAGCCAACGTAGCGGAACACTACGCGGCCCTCAGCTTCCAGGGCCTCCAGGGTCTTCGCGTCAGCAACGTACTGACCGTCCTGGTTCTTCAACGGAACAACAATCTCCTGGCCAGCAACGTAGTCGCTGGTCCAGGAGGTAGCGTTATTCTCAATACGCAGAGTCTGGTCACGGCAAATAAACTTGCGGTGATCGTTCTTAATCATCGAACCGGGTAGCAGGTGAGACTCGGTCAGAATCTGGAAACCATTGCAAATACCCAGTACGGGTAGGGGAGCGGAACCGGAGGTACCCGATGCCTTAGCGGCATCAATCACCGAACGCATCACAGGGGCCTTTGCGGCAATAGCACCGGCACGCAGGTAGTCACCGTAGGAGAAACCGCCGGGGATAATCACGGCGTCAACGTTCTTCAGATCGGAGTCGTCGTGCCACAGCTCGATGACGGTACCGCCAGCCAGGCGGATTGCGCGGGCGGCGTCACGATCGTCCAGGGTGCCGGGGAAAGTCATCACACCAACGCGTGCATCGGCGAAGGCGGGGTTCGGGGCGGGGAGGGAGAAATCGCCAACGAGGGGGACTTCAGTCGGTGCGAGAGATTCTGCCATGTGTCTTAGTCCTCCAGAACCGAGACGTTCACGACGTCCTCGATCACGGGGTTGGACAGCAGCTCCTCAGCAGCCTTACGAGCCGCTGCGAGGTGCTCCTCAGTAGCCTCACCCTCGACGGTCAGCTCGAAGCGCTTGCCCTGGCGGACGTCCACGAAGGATTCAACGCCGATACGGGGCAGCTCGTGAGAAATAGCCTTACCCTGCGGGTCAAGAATTTCGGGCTTGAGCATAACATCAACAACAATACGGGCCATGTGTGGGCACTCCTTGGGTGCGTGGGTTCTATATGAGCCGTATCTCATCTTACCGTACCGGGGACCTTAACGGTGGTAGAGAAATAGCTAGTGGACATATGAAGAGGTCTCAAGCGGCGGCAGATACCGTTCACACACCCGTAGTAGGCGTTCACGCAGGGCGATTGAACGCTCCGACAAGCCACGCTGAATTTGCACGTACTCCGCCTTGCCCTCGGCGGTTTCCACCGGAATCGGCTCGTACCCCCATTCGCGAATCTCGTAGGGGGCCGCACGCATATCCAATTCACGTGCATCCCAAGCCAGCTTGAAGCAATCCATGACCAACCCCGAATCCATCAGAGGCAGTAGCTTATACGCCCACTTGTATACATCCATATTTGCGTGCAGGCAGGCCGGCTGTTCCAGATAGCGCTGGGTTTCGCGGGTGGGTTGCAACTCATTCATAGGAGCGGCCTGCGGCATGAAGAAGCGGAACGCATCAAAATGCGAGCAACGGATGCGGTGGCTCTCCACCACCCGATCGGTACCCTCCGCGCCCAGGCGTAGCTCCAGGTAGTCGTGGCGGATATTGTTCTCCTCAGACTTATACACCATGGCCCACTCGTGCATGCCGAAACATCCGAATTGGCCTTTCTTGGCGGCCGTGTTGCGCAGGATTTCGTGGGTGAAGGCGAGGGCGGTGGCACGGCGCTCCACGAAGTCGGTGACATCCACCGTGACGGCGAGATTCTTCTCGGCCTGGGCGCGCGCCTGCTCGGGAGTGCAACCCGCCTCGAGGAGCTCCTGCTCGGTTGCGGGTCGGTAGAAACGCCAGGAAGCACGCTCGGGCGCATCCAGCAGAATGATATCGGCACCGGGGTGCCAGCGCTTGAACTGGCCGGGCTTGAGCGTGTAGTAGGTGAAGAGGAAGTCCTCCACGGGGTGCACTTCGTGGTGGGCGCGACGCTGCGCAAAGGGGTCGGCGTAGCGGCCTGCACGCGCCTCATGCGCTGCCGCCGCGGCACGCCACTCGGAGCCATCAATCACCTGGGAAAACACAACACTACTCATACTTCTAGCCTAAACGATGCCGCGATAAGGTATGGCGTGGAATCTATCCACCGGAAGATGGTGCGTAAAACTCACGTTCAAAATCGACAAACTGTGGGCTATTGATCACCACAGTCCGGAGATAACGGGCAAATTGACCCGCCCCTGCTCGTTCAAGTGCGCGAGGAATATCAATCTCCGTGAACCCCTTAGAGTGAGCATAAGATTCCTGGACGAGATAAACCTGTGCGAAGAGAGAAGGGTGGGCGTATTCGGTAATCTGCATCAGAAAATCATCAGCGCTGAGCGTCTCGTAATTTTGGACATTCTGAGCTTCTTCTGTGGAAGCATAAACCGAGCAGTTTACGGTCATCGATGACCAGCGCGTGCATGCCGCCATGTTGGGCCGCGGCATGCACGTGAAGATCGTCCGTGTCGGGGAAGGAAGCAGGAATTTCAACAGGAAACCCGGAGATGCATTAGATGCAGGACTTAATGATTTGTTGCTTCCAGTTTTCAAGGACGGCGTTGCTTATCGCTGGATTGGCTCGACGAACGTGGTAGCCAAACTCATCCAAGATTCCGCTGGAGACGTGAGGCGTAAAAAACTCGTATTCACTCTTCACTGTCAACAATAAAATCCAATCCCGAAGAGTCTTGGACATCAGGATATGTGTATCCAGCAGAACAGGGTATTTGGAGGCTACCATGCGGGCCCTCCGAGGGTGTCAACAAGGCCGTGTTCTTCCTCGAGCTCCCAGAGCTCTTTGAGGGCTTGCTCCTTCTGCAAAACAGTCTTCTTGAGCAGCTCCTTGCAGAAAGCGTCAGCATCCTCAGTGCGAATACGGAAGTGGCTACCCACCTTGTGCGCCGGAAGGTCACCAGAACGAATAGCCTTCATAAGCGTGGGGCGGGAAATACCGATACGCTGAGCCGCAACGGTCGTCGTCAAATCATGGGGAACAACCTGAACGTCAATACTCTGCCCCTGCGCTAGGGCGTGGAGAACGTGCTGAATGACCTGGTTGAGGGCATCACCAAGTTGCTGGCTTTCCCGTCCTGAAACAGTCAGCTCAATAGTAGTTTCTTCAGAGTTCTTGAGAATCTCCCGCGCCTCTGCACGAGCCTGGTTGAGGGTATCTTCCTGGCTAGGGTGGTGGTCATCATCTTCTCCTTGGGGTTGGGTGAATAAGCGTCCGAAGGCACCACATCGATGGGGTGCATATCATCTCGGTGCGAGGCTCCATCCACGGTTGATACAACCTTACCCCTAACTGAAATAGCTGTAAAGCATTTCAGTTATTTCAGTTGCAGACAGAAAAACGGGGAGGGGCGGTACTGGAATAAACCAGCACCGCCCCTCCCGAAGCGTGCAACTCACGGATAAGCTATAGCCTAACGGCCGGTACCACCGTACACGGTCGCCTCGCCCTCGGTATCCAGACCGAACGCAGTGTGCACCGCGCGCACAGCCTCATCCAGCTTGCTCAGCTCGGTAATCACCGAAATACGGATTTCCGAGGTCGAAATCATGTCAATATTTACACCGGCGTTCGACAGAGCTTCAAAGAAGGTGAACGAAACGCCCGGGTTGGTCTTCATACCAGCGCCTACCAGGGACAGCTTACCGACCGACTCGTTGTAAATAACCTCCTGGAAACCCAGCTCCTCTTTCGCTTCCTTCAGAGCCTTCAACGCGGTAGCGCCCTGCGCCTGATCCAGAGTGAAAGAAATATCGGTCACGCCGGGGCGGTCGGTGGGAACGTTCTGGACAATCATGTCCAGATTGACCTTTGCCTCGTTAATCAGGCCGAACACCTTAGCGGCCGAACCGGGAACGTCCGGAACGC
>CAUQVM010000128.1:0-3955 GCA_963521575.1 uncultured Rothia sp.
TGGATGACTTCACCGTCTCCAAGAACTACATGTACGCCATCAAGATTTACGGCGACTTCGAGTGGGTCCGTACCCGCACCGTTATTAAGCAGGAGAAGCCTTACCCGAAGATGGTTGCCGCCACCGAGAACGAGGACATTGTCCAATTCGATAACGTAACCGGCACGATCGTTGGCTTCCGCACCCCCATCTACGAGCAGGGTATTTCCGTTCCCGGTTGCCACGCCCACTTTATCGACGATGAGCGCGTTCAGGGCGGTCACGTGGTCGACTTCAAGCTACGCTCGGCAAAGGTCGAGATTTGCCCCGGTACCGGTCTGCAGTTGCACCTGCCGCTGACCCCCGAGTTCTCCTCCGCCAACCTCTCCCCTGAGGACCTGGCCGATCAGATCTCCAAGGCTGAAAAGCACTAAGCCTCTCGCCCGTTTGGGTATCACAACGAAGGAGCCGCCCCTACAGGTTGAACTGTAGAGGACGGCTCCTTCGTGTTAAGTAGCTACATACTATGCTGCGGAAAGCGCTTATGCCTCGGGCACGAACTCGCCGTGGCCACGCTCTCGCAGAGCAACACGTACCTTCTCAGCGGCCGCATCCAGCTCTTCGGCGGTAGCGTCCTTCTTGGTGTTAGCGGGATCATACTCAGCCATGCTATCCGCGGGGAACAGATGGATATGGGTATGGGGCACGTCGAAGCCCGCAATCATGAGGGCCACGCGGTCCTTATCGAACGCCTGATCCAGCGCGCCGGAAATCTTGTGCGCCACAGCGAACAGGTGCGCCGCCAGCTCCTCGGGAAGGTCGGGCCAGCGGTCAATCTCGGCGCGGGGAACCACCAGCAGGTGTCCCTCCGAGGCGGGCATAATATCCATGAAGGCCACGCACCGATCGTCCTTCCAGACAAAGCGGCCGGGGATCTCGCCCTCAATAATCTTGGTAAAAATCGTGCTCATCATATCTCCTTTGATTGCTTCTGAAGACCTCTGAACGGGTCCGGATGCACCGATGCCGAATAATAGCCTCGGCGCTGAGCGTTGACTACGACGCCGAGTGCCTCATCTGAATACCAGCTTGGCAGACCGGCTCGGGACGAAACCTTGGCGACGGGCTAGCCAGCGTTTAGTATTCGGTGGTTAGCAGTCAACCTCGATACTTTCGCCAACGTTCAGGTGCTTCAGCTCGGTGCCGTACTTGCCGCCAAAGTTACCCACTAGCATCTCGATAATACCGGTGCCGTTGGCGTTAATCATGCCGTTATGAATCGGTACGGCGCGCTGTGCACAGGTGCCAATCACAAAGTCAATCACTTCCTGCACCTTCGACCAGGGAGCGTGCAGGGGTACCAGCACGGTCTGCGCCTTCACCTGGTGCGGCACCACGAGAGAGTCACCCGGGTGGTAGACCGCGTTATTGAAGAGGAAACCGACATTGTGGATCACCGGGATGAGCGGGTGAATCAGCGCGTGCTGGCCGCCGAAGGTCTTCACATCAAAGCCAGGAACGGCGAATTCGGTATCCGCATTCACAACGGTCACGACGGCCTCGGGGGAAGCTTCCAGAATCACCTGGGCTACATCTGCGACGGTCCAAATCTTCAGGGGGTTACCCTCTGCGATACGCTGGGCAATCAGCGGCAGGACTGAGGGGGCATCGAAGTGGTCGGGGTGAGCGTGGGTAATGAACAGATATTCTGCGCCCTGCAGGGCCTCGGCGTGCTCCCCTTCGGAGGCGAAGTTGCCGGGGTCGAGAACCAGCACATGGCCTTCGTTCTCCATGCGGACACTGGAATGGGTGTACTTAGTCAACTTCATAGGTTTAAGTCTACCCCTTGCCCTAAACCACTCCGAAAAGCTTCACTTTTTGAGATAAACTGCAAATTAATGATCTTCCAGGTAGTGCTGGTGTAGAGTTCTTAGAAAAAGATCAACCACACAATCGGGGGCGGGATCCCGCCCCGAAAGGTTCAAAAGGTTCAGTAATGGACACACATATTCCCGTCCGGAGAATTACCAAGCCCGCGGAAGCCCGCAATACCCGTCAGCGCCGCATTATTAAGGCGACTATGGAGGAGCTCGGCGATTTCATTTCGGCACAGGACCTGCACCTCACCCTCGCAAACTGTAAGGAACAGGTCTCTCTCGCAACCACTTACCGCGTTCTGCAGTCGCTGGCCAATACCGGCGAACTGGACTCGGTCAAAGGCATTGAGGGTGAGACTCTGTACCGCCACTGCAAGGCCAAAGAGCACCACCACCACCTGCTCTGCCGTGATTGCGGCACCGCCATTGAACTCGAAGCCCCCGCTTTCGAAGAATGGGCCCTCAGCATGGGTAAGCAGCATGGTTTCTCTGAACTGGAGCATGTGGTTGAGGTGACCGGTTACTGCCCCGAGTGCACCATTGCCCGCCGCGAGGAAGAGACGCAGAACGGCTCTGCACGATAACGTCAGAAATTACCTTTTGATTTTTGAGAAGAGAGCGTTACAGCTCGACCGCTCGGTCTATAAACCCCGGTTGCCCGAGCTGACAACAAACAGCATAACGACACATAGGGTTTTGAACCGTAATTCCCCCAGCGAATACAGAAAAGCCCCAACTCAACATTACGAGTTGGGGCTTTTCTTACGCCCGATTCGGGAACATCTTAGAACCATATCCGCTACGACCGGCTATGCCCGCCCTGTACTCCTTGTTATGTAGCGGGTAGGTGACGACCCGATGCGCTATAGCGGCGCTTAATACCGCCAACCACGCGGCACACCAGGTAAATCAGGAAGGAAATGCTCGTCACGTAGGGGCTAATCGGCAGAGAGCCAGCCAAGGCCAGCATAATGCCACCCACAATCGAGGCTTCCGCGAACAGGACCGAAAGTACCAGGGTTCGTAGCGGAGATGCGGTCACCTGCATCGCTGCGGCAGCCGGGGTAATCAGTAGAGCCAGCACCAGTAGCGATCCAACCACCTGAACCGACAGCGCCACCGCGATGCCAAGCACCACCATGAAAACCAGAGAGAGGAAGCGCATTGGCACGCCCTTGGCACGTGCCACCTCCGGGTCTAAGGATGCAAAACTCAGGGGTCGCCATACCAGCACTAGCAGGGCGATAATCACAATCGCACCGACCACCATGGTGTTGAGCTGGTCGGCATCCACCGAAACAATCTGGCCGGTTAGCAGACCGAACTTATTCGCGCTGCGCCCCTGGTAGAGGGAGAGGAAGAGGATGCCCAGACCCAGACCAAAGGGCATGAGCGCGCCAATCACTGAGTTCGATTCGCTGGCCTTCGACCCGATCATCGCGATTAGCAGAGCCGAGGCAATTGAGCCGACCATGGAGCCAGTCACCACATCGTAGCCCAATAGCAGGGCCAGAGCCGCGCCGGCGAATGACATCTCCGAAATGCCGTGCACCGCGAAGGCGTGGTCGCGCATCATCACGAAGATACCCACGAATCCACCAATCAGGCCGAGCACCGCGCCGGCAAAGATTGAGTTCTGTAGCATCTGCAGCAGCTCGCCGTAGCGGTCAAACACAAAAATGCGCGAAAGCAGGTCGTTCTGCGCGGCGGCCAGGGGCGCCAACGCTGGAATCTGTGCGTTCAGGATCATCGCGTGGTTCCTCCCGGTAGGTGTAGGATAGGTTGGGCCTCGGAGTTCTGAATCTCGACGGCGCGGTGGGCACCGTGAATCTTCTGGTCCCCGCTCTCAAGATGGCAGTGGTCACTGGCGTGGGTCTCCCCCACCACCACGTAGCGGCCGTTGGACTTAAGCACGCTCACCGGGGTCCCGTACAGGGAGGTGAGGGTTTCGCTCGTCATAACTTCCTCAACTGATCCGACCGTGAACCGGCCGTTCGCCAGGTACAGTACGCGGTCTACGTGCTCAATGATGGGGTTAATCTCGTGAGTTACGAAGACCACTGATACCCCACGTTCGCGGTTGAAGCGGTGAATCAGTT
>CAUQVM010000129.1:0-3786 GCA_963521575.1 uncultured Rothia sp.
GGCAAAACTCGCGTGGGATAATCACTGTATGACTTCTTCTCATGATTTCACCTCTACTCCGCAGGTGTCCTCCGAGTACGCCCGCCGGGTTCGTTCACTTCTGGAAGCTTCGGCTTTGGGTGATGCCCTGGGTTACCCGCTGGAGTTGCTATCGGCAGAGCAGATTACGGCTTGCGTCCCGGCGCCCTGGGACGCGGCCTACGGTGAGTTGCTGATAAGCGATGATACGCAGTTAACCTGTTACACCTTGGATGGGTTAACGGAGGTTTTGGAGTGGAATAATGAGGGCGCGGCGGCGGATGAATTGGCATGCCTGTGGTTGGCTTATCTGCGCTGGTTACGCGGTATTGGTGAGGCTTTACCGGAGAACGCACCGTTTGCTTTGGAGCGTGTTATTGACGGGTCGGCAGAGTTGACGGCTCGTCGAGGTCCGGGGGCCGCAACCCTGCGGGCCTTGCGTTCCGGTGAGATGCAGTTGATATCGAAATCGGTGACCCCGGATGCATTGGGTAGCGGTGCTCTGGTGCGTTCGGCGGCTTTGGGGGTATTGCCGGTGGAAGAAGAACGTACGGTGGTAATGTTGGCGGTGCGCGGTGCAGCTTTGACGCACGGGCATCCGGAGGCCCTGGCTTCGGCGGCGGGGTATGCCCTGCTCGTGCGTGATGCTTTGGCGAGCGCGACTCCATCAGCTAATGCTCTATTAGAATCGGTCCGCCGTGTGCTTGGCTGGTGCAGTACGGTGGGCGCGGATGATTCGATTCCGGGTGATGCCTCGCGGACGGCTTCGGCCCTAAAGCGTGCCGTGGATCTCTTGGAGGAAGGTGTATGCCCTTCTCCGCAGGCGGTAGCGGAGCATTTTGGGACGGGGTGGACGGCCCCGGAGCTACTGGGTGTGTCGTTGTGGCATGCGGTTGATACGTTAAAGAACCTACCGACTGATAGCGATGATGTTGCGGTTCGGGATGCTCTATTTGCGGGTCTGCGCGGTGCGGTTTCGGTGGATTCAGATTCGGATTCGGTGGGTGCGATGGTTGGCGCGTTGTGGGGTGCTTTAGGTTTGCCGGTGGGCGCTGGCAAGAGTGCGGATGAGTGGTCGCGTGTGCTGGGTCGGGTGCGCGGCTTGGACCAGGTGGAGGCGGTAGCGAACCGTTACCTAAAGCAACTAGGTATCTAGGTAAACCGGGTGGCGCGACCGGTCACTCGAAGCAGGGGCTCCGTCCTCAAGATGCCTTAGCTCACTCGCGGGCGGGAACCGGCGCGCCGCTATTGGTAACCGGAGTCCTAATCCAGGTAATCGCGCAGAACCTGCGAACGCGACGGGTGACGCAACTTCGACATGGTCTTCGACTCGATCTGACGGATACGCTCGCGCGTCACTCCGTAGACCTTACCGATTTCGTCAAGGGTCTTGGGCTGTCCGTCAGTCATACCGAATCGCATGGCGACCACACCGGCTTCACGCTCGGAGAGGGTGTCGAGCACGGAGTGGAGCTGTTCCTGCAGCAGGGTGAAGGATACGGCGTCGGCGGGGACGACGGCTTCGGAGTCTTCGATGAGGTCGCCAAATTCGGAGTCGCCGTCTTCACCGAGGGGGGTGTGCAGGGAGATGGGTTCGCGGCCGTACTTCTGGACTTCGATGACCTTTTCGGGGGTCATATCGAGTTCCTTGCCGAGTTCTTCGGGGGTGGGTTCGCGACCGAGGTCCTGTAGCATCTGGCGCTGTACACGGGCGAGCTTGTTAATGACTTCAACCATGTGCACGGGGATGCGGATGGTGCGAGCCTGGTCTGCCATGGCTCGGGTAATGGCCTGGCGAATCCACCAGGTCGCGTAGGTGGAGAATTTGAAACCCTTGGAATAGTCGAACTTTTCGACGGCGCGGATCAGACCGAGGTTGCCTTCCTGAATGAGGTCGAGGAAGAGCATACCGCGGCCGGTGTAGCGCTTGGCGAGGGAGACGACGAGTCGCAGGTTGGCTTCGAGCAGGTGGTTCTTAGCTCGCTTACCGTCGTGGACAACCCAGCGCATGGCCTTCTTGAGTTCTTTGTCCATATCGGGGTTTTCAGCGAGCTTGTGCTCGGCGTAGAGGCCAGCTTCGATGCGCATGGCGAGGTCGACTTCCTGCTGTGCGTTGAGCAGGGAGACCTTACCGATCTGCTTGAGGTAGTCCTTGACGGGGTCGGCGGTGGCGCCGGGCGTGACGACTCGCTGTGCGGGTGCATCATCGTCATCGTTTGCGGTAAGGACAAAGCCGGAACCCTTGGCTGCTACTTCTTCTGCAGCCTTTTTCTCTTCTTTTTTGGCGACGGTGGCTTCGTCTTCTTCTTCGGGTTCGTCTTCAGCGTCAGGGGTTTCGAGATCGTCGTCGAGAACGAGGTCAAATTCATCCTCGTCTTTCTTCTTACGACTCTTGCACTTGGGAGCGGTCTTGGTGGTGGTTTTGCGGATGCGCTTGGGCTTTTCCTCTGCGGTTTCGGCAGGGGTTGCGACTGCGTTTTCTTCTGTTGCGTCGGCGGTCGAGGTCTTCTTGCAAGATGCAGGTGCCACTAGAACCCTTTCTGGCTCGTGTCCGGGGTGCTTTGTCTGCAAAACACCTAAGACCCTGTCAAGTCTGCGCTGGCGTCCTCGGTAGTAGGTCCGGTGTCGAGGGGCGATGCCGGGGAGAAGGACTTCACTCTGTAGCCTATCCCGAGATTGCCTTGTGCCGGATGTTTTGTAGGAACATACCGTGGTGAGGACGCGCTATAGCGTATTGACTGTACGGGGTCAATATATAAGTATCGCATATTTTTGTCCGCTTTCAACTTGACGCCCGGGGTGCGCTCAGCCTTGTCGGTGTTGGGTTGCGGGTGGTGAGCGGGGGGCGGGGCAGGCTCCCAGTGGCCTTAGGCAGTGCGGGGTATTGAGCGGGGTTTGAGGGTGCAGAAGGTTCCTTCACTGTCGGGGGTGGAGGTTTCTTGGTGTACCCAAGCGGGGTAAATACCGCGGAGGATGTGCAGGTCAAGGAGGTTTGGCGTTTCCTCGATACCTGCTACGCGAATGGCCTCCTCTCGCAGTAGGCTGGCGTAGGTACTATGGCCTTTGGTCCAGGTGATCCAGGCTTGGAGGGTGCGCAGGGCGGCATATTCTGCGTTGTGTGCGCCGGGGATGAGGAGGCTACTCACGATTTCGAGGGCGTTGAGGCGAGTGCGGGAGGGGCTGTGCTCTTCTCCCCGGAGGGTCGCGCGGTAATGTTCGTGGATTGCCTTTCGGTGAGGTTCGTTGAGGTAGTCGCTGTCGTTGAGACGGGCGACTAGTTCCTGTTCGACGTGCCAATTCCTTTCAATATCGGGGGTACTTTCCCAGGTGTTGCCCCGGGTATTTTTGCAAGTTTCTGCGTGGGTTTCTTCGGTCAGTCCTGCGTTGAGGTCTTCGCTGAGCTCTTCAATGAGGCGCTGTATGGCCTGTTCGTGAAGGAATGAGCTTTCGGCGAGATCAATGCCGTTAATTTTGCCGAGCTCCCAGCGTGCGAGATCTGAAGATTGGATACGGCGGTGGGTTCGGCGAATCCAGTCGAGCCATTGTACGCATTTATGCGGCACAGCGCGGACGCAGGGGTTATCTCCTCCGGTGAGGGCTGCACTGAAGCTTTCGGGAATGCTGGCTTTTCGGGTTTGAGAGGTCCCGTAGTGGGGCGGCTCGAGGGGACTGAGAGTCTCGCGGGCGGCGTCGCGGCCAATGTCATTGTCAGAGGTGTCGTCAGCGGGGCTATTACACCCGGGAAGGGAGCCCCCGAGAGCGTAGTAG
>CAUQVM010000130.1:0-3767 GCA_963521575.1 uncultured Rothia sp.
ATACCATCAACCTTGTTCGCAGCCATCTGCTCGCCGTTGCCGCTACCGCCCAGCACAATACCCAGGGAGTCCAGGCCAGCCTCGCGGTCACGCTTCACACCAAGGGCTGCGTTAATGCAGAACGAGGGGTAGTCGTCCAGCGGGTCGTAGTCGGCGGGGCCGTGGTCAATCATTTCGTAGCCCGCAGCGGTGAGGGACTCGATCAGGTAGTGGCTCAGTTCGAGGCCAGCGTGGTCGGTTGCGATGTGTACGCGCAAGGTACTCTCCTGGTGATTTTGTCTTGGTGTGACGTGCGTTTGTGCGTTTGTGGGAGGCGCCGGTTCTCAGTTCTGAGCGCCGTTGCTAGAGTGCGCCGCGCATCCATCAGGTGGGATACGCTTCCCCGTTTGGGTTTTTTCTGTCTTAACTGTATCGAATTCGCGCGGGTTCGGGTAATGCGGAGCCTTCTAGACCCCCACCTATACGGTAGACTGTGGGATATGGCACTTTTTGGTGTCCCGATTCACCGCGCCCAAACTTGAACGCCTCCAGCGCTACGTATGCAGCGTCGCAGGAGCCGCGCACCTCGGGAACCAGCGCACCATGACAGGGCGTGTCAACACGGCACGCTATTCACATCTAAGGAGAGGGAGCTGTATGCCCGGCCTGAACCTAACCCGCAATGAGGCAACCGAACGCGCATCCATTATTAAGCGCGTGCACTCGTACCGTATTGAACTCGACCTGCCGAAGGACAAAGATGTCTTCTCCTCGAAGGTTGAGATTCGCTTCGACGCTCAGGAAGGTGCCTCCACCTTCATTGACGCCATCACCTCCTCGGTCAAGTCCATTAACCTCAACGGCGAAGAGCTGAGCACCGACCTGGCGGATGGCGAGCGCATCCAGCTACCGAACCTGGCGGCGGAGAACACCCTGAAGATCGAAGCTGAGATGTTCTACACCAATACCGGTGAGGGTCTGCACCGCTTCATTGACCCGGCCGATGGTGAGATGTACCTGTACTCCCAGTTTGAGGTGCCGGACTCTCGCCGTGTGTTCCCGGTCTTCGAACAGCCCGATCTGAAGGCTACTTTTGAGTTTGAGGTGCGCGTACCCTCGCACTGGGTGGTTGTGTCGAACCAACCCGAGGTGAAGGTTGAGCCGAAGGATTGCGGTTGCGGCCGCGCCAACACCTGGTACTTCAAGCTGACCCCGCGCATGTCCTCGTACATTACCGCAATTGTGGCCGGCCCCTACGAGAAGGTGACGAGTGAGCTGACCAACTCTGAGGGTCGCGTAATCCCGCTGGGCGTGTACGCCCGTAAGTCTCTCATGCCCTTCGTGGATGCTGAGGATATGTTTGAGCTGACTCGTCAGGGCTTCGAGTTCTACGAGGAACAGTTCAAGACCCCTTACCCGTTTGAGAAGTACGATCAGCTGTTCGTGCCCGAGTTCAATGCCGGGGCAATGGAGAACGCGGGTTGCGTGACCTATCTGGAGACCTATGTCTTCCGTTCCAAGGTGGCTGAGGCTCTGCGCGAGCGCCGTGCGATCACGGTTCTGCACGAGCTGGCACACATGTGGTTTGGTGACCTGGTCACCATGAAGTGGTGGAACGACCTGTGGCTGAACGAGTCCTTTGCCGAGTTCATGTCTACCCTGGCTGCCGCAGAGAACACCCGCTACGCCAAGGAGGCGTGGGCCACCTTCTCCGCTTCAGAGAAGACCTGGGCGTACCGTCAGGATCAGCTGTCCTCGACCCACCCGATTGTGGCCGAGATTCGCGACCTCGCCGACGTTCAGGTGAACTTCGACGGCATCACCTACGCGAAGGGTGCCTCGGTGCTGCGTCAGATGGTTGCCTGGGTGGGTCAGGAGAACTTCATGGCTGCCCTGAAGGTGTACTTCGATAAGCACAGCTGGGGTAACACCGTGCTGGATGACCTGCTGGTGGAGTTGGAGCGTACCTCCGGCCGCGATGTGCGCGCTTGGAGCGCCAAGTGGCTCGAGACTGCGGGTGTAAATACCTTGGCCGTTGAGGTTGAGAACGATGAGGCGTGCAATATTTCTTCGCTGGGTATTCGCCAGTTCTATGCGGAGGGCTTCGAGACTCTGCGCCCGCACCGTGCCGTGATTGGTTTCTACAATCTGGTAGATGGCAAGCTGACCCGTACCGACCGCATTGAGCTGGATATCGACGGCGAGCTGACCGTGGTCGAGGAGGCTATCGGCAAGAAGCGTCCGGACCTGCTACTGCTGAACGATGAGGACTTGGCCTACGCCAAGATTCGCTTGGATTCCCGTTCGATTGAGACGGCTGTGAAGCACCTGGGCGATATTGATTCCTCCGTGGCTCGCGGCGTGGTTTGGGGTTCGCTCTGGGATACCGTGCGTGATGCTCAGATGCCGGCTCGCCAGTACGTTGACCTGGTGTTGAACAACATCGGCAAGGAGACCAACTCCACCGCCCTGCGCACCCAGATTAACAACCTGTCCGTAACCCTGCACTCCTACGTGGCCCCCGAGGCGCGCGAGGAGACTCGCCACCGTGCCGCTGACCGTCTCTGGGAGCTGGCTAATGCCGCCGCACCGGACTCTGATGCTCAGTTGCAGCTGTTGCAGGCGTTTATCAACCAGACCCGCACCGAGGAGCAGTACGATAACGTGCAGCGCCTCTTCGAGGGCGAGCTGACCCTTGAGGGCCTGGACATTGACGCCGATCTGCGTTGGAACCTGGTGTGCCGCCTGGCCACCGGCGGCCGTTTCTCCGCCGAGCAGATCGCTGCGGAGCTGGAGAACGACAACACTGCAAACGGTCAGCAGTACGCTGCTCAGGCGTACGCATCGATTCCGACCGCAGCAGCTAAGGCAGAGTACTGGGAGAAGATCATGGTGACCGGCGAGCTGTCGAACATGATTCAGCGTTACGCCATTGCCGGTTTCAAGTCGGGCAAGCCGGAGCTGATTGCCCAGTACAACGAGCCGTACTTCGAGCAGATTGAGGGTATTTGGCGTTCGCGTTCGCACGAGATTTCCATGCAGATCATTGGTGGTATGTACCCGAGCGAGCCGACCGCCGAGCTGCTGGAGCGCACCGAGGCGTACCTGGCCTCCCTGCCTGAGGACGCTGCCGCTCTGTACCGTCAGATTGCGGAAGCACGCGACGGCGTGGCTCGTGCGCTAAAGGTTCAGGCTGCTGATATTTAGCTGAGGAATAGCTCAAGCTGATGCGGTTCGGTTTTTGAATTGAGCTGTATCGAGGTGTCCGCCTCCTCCTCCCCCGTTATCTCGGGGGTGGGAGGGGGCGGCTCCGTTTTAAGGAGAGGGACATCCACCCCGAAAAATTTACATTTATGTGCAATGTTTTTGATATCTCTGTTTGATCGATGCTCAAAAGCTTTTCATTGGAGCTTAAATCTCCCGTATACTATCTGCATGCCCACTGCTCGCTCTCCTATGACTAAGATTTTCCTGGCTGCTTCCCTCGGCGGCGCCCTCGCCCTGGGCTCCTTCGGCCTATACTCTGTCGGAGGATTTGACGCCCTGAATAATACCGCCGCAACCGCTGGGTCGGCGCCCATTTCCACGAGCTCGTCCACAGATTCCCCTTCGGCTGAGCCGACTCCCGAGCCAACCACCCCCGCGCAGAAGATGGAACGCACCGCCCAGGAAGCTTTCGGAGCGGATGGCGCACAAGCTACCAGTAAGGTTCAGCAGCCCTTCCCCCTTTCCGATGACGCCGCTCAGGTTCTGGTTCAGCAGTTCAAGGGCGGCGTAGTAATGTACAC
>CAUQVM010000131.1:0-3754 GCA_963521575.1 uncultured Rothia sp.
GGTGGGCGCGAGCCTCTTCACCGGTGGAAGTGTCAATGGTCTTCAGGGCCTTCGGTACGGTTGCAATCGGCTTCATGGCCGCGCGCACGCGTAGCAGGTCACCGATGCTCATGCCACCCTCAATACCGCCGGCACGGTTGGTATCGCGGGTGACGCCATGCTCACCAATGGAAATCTCGTCGTGCGCCTGGGTGCCGGGGCGGTCTGCGGTTGCAAAACCATCGCCCACCTCAACGCCCTTAATGGCCTGAATACCCATGAGCGCTCCGGCCAGGCGCGCATCCAGACGGCGGTCCCAGTGCACGTACGAACCCAGTCCGGGAGGCATACCGTAGGCCAGCACCTCGACCACGCCGCCGAGAGTCTCACCGTCCTTGTGGGCCTCGTCAACACGCGCCACCATTGCCTCGGAGGTCGGCTGATCGAAGCAACGCAGCGGATCTGCATCCAGCTGCTCCACATTGCGTGGTGAAGGCACCGGGGCGCCCTCGGGTGCGTGCACACCACCAACGGCTACGGTATGCGAAACCAGCTCAACGCCCAGTGCCTTCAGAATCTGGGCAGCCACCACACCGAGCGCCACGCGGGTCGCGGTCTCACGGGCGGAAGCACGCTCCAGCACTGGGCGAGCCTCCGAGAAGTTGTACTTCTGCATACCGGTAAAGTCGGCATGGCCCGGGCGCGGACGGGTCAGCGCAGCGTTACGCGCGCGGTGCTCAATGAGCTTGGGGTCAACCGGGTCAGAGCTCATTACATCGGTCCACTTGGGCCACTCGGTGTTGGCGATCTCGATGGCCACCGGGCCGCCCTGAGTCAGACCGTGACGCACACCGCCAAGGATGCGCACGCGGTCCTCCTCGAACTTCATGCGAGCACCGCGACCGTAGCCGAGACGGCGGCGCGCCAGGGCGTCACGAACCATGTCGCTGGTGAGTTCCACACCGGCGGGTACACCCTCGATAATGCCGACGAGCGCCTCGCCGTGGGATTCTCCGGCAGTGAGCCAACGAAGAGCCATTGGTATAACCTCTTTTCGTGTCACCCGCACCGGCGCGCAGGTGAAGGAATAATATTTCTTCAGATGTACAGAAGTGTATAAAATGCAAGCTTACACAGCGAATGATACCGGCAGGTGTTCACGAGACGGAAGACCCACCGCCTCACACATTGCGTTGATCAGGCCGCGTAGCTCGGTGAGGGTCAAATCGTGCCAACCGTCGGATCCACCACCGCGGCCGGTGAAGAGCAGAACCTGCTCGACCGCCTGGTAGAGGAGCATCTCCAGTCCGGAAACCACCGTTCCACCGCAACGCTCCCAGGCATCCGCTAGAGCCGAGGGCCAGGGATTATAGGCCACATCCAGAAGCACGGGGCGATGCCCCTCAGAAGCACCCTCAAACTCCGTGAGATTCCCCGCCCACTCATCCGCCGCGTGGGCCGGCAGGGTCGAAATAACGGGGTTATGGGTGCGAAGCGCTTGTTCGGCGGGGAAGTCGGTCAATAGCATCGCGCGTACCTGCACATCCAGGTGTTCGGCCACCGTCAGCACGCCCGCAAGCCTACGTAGAGAACGGGCGTACACACTTACGCGGGAATACCCCAGCCCTCGCAGTGCCACCAGAGCAGAAATAGCGGTCGCTCCCCCACCGAGTACGGCGGGCTCATCGCGCGCGGGATTCGGCCTGAGTCCAGCGTGCATGAGGGCATTCAAAATGCCCATCACATCCGTGTTATCGCCCAGTATCTTCTCTCCGCGCGGGTACACCGTATTCACGGCACCGGTCACACGGGCTGTCTCGCTTAGCTCATCACAGTAGTGAATAGCCTCGGCCTTCAGGGGCATGGTGACCGACAGACCCGCAATATAGGGGTCCTCCTCGGTGCCCTTCGGGTTCCGCACGCGATGCATAATGGCCGGCAGATCTTCGGGTAGGGTATCGCGGCGATTGTATTCTAGGTTCGTCTCGCCCAGGTAGGCATACGCTGCTCGATGTAGCGCTGGCGAGAGCGAATGATCAATTGGGTGTCCCAGCACGTAAGCTCTGCGCAGGTATGGGGCCTCGTGGTACGTTTCGGTCTGCATGGTCTCACTCTCTTTATCGATGCTGGGAGGATACCCCGGTGACAGGGTACCTTCCCCATTTTACCGGGTACGTAAGCCGGCATTAGACGGGTTCAGGCTCTCGCGCTGAAGGTAGCTACTGATACGGCACGGTAAGGTCAATACTCGCATCGGACGGATTGTTCTTCCCCGCCTGTGCGCTCAAGCCTGCACGATTTTCAGGGTTCCGCGTCCGATTCCACACGGTTCACACGATCCGCAAGAGGACGCAGATGGTACGCAAAGGGCGGGCACCGTCCCACTACTGGAATCGGTGCCCGCCCTAATAACTAGCTACAACGGTTCGGATGCTTGGTGCACCACTCGTTGTACTCTTCCACATAACGCTGGTGCTCAGCGTAAGTGCGGGAGAACTTGGTCTCACCGGAATCCAGGTCCACAGTCACCCAGTAGAAGTACGGGTTCTTCTCGGGTGCAGCGGCAGCCTTAATGGATGCCAGCTGCGGGGAACCAATGGGACCCTTCGGCAGACCCTTATTCGCGTACGTGTTGTACTTATTGTTCTTATCGGCCTTCTGCTCCTCGGTTAGGTGGTAGGAGCGCACGCTCAGACCGTAGGTCACGGTCGCATCGGACTGAATCAGACCCGAAGTCTCACCATTGGGATTGTTCAGACGGTTCTCAATGATGCCTGCAACCGCCACGTAGTCCTTGGGCTGAGCCTCAAGCTCCACGATGGAGGCGATGGTCAACACTTCGAAGGTCTTCTGATCGCCGCTCACACCGGCTTCCTTCAGGGCATCCTTGGTCTTATCAACCATGGCCTGAATAACCTTCTTAATGTCGACGTCCTTCGGGAATCGGTACTCGCCCGGGTGTAGCCAGCCCTCAATTGAGGGGAAGTTGCT
This sequence comes from uncultured Rothia sp., assembly GCA_963521575.1. Lineage (GTDB taxonomy): Bacteria > Actinomycetota > Actinomycetes > Actinomycetales > Micrococcaceae > Rothia. Next base: position 2,971 of record CAUQVM010000131.1, read on the forward strand.
CGGCACACCGTACTGGGTGTAATCCTTAATGGCTTCTTCCACCTGCTTGCGGGTGAACACGCCGGCGGTACCTTCCACAATGAGATCAACAGTCTCGCTCACGCGCTTACCCTGCGGAATCGCCAGGTACAGCACGTTGCTATTGGCCTCAACAATGCTGCTGACAGCACTGGAGCTACTCATATGCTGCTGCAACTCGTAGGTACCGGGCTGCAGGTACTTACCCTTGCTCTCCTTGGAATACACCTCCAAGAACCTATCGGCATCAGCAATCACGCCAGCCTCTTCCAGCTCTGCTGCCACCTGCGCGTTGGACTGACCGGTCCGGATCGTGAAGCTCACAGTGGTACCGTTACCGCTACCGGAATAGTCACGGTTCTTGAAGGGGTCGTACCGAGCAATAAAGGCGCCAGAGATAATGACGACCGCCACCATGAACAGCGACATTGCGCTGAGCATAATGACACGACGGCGGCGCTTACGCGCGCGCAGGGTCGCCACGGAGACGACTTCCTGCTCCATCGTAATACCGGTAATACCCTTCTTCGCGTCCTCTTCCGTCGGCGTAAAAAGGTCATCGAGCCCAACTTCTTCGGGCTGCTTATTCTGTTCGGTCACTGAAGGTTCTCCGTTTCATTGACGGCACCAACCGCAGTCCCTTCTGACCCGTGCGGTCGGTTATCTTCGTGGGCCGGATTGCTCACCTTGTACCCGGCTACAGACTGCCCTGCCTTGAGGGCATCCAGGCTGTACTGCAAAATATTCACAGCCGCCACCTGGTCAA
>CAUQVM010000132.1:0-3723 GCA_963521575.1 uncultured Rothia sp.
CATCGGTGATGTCCGGGTTGATACCCTCAATTTCGCGCAGGAAGATGTCGCGGATTTCGCGGCGGTTGCGGTGAATTGCGGGCACCAGAATGTGGGAGGGGCGGTCGTGGCCGAGCTGGACGATTTCTTCCGCGAGGTCGGTCTCAATAGCGTTGATGCCGTTTTCCTCGAGGAATTCGTTCAGGCCGGTCTCTGCGGTTGCCATGGACTTAATCTTGATGATTTCGTCCACACCCTGCTCGCGAATCAGGTCCAGAGCGATCTGGTTTGCCTCGGTGGCGTTGCGTGCCCAGTGCACGTGGCCGCCTGCGGCGGTGAAGTTACGCTCGAACTGCTCGAGCAGCTCGGGCAGGTTCGCCAGAACGTAGTTCTTCACGGACTCACCGGTGTCACGCAGGTCCTGCCAGTCGGGCACCTCAGCGGTGACCTTGGCGCGCTTGTTACGAATCGCGTGGGTCACGAAGCGCAGGTTGGAGCGTAGCTGCTCGTTCTTGAGCTCTTCCTTCGCGTACTTGGGGAAGGGGATTTCTTCGAAAATGTTGCCCTCGCCGTAGTGGACGACCTTGGGCATACCAAGCTGAATAGCGGTCATGAGGTCTTATCTTTCCTTAGGCGATCGAGAGCTCGAGGCGCTCGGCGTCAATCTTGAGGGGGTTTTCCTTGGTGGATGCGAGAATCTCAGCAAAGTGGATGGTCTTCACATCGGAACCACGACGGGAGAGTGCACCGCCAATGTTCATCAGGCAGGAGCAGTCGCCACCGGTGCAAACGGAGGCGCCGGTTGCCTCAACATTGTCAGCCTTGTCATTGACCATGGCGCCGGACACATCGGGGTTCTTGAAAGAGAAGGTACCGCCAAAGCCACAGCACTGATCCATACCCTCGATCTGCGTGTACTTAATGCCCTCAACGGTGCGAACCAGGTCCTGCTGGCGGGTGCCCAGACCGAGCATACGCATGCCGTGGCAGGAGCTGTGGTAGGTGACGTGCTCGGGAAAGTAGGAACCGAGCTGCTCGGCTGCATTGGTAATACCGAGGATGTCGATTAGCAACTGAGAGAGTTCGAAGGTGCGAGCGGCAATCTGCTCGGCCTTCAGGGCCAGAGCCTCGTCACCGCGGCTGCGAGCAACCATAGCCTGCTGGTGGCGCAGGGAGGTAACGCAGGAGCCCGAGGGTGCTACAGCAACGTCCCAGTCCCAGGAGTCAAAAGCCTCAATGTGGTTCTTCACGATTTCGTAGCCGTCATCAAAATAGCCCGAGTTGACGTGCATCTGAGAGCAGCAGGTCTGGTTCGGGGGGAAGACAACCTCGTGGCCCAGGCGCTCAAGAATTTCGACGGTGGCGCGTGCTACGCGGGGGTACATGCCGTCAACAATGCACGTGGAGAAGAGTGCAATGCGCATGACTGTTCCGTCCTTTCCTCTGTGTTCAGAGTTTCTCGGTCTCACCGCCTGCGGCTGGGGTAGGCGGGGCACTATCTATGGGCCCGTGAGGAGAGCTCGGTAGGCGGTGCGCGCCTCAAATGGAGGTGGGATGCGGTGGGATCAGAAACCGTGGTGATGTCTTAGTATCTTCCTAGCCATTTAACACTGTTACGTTTCTTTTCTCTAGTTGGAATAGCGCATACTTTCCTTGTTAAATAAGGGGTTAGGTCGCCCTGACTCTAAGGTCTATTTACTTGCGTTTCGGTATACATAACCCAAACTCAGTTCAATCACCCACCCTCCTACTACCAAGGGATAAAAAATTGAACATTCATCAAACATGGATCTTTATTGAACGAAAGGGATATAAAAGCATTATTTCCCCTCTTGGAATCCATTTATCGGGATAGAATCGATCATTTCTCACCTCCCCCACCGACTCCACACCCACCCCAAGAAACAGTGCAGGGCACCCCTACAATCCATACCTCAGGCGACCTCGCTACCTTGAGTTTCAGAAGCTGGAATTATGTGTCAAACCCCTAAGATTTCAGGAATTTTACGCTCCCATCGACCCGAGCGCCCCGCTACAAACGAATTTAAGACGCCGTTTTCTTTGTCGAACTACCGTCCGGTCGTGTAACGTTCTAAACAGCGATTAATGGTCTGACCACATCTCCAGATAGGGAACAAAGGCTCGTCCCCCACAAGATATACCGATGGTCAGACCACATACACAACACACCCTGAACCAAAGGAGTTCCAGTGGAAACCTACACCGCTGCAACCAATGCAGTGGGAGGCAGCCTCGCTCTCAGCGCGCTTGTGGCAACCGTCCCACTTCTCACCTTCTTTGTCATGCTCCTGGGCATTAAAGCACGCGCCCACTGGTCAGCTCTCGTGGCACTGGCCGCCTCCATCCTCGTAGCAGTCCTTGGTTTCCACATGCCTGCTGAGCTCGGCGGCCTGAGCGCCGTCCGCGGCGCCATCTACGGCCTGGTGATCTGCTGGGTGATTCTTGGCGCCATCTGGTTCTACCAGATCACCGTGCTCTCCGGCCGCTTCGAGGATCTACGCCGCGTATTCGACCGCCTCGGCGGTGGCGACCTACGTATCCAGGCCATCCTGATTGCCTTCTGCTTCGGTGGCTTGCTCGAAGCCCTCGCAGGTTTCGGTGCCCCCGTCGCAATTACCGCGACCATGATTCTAGCCCTGGGCGTCAAGCCCCTTAAAGCCGCCATTACTGTGCTCCTCGCAAACACTGCCCCCGTGGCTTTCGGCGCTGTTGCCGTGCCGATTACTACCGCCGGTGATGTCGGAGGCAAGGATGCCCTGACTATCGCTACTATCGTCGGCCACCAGGCACCGTTCCTGGCCATGCTCGTTCCCCTCATCCTGCTGGTCATCCTGGACGGCATGAAGGGTCTGAAGGACGCCTGGCTACCCGCACTGGTTATTGGTGTCTCCTTTGCTATCGCACAGTGGATTACCGCTGCCACCCCCGCATTCAACCTGACCGACGTGGTTGCCTGCATTGTCTCCATGGGTGTTGCTGTGCTCTTCCTGCAGTTCTGGAAGCCTCGCGGCGTCGCGGGTGTTCGCGAGCGCTACGGTCTGCCGGCCCAGAGCGAGGAGAAGGAAGCATTGCCCGCCGTTCGCGTGTGGATGGCTTTAATCCCCTACCTGATTGTGGTTGTTATCTTCGCTATTGCTAACCTGCATGCCGGTCTGAAGGCGTGGATGAAGGGCTTTGTCATTAAGATTGATATTCAGGCTCTGAGCTCCCGTCTGGTCACTGCCGATGGCAAGCCCGTCAAGGACGCTGTCTACAACTTCGCGTGGGTATCCAACCCCGGTACCCTGCTGGTGATCTCCGGCCTGATTGTTGCCGTCATCTACTTCTTCTTCAACGAGAAGGGCCGCTACAGCTTTAAGTTCGCCTCAATCTTCTCTGAGTTCGGTTCGGTTGTATACCGTATGCGCTGGTCCATCCTGACTATTGCCTCTGTCCTGGCTCTGGCATACGTCATGAATTTCTCCGGTCAGACCATCGCTATGGGTACCTATCTGGCCGGCCTGGGCACCGTCTACGCCTTCCTGGCTCCGGCCCTGGGCTGGATCGGTACCGCTGTGACCGGTTCGGACACCAGCGCGAACGCCCTGTTCTCTAAGCTGCAGGTTTCTGCTGCTGAGAACCTGCAGCATGCAGGTATTCACGGTGCTACCCCCGAGCTTATGCTGGCCGCTAACACCACCGGTGGTGTGGTCGGTAAGATGATCTCCCCGCAGTCGCTGGCTA
>CAUQVM010000133.1:0-3663 GCA_963521575.1 uncultured Rothia sp.
GTGTTGCTCTTGGTGGGTAAGGCAAAGGGGGAGCCGACCCCGGAGCTCGTAGCCAACCTGGACGACCTGGAGTCCTCCGTAGAGCACCGTATTCGTGAGCGCACCGAATACCGTCGTGAAGAGCAGGAAGAATACGCTTCCGAGGCTTACACCGAAGACCCTTCGGAGATGCCCTCCAAGGTACGGGAGCAGCATGAGGCGCCGATTCAGGCTCAGAAAGAGAACCAGGAAGAAGAAACCACCGCATCCCAGCCGATTATTCAGGCTCTTACCGGCCGCCTAGGTGTTTTGCCCTCACGAGCCCACCCCGGTTCCCGAGCAACGAAGCCTCATTCGAACGAACACTAGGTAGGTTGCGGTGAACACGAAGTTTTTGCTCTCTCCGGCTTACCTGTTCTCGATTGCTATGCTACTCTTCGGCGCTGTGCTTTCCGGTGGACGCTTCATGCTCATCGGCTGGATTCTATGCGCCGTTGGTGTGGCTCTAAACGCCATAACCCTGGTGGTCCTTACCAACCGTGAGCAGATTTATGCGCTGGAGTCGCGTGAGTCTCGCCCCCCGCTCACAACATTTACCGAGAGCACCCCGGTTGTACAGCGTGTTGATTCTAAACCCGCGGTTACCCCTGAATCTGAGACGCCGAGTGCTGAGGAGCAATCAGCCGAGCCTTCCGAAACTGCGCGCTAGACGACCCGAAACTTCAGACGTTAGAGCGACGAGCCCCTTGAGAGTATTGAGGAGGCTCGTCGCTCTAATGGCATATTGGCGGTGTGAGTAGAGTAAGAGAGGGCATAGTAGGCCGGATGATGGTGTGAGATGCACCCGCAAAATTTGAAAGATCAAGAAGGTCTAGGTATTCGCCTCAAGCCGCTTTGCCGCATACTCACCGTATTCCTGCACCGTCTGGCGAGCCTGAGCCGTTAGTGCCTTATTCTCGGTCAGGATACGCCGAGATTGTGCCGCCATGAGTTCTAGGTATTGTGCGTCGCGGGTTTTCCTCCACGCGGTGCGAGCCGCCTCTAACTCTGTGAAATCCTTGAGTGCCTGCCGTTGCATGGTGTAGCGCACCCAGATGAGCACCAGAATCAGCAGGAGTGGAACGAGGCATGCCCAGCTCTGCCAGAGCCCGTACAGGGCTGCCGCAATGGCACTCAATACGATCAGTACGGGGGAGATCGACACGATGGGGGAGGCGGGTCGCTGTTTCTGGTTCTTCACCAGGGATTCGCGCGCCATGGCGCGGAAGGTGTCGGTGAAGCTGGAGGGGTCGTAGGGTTGCGCAGAATCGTTGTGCTGGCTCTTCTGGTACTGGTTCTTTGAGGGTTTAGGTGGGCACATAGAAAACCTCACGGGGGGCAACGGGAAAGCTATAGCGGATGTTTCACGTGAAACGGAACGGTGTGTGGTGCGTGTTGGGGAGTGCAGGGACAATGCAGATACAAGACAGCGGCTAGGTGGGCTCAGTGCTCACCTAGCCGCTGTCTTAGGAATATCGTGCTCAAAGGCATAGCTTCAAAAGCGCTTAGAAAGATGCCTCGATGAACTCGTATGCCTTATCTACGCAATTGGTGGTGACGGCTTTGACCTCTTCGGGGGAGTAGCTGAAAGATGCCGAACGGTCAGCGTAGCGGTGCATATCGATGTCGTTCCACGAGTCACCAATCGTATGCACCTCAAGGAGGTATCCGGATGCTCGGACTGTAGGTGCTCCACCAAGTGCTTTAGGCCGCTGCCCTTGGTGCAGGCGGGTGGCACGATATCCAGGAAGTCCTGGTTCTTGTGGCAATCCACCGAGTCGCCAAAACGCTCCAAAATCCAGGTGTGTGCCGCCTCGCGCCTCTGCGCATCCGGAATCCAGAGGGGTACGCCCACGTATTCGTGGTTCTGCAGGTCGCCAGCTTCCATGGGAGTGAACGCCGGCAGAATATTTGTCGAAGAACCCACGCGGTCGGACAGGCTGTAATCGTTATCCAGGGTTGTGGCGAACAGTGCCACACCGTCCACGGCGCTGAAATGTTCATAGCACGCCTGCACAACGCTTAGGGGAAGAGCCTGGCGATAAATAATCCGGTAGTCCCGGTCGGTTACCACCGCGCCGGTGTACAGCACGTGGTAATCAAAACGGACGGCGGTCGGCTCCAGCGCTAGTCGCGTGGCGAAAATGCTCTTGCCGGTGCAAGAGACTGCCAGGTTACTCTCTTCCTGCCAGCGGGCAATCGCCTGCTCGGTGCGAGGTTCCACAGCACGGTCGAAAAGAATCGTGCCGTCAAGATCGAAAGCCATCAGCTTGGTCATAAAAACTCCTTCATAGGGAGGGGTGCTGTGGCCACGCCCCATAAAAATGGGGGTGCAACCGGCACCTTTTAAGTGTACCGATTGCACCCCCGACACTAGAGTTCTCACACTCTCACAGGAAGGTGAGGCGGCTCATCAATCAGATTCTGAGAGGGCCCCTTTTAGAGAGCCAGGAAACCCAGGTAGGAACCGAGGATGCCCACACCAAAAAGAGCGAAAATCAACCAGATAGCATTGATCTTCTTCTTCAGAAGCCACATGCACAGGAAGCACAGACCCAGCGACGCAAGACCCGGCAGTAGGTCGTTCAGCACGGACTGGACGGTCACATTCACCATCTCGCCCGCCTGATTCTTGTAGCTGGTCAGCGGTAGCGGAATGTTCACGCTCGTCCAGCGGTACACCAGTGCGCCCATCACAAACAGGCCCATCACGGACGCACCCTGAGTGATCTTCTGCAGGGTGTTACCGCCCGCCTCGGTCACAATCTGGGTACCCTTCTCGTAACCGTACTTGAAGCCGTACCAGCGGGTCGCCCAGCGAATCGCGGTCAGACCGAAGAAGAACAGTAGCGGGCCCAGAATATTACCGGTCACCGCCAGGGACGCACCCAGGGCTGCCAGCACAATACGTGCGGTACCCCAGTAAATCGGGTCACCCACACCAGCCAGCGGGCCCATCAGGCCCACCTTCACATTGGTGATAGCGGCCTCGTCAATATCCTTACCGGCCGCCTTCTCGCGCTCCATCGCGGCGGTCACACCCATAATCGAGGAAGCAACCCACGGCTGGGTATTGAAGAACTCCAGGTGACGGGTCAGTGCCTCCGCCTGATCTTCTTTTTTGGCGTAGAAGCGCTTAATCGCCGGAATCATAGAAACCGCGAAACCAATGGACTGCATACGCTCGAAGTTAAACGAACCGAGCATGAAGGTGGAGCGGATGCAGGTTTCGACCTTATCGCGCTGGGTCAGCTCGGGAACTTCAACGAGCTCGACGTTCTTGTTCTCAGTCATGATGATGCTCCTTACTCGAGCTCGTTATCGAGGTCGTTGGCTGCGGCTGCCGGTGCTACGGCGGGTGCCTCGCTCTTATGGAAGAGCGGGTTCAGCTGCGTGTACAGCAGACCCAGGCAAGCACCCACAATACCGATAGCGACCAGATTGAACTGGGCCTGACCGGAGAGGGTGGCAACCAGATCCTTGGCGCCCTCGGTACCGGCAATTGAAATCGACTGGGTCGCCGGGATTGCGGCGGCGGCGATGAAGCCCAGGAAGAAGAAAGGCATGAGGGCCCTCGAACGCATCATGTTGATGACCATTGCGAAACCGACCACGGTAATCATGCCACCGGCAATACGCAGACCG
>CAUQVM010000134.1:0-3626 GCA_963521575.1 uncultured Rothia sp.
AGGACTTTATCGACCACACTTTCGGCTGGAATATCTTCGGCGTAACCGGTGGAGGTCACTAATCCCGTGAACTACAAATTGAATATGATGGCTGTATCGAAGGAGGGGTTCGATGCCTGAGAAGAGCATGATCTCTCGAGTAATCGACTGGCTGAGTGTCGGGTATCCCAAGGATGTGCCGGTGCAGGACCGTGCCGCAGTGATGGCCATCCTGAAGATGCGTCTGACGGATGAACAGTTGCAGGAAGTGGTTCGCCAGCTCATGCAGTCCCGCGCTGCTCGAGGTGAGGCTTATGTGAGTGACCAGCGCATTAATGAATACATTCGTCGTGTGGTGGATCATACTCCGACTCCGCAGGATATTGACCGCGTCGCCAAGATTCTTGGTGCTCACGGCTTCCTGATCGCGGAGGCTCACGTACATGAGGATGTTGAGTCTACTGCTGGCGGTACCGACTATGTAGCCTACGATGACCCGACAACCGGCGAGATTCGCATTGCTGAGCTTGCGGCTGAGTCGGCCAATGTCACGCCGCCGCAGGCTACCGCTTCGGAGGATAACGCCTAGACGTTTGGTCTTGACTAGAGGTTCTTGAAAGCCTGCGGGGTGAGCTTTACTGCTCGCTCCGCAGGCTTTTCTGCACCCGCTTATCTTTTTCCCCGGGGCCGCCAATAGGAGGCAGAGAGAACCCTGGGGCAGGTGTGAGCCTGTATTCTAGAGGTGCTTTACTCTCTCAAACTCCGGCGCATTAGGTCGCCTTAACCTTTGGAGATTTCCTTGTCTTCTGCCTCTCCCGATTCGAGTCGTTCCGCCAACTCCGCCGATCCTGAATACGGTGAATCCTCGACCGTACATGGGGGTGAAAAGGTCGAAGCCGCACGAGGCCGTTTCACCCCCATTGGTGCCGCCGCAAAGCAACGTGGACGCGAGTTGGTGGTGCCCCGTCGTTCTTTGCTACTGACCGGCGGTGTGATGCTGGCCGGAGGGTTGCTTGCAGCTGTCCCATATCTTGCCGCGGCCGGTATTCTGGGTGAGGAGGCGGGGGCTTCGGTGTCCCAGCAGAAGCTACTGGCCCGCCGTGAGCGCCTCATTCGCGAAAGTCTAGATACTCGTTATCTGAAGATTGAGTCGCTGGGTGTTATCTATGTGGGCCAGGGACGCGAAGAAAAGGATCTGCGCCTGGTGGGCTCTCTTTCTCTGACGGAGGCTGGGCGGGCCAATCTGGGGGCCGTAGCGGCGGCCCTAGCCCGGTTGGGCCTCCACGGCTCCATGCAGCGTCTGAGTCTCACCTATGGCGGTGTGGACCCGCTGAATGACCCTCAGGAGACGGGAAACCGGGTGGACTCCTCCGCAAGTCCCCTGCGGGTTAACGAAACGGCAACGCTGACGCAGGAGCAATGGCTCACGTTTCTTTCCGCGCAGGCGGCTCTAGGTACTCGGATTGGTTACTCGCAGGTGACCGTGCTATCTAAGGAATTGCGTCTGAGTGCGGTGGTCACGGCAACCGAATACGGTGAGTTGCTGAGCAATACCCGAAAAATTAGTGAGCTGGGCGCAAACGACGAGCAGTTCAAGCCTCTGCAGCTCTACGTACAGATGGCTCCGGAGGGGTCGGTGCGGCTTCCTTCGGGAGCGCAGGCGAAGGTTGCGGTGAGTGTGGCTGAGCCAGCTCGGGCGCTGATTGCCGTCGATGCCCTGGAGCGCGCGGCTACTGTCCCGGAGTTCGAGGGTCTGGGAACATTCTCGCTGACGTGGAATGCGCGGCAGGATTACCCGAATTCCGGTCAGTGGGATGCATTAAAGCTCAGCTTTAAAGCTCCTGCTTCACCCGATGTGCAAGCTAAGGAAGAGCTGCGGAAAGCTATTCGTTCCTATCTAAGCACTCAGAGTGGCCCGCTGGGTGCTGTGAGCAAGCGGGAGGGGATTCTACCCGGTGAGGTCATTGCCGGGTAGGTGTACCGGTTGCCTTCCCGCTGGGAGCCGTAGGATGTGATAGGTCTAACTTAAAAAAGGGGCCCTTGGATTTGGTGCAGCCTGAAGAGCTGGTATAGACTGTTAAAGCACCGCGGGGGCGTGGCGCAATTGGTAGCGCATCTGCTTTGCAAGCAGAGGGTTAGGGGTTCGAGTCCCCTCGCCTCCACTTTCCGGTGATTATAGCAAGAGGGAAACGCCTGGCTCCATTCCGAACCCAGAAGCTAAGACTCTTCGCGCCGATGGTACTGCACTTTTGCGGGTGTGGGAGAGTAGGTCGTTGCCGGTTTATTTTTGATCGAAGAACCCCGTGTCTCTCGACACGGGGTTCTTCGTACACTCGGGGTTATTCCAAGGGTGTGCATGTCCGGGACTGCATATCTGGCGCATCTTCGGTTTTCCGATGGACTCTTCCCCAAAAAATAGAACCGCCCGCAGGAGCCGTACTCCGCGGGCGGTTCTATTTATGGATAGGGAACGCTTAAGCGTTCTTCCAGGGGTCCTCCACCGGGCGAGCTGCATTGTACGCTGCAGCGCCAGTGATACCCAGAGCTACAACCAGGCCCAGGAATGCCAGGCCCTTGCGGGGGCGCTTGCCGCCGTTACGCTCAATGCGCGCCAGTTCCTTCTCAGCGGCACGAACGGTCTTTGCGGTAGCCTTACGTGCCTTCTTTAGGGCCTTTTCATCGCCGGTCAGCTTCTCGGCGAAGAGCTCGGCGGTCTTGCCTTCCATGGCGGCCTCAGCGGCAGCCAGAGATGAGACGATGGCCTGGGCCTCAGCGGACTTACGAGCCTTGCGCTTCTTGCAGCAGAACATGGGGTGACCTCCATCGGTTGAGGTGCCGCGGCATCCGAAGATCTGTAGCGACACACGAAATGTTTAACTCTCAGGATATTCAATTCCAGACCAAAAATCCCGCCAGACAATGCGCCGGGGGCGAAAAAACACGATATATGGCGCGCGGGCCTCAGCACATGCCACAATAGAGCCATGACTAATGCAACTGCTAAGGCAACTATCCACACCAACTACGGTGACATTGTCGTCGAGCTCTTCGGCAACCATGCACCCCTAACTGTTGAGAACTTCATCGGCCTGGCTGACGGTTCCCGCCAGTGGAAGCACCCCCGCACCGGTGAAATTATGAGCACCCCCCTGTACAAGGATGTCGTGTTCCACCGTATTATTAAGGACTTCATGATTCAGGGCGGTGACCCCCTGGGCATGGGCGTTGGTGGCCCCGGCTACCAGTTCAAGGATGAAATTCACCCTGACCTCTCCTTCTCCAAGCCCTACCTACTGGCTATGGCCAATGCAGGTCCCGGTACCAATGGCTCCCAGTTCTTCATTACCACCGTTGAGACCCCCTGGCTAAACGGCCGCCACACCATCTTTGGCGAGGTGACCGATGAGGCATCTAAGAAGGTTGTTGACGCCATTGAGAGCGTTGAGACCGGTTTCCAGGACCGCCCGGTTAAGGACGTTGTCATCTCCTCGATTGATATCGAAAAGCTCTAGTGCACCCACCTGAGGGACCTCTCGGCACCTCATGAGCGTGTGAGACGTGTACGTTCAGGGATCCACCCGCAGGTGGGTCCCTGAACTCGTATATGCCGTCCATGCCCCGGCCTACCCGTTTTGGAAGGGCTGGGA
>CAUQVM010000135.1:0-3506 GCA_963521575.1 uncultured Rothia sp.
GCTCAGATGATCCAACCCCCGCCTCGGTACACTCGGGCGGGGGTTGGGCGCACCCGGCCTGGAGCCGCAAGCCGGCAGTATGCGTGTATGCGGCTACCGTACGCTACGACTTCAGTCCTGCAACTAACAAGCGCGGACAAGAACTGACAAGAACAACCACAGACACAACCGGGCCCGGCTGCATCCTCGTTCCGGGCACGGCGCAAAGGATCAACATCATGAGCGAAGCCCGCTCCCTCTACGCCCCCGAGTGGCTTACCTACCCCGAAAACCCCGCCGATCTGCCCCGCAGCATCTGGACTGATTCCTTTACCCGCAATACCGAGGGGGAACTGTCCATCGATGGCGTGACTGTTAGCGATCTGGCTGCTGAACACGGCACCCCGCAGTATGTCTTCTCCGAGACGACCTTCCGCGCCCGCGCCCGTGCCTACCGCGCGGCCTTCGAACAGGCCTTTGCCGCGCACGGGGCCGAGGTGAGCGTCTACTACGCCGGCAAGTCCTTCCTTTCGGCTGCGGTGGTTCGCTGGGCGCGCGAGGAGGGCCTGTGTCTGGATACCGCATCCGGTGGTGAACTGGTCTTGGCCTTGCGCGGAGGCATGCCCGGTGCACGCATTGCCCTGCACGGTAACAACAAGTCCGAGGCTGAGATTGCCCGCGCGATTCGTAATGGCCTGGGCCGCGTGGTGGCCGACTCGGTGGACGAGATTAAGCTAATTGAGCGCGTGTACGCTGAGCTGGCTGCCGAGCGTGCAGCCGCCGGCGAGGAGCCTTACGCGCCTGTCCCGGTATTGATTCGTATTACCCCGGGCGTACACGCATCCACCCATGAATCCATCGCTACCGCCCACGAGGACCAGAAGTTTGGCATGTCCCTGCAGCCTGGTACTGCCGCGCTGGCCGGTCTAGAGGAAGACGAGCTGGAGCACTGGGGAGTGGATGCCTCCGATTCCTATGCCGCCCTGGCCGCCGCGATTCTGAACGCAACCGATTCGCTGGACTTCCGCGGTATCCACTGCCATATTGGCTCACAGATTTTTGAAGCTGAGGGCTTCGAACAGGCTGCAACCACGGCCCTGGAGTTCATGGACCGTCTCAACCGCAACCTGGGTATTACCCTGCCCGAGCTGGATTTGGGCGGCGGCTACGGCATCGGTTACACCGAGGCTGACCGTCCCCGTTCTATCGAGGAGGTAACCGAGTCGATTGCCGGGACGGTGGCCACCACTTGTAAGCGCTTGGGCATGAGGATTCCCCACATGTCCTTCGAGCCCGGCCGCTCCATCTCGGGACCCTCGGGTGCGACCCTGTACACGGTAGGAACGATTAAGAACGTGAGCATCGAGGATGAGAACGGCCAAATTCGCGTGCGCCGCTACGTCTCGGTGGATGGCGGCATGAGCGATAACGCCCGTCCGGTGCTGTACGATTCGGACTACTCTGTAACCCTGGCCAATCGCAATCCGGCGGGGGAGCAGGTGCTCTCTCGCGTGGTGGGTAAGCACTGCGAATCCGGCGATATTGTGGTGCGTTACTGCTACCTACCGGCCGATGTGCGTGCGGGCGATCTTCTGGCGGTTCCGGCTACGGGTGCATACTGCTACGTGCTGGGTTCGAACTACAACTTCCTGAGCCGTCCGCCGGTGATTGCCACCGCTGAGGGCAAGCCTTCACGTGTAATGATTCGCCGCCAGAGCGAAGATGACATGCTCGCCTTGGACATGGGTGCGCAGCTGTAATGCCTATCTGAGCGAGTGGAGGTGAGGGTTCTCTTATGGTGCTCTCTATAGCCTCCCTCGTGGCCTTCGAGACCCCGTGCCTCACTCATTGTGAGAGAAGTCATCTCAGAGAGTAAAAGTCGCACCTTGGGGTCACTAGGGCTCCGCTCGGTCTTGATAGAGTGGTGTTGTATGCGCGCTTGCGCTGCGCGCCGTATCGTAGCCCGAAGAGATCCCGGGAGGAATCCCGGCATAACCGTAGAAAGAGACTATCGTGGCTGACAAGATCAAAGTTGCCCTGCTGGGTGCCGGCAATGTCGGTTCCCAGGCGGCACGCATCCTGGTAGAGGATAATGCCATCCTTGAGAAGCGCATTGGCGCGCCTGTGGAGCTGATTGGTATTGCCGTGCGCGATACCCACGCCTCCCGCCACTGGAACGCCGACCCTTCCCTGTACACCACCGATGCCGAGGCACTCATTGATGCCGCGGATGTGGTGATTGAGTTGACCGGTGGAATTGAGCCGGCCCGTACCCGTATTCTGCGTGCCTTGAAGGCCGGTAAGTCCGTGGTTTCCGGCAATAAGGCACTGCTGGCTAAGCACGGTGTAGAGTTGCAGGCTGCCGCCGACGCCTCCGGTGCTCAGCTGTCCTACGAAGCTGCCGTGGCCGGTGCGATTCCGATTCTGCGTCCCCTGCGTGATTCACTGGCCGGTGACCGTGTGACCCGTGTGCTGGGTATTATGAACGGTACCACCAATTACATCCTGGATCAGATGGACACCACCGGCGCATCATTCGCCGATGCATTGGCCGATGCCCAGAAGCTTGGTTACGCCGAGGCCGACCCGACCGCCGACGTTGAGGGCCACGACGCCGCCTCGAAGGCTGCAATTGTTGCTTCCCTGGCATTCCACTCGGATTTCACGATTGACGACGTGCATACCGAAGGTATTACCGCCATTACTGCCGATGACGTGGCTGCGGCCGATGCTGACGGCTACGTCATTAAGTTGCTGGCCACCTGTGAACGCGAGGGTGAGTCCGGGGTAAATATCCGTGTGAACCCGACCTTGATTCCGCGCCAGCACCCTCTGGCTGGTGTGCACGGTGCGTTTAACGCCGTGTTTGTTGAGGCGGAGAATGCCGGTGAGCTCATGTTCTACGGTCCCGGTGCCGGTGGTACACCGACCGCTTCGGCTGTGCTAGGTGACTTTGTGTCTCTGGCTCGTCGTCTCGTTCTGGGTGGTCCCGGTATTCCGGAAACTTCCCATGCGCAGTTGGCGGCAACTAGCCTTGACAATGTGATTTCCCGCTACTCGGTGGGTGTTTTGGTAGAGGATCGCCTGGGTGTTCTGGCGAATATTACCCGTATCCTAACCGAGCACGGTATCTCGGTGGATTCGCTACGTCAGTCTACCCCGACAGGCGGTGCCGCCCAGATTCGCTTGGTGACCCACTCGGCAAAGGATTCTGATCTACGCCGCGCGATTGCCGTGATTGATGCACTCGACACCGTGCGCGAGGTAAACTCGGTCATCCGCGTGGAGTCCGAAAAGCACTAGGGCCGCGTCGGCTGAACCGCCCTACCGGCGGCTACGCGCCGCCCACCCTAGGCAGTGTAAACCGCCTACGAACCTGCGAGGCCCCTTCGGTTGGGTGCTTCGCTCACTAACGAACCCGCGTACCCGCTGTCGGTGCTGAGAGACCGGCGGCGGGGCGCACCACGAATCAAAGGAGAAGCCAATGGCACATGTGTGGCAGGGCGTTATCAACGAGTACCGTGACC
>CAUQVM010000136.1:0-3448 GCA_963521575.1 uncultured Rothia sp.
CCCGTAGGGAGCCTCGTAGGGTACCTCCGCATCATCTGTGCTTTCAGGTGTGTACGTGTGCGCCGTCGACGTGTACGTGCCCGGCGGTGTGTTCTCATCCTCAGGGGCCGGCTGCTCAGCCCGCTCCTGGCGATTCCGCTTCTTTCGGTTCGAACGACTCACGTTTTCGGGTTCCGCGTCATCCTGTACCGTCTCCCCCTCAGCCTGGGTGGAGGTGTGGTTCGAGGAAGAATCCCCATTTCGGTACACTTCCAGGCCAAGGAAACCCGCCAGACGGTTATGCTTCGTCATGGTTCTCTCGTTTCAATAGGGTACAGGGGCTAAGGTGCCGGGGTGAGGGACCGGCCGGGCATAACGGGGTGAAAGACCCCAAGGAGGGAGCGCACACCGTACAGTCGTTCTGAGCGAACGACGGCGCGAAACGGCTCGTTCAACAGGGGCCTTAATACACGCCAAGACGTCGTGCACCGGCATGTATATATTACCAGCGGTCATGCTCTAAACGGGTTGATTACTTAGCGCGCCGGACGCGTACCCATAATGTCACTGCCCACACGTACGCAGGTTGATCCCCAGCGCACGGCGGCTTCTAGATCACCGCTCATGCCGGCAGAGATTTCGGTTGCGTGAGGCATCAGTTCCTTCAGGCGATCCGACAGGCTATACAGTTTCTCAAATGCTTCGTTGGGATCCATTCCCAGGGGTGCCACGGCCATCACGCCAGCGCACCGCAGGTTCGCGTGATTCTCAATGCGCTCGGCCAGTTCCAATAGCTCCGAGGCACTCGTGCCACCGCGGGCGCCCTCGGAGGCGTGCCCGGCCGTCGCTACCTCAGCCAGAGATACCTGCACCAGGCAATCCAGCCCGCCAGCCTGTGCAGCAGCCGGAGCAGGTGCCTCACCCGCCTCATAGCGGGCTAGCTGGGTCGCGTAGGCCCTAGCGAGCGCATCGGCTAGCGAGGAGCGATCTACCGAGTGCACACTCGAGGCGTACTTGACCACAGACTTAGCCTTATTAGTCTGCAGCTGACCGATAAAAGCCCAGTGAGGTGCCTGCACTTCGCGCTGCTCGCAGTACTCGACAAGCTGCCGGGCTTTGGCACTAGCTTCCTGATCACGGTTCTCACCGAAGAGGCTCACTCCCCCATCCAGCAGAGCGGCAACATCGGAGGCCGGGAAAAACTTGGTGACAGTCACCAGCTTAACCGTCGCGCTCTCGGCAGTACGCACCCCGCTGTGGTCACTTTCGGCGGCACGAATACGTTCAATCACTCGGCGATAGTTGCGCAGCAACTGATTGGCCCGCTCGGGGGTGTAGCTCAGGTCTGCGGATGCGTTGTCGCTCAACGTGGTTCCTCTCTGGTTCCTGACGGCACGGTAGTGGCAGGTTCTGCGGCGGGATGCGGCACTTCTTCTAGCATACGCTTTTCAGGTCTTTCCGTTCCTCGGCCCGGGCAGGTTCTGCGTGTTTCCGGGGGGGGGGTATTAGGTTCGGGGACTTTCCGGGCTTTAGGACTAATCCTCCGCGGGTTCAAGCCATACCAGGCCCGCGATGCGTCCGGGCGACTCGCCACGGTTTGTGAACCCACGATGCGAGTACACTTCGCTCTCCTCATAGGTGCAACGGGCGCACTCCGTCGAAACCTCAACCCCGGCAGCTTCCAGCACTGCCTGGGCACCGGCCGGTAGGTTCAAGCCGGGAGTGTTCTCGGAGGTCATTGAGTGCACCTGCGGAATCAGCTCAACAGACTCGGTGCGCATCGTCTCGGGTACTTCGTAACAGGTGCCGCAGATGCTCGGACCCAACCAGGCGGTCACGTGCTCGGCACCCAGCTCGCGCATACGCGCCACGGTGGCCTGTAGCACCCCGTCCAGCAGGCCTCGGCGACCCGCATGGGCCACCGCAATGACGGGCTTCTGCTCTTCAGTATCGGCAGACGTAGCGGGGCGTGCTCCGGCCAATACCACGGGAATGCAATCGGCCACCATAACCGCCAGCGGACGGCCCGTATCGCTAACCGCCGCATCGGCTACGGGTGCGGCCTCCGCAATCGCTTGAGCGCGGCTTAGGGTGCGTTCGACGGGTTCTCCCGGTGCATAGGGTTCCACCGTATACTCCTCGGGGCAAACCACCGTAATGCCGTGTACCTGATTAAGGTAGAAGAATGGCTCGGTGCCCAAGTAGCTCTCCAGTGCCGCGCGGTGATTCAGGGTACGCACCATAGAAGCTTCCAGCCCGCCACCGAGCCTATCGTCCACGTGCAGGCCTAGGTTCCCGGCCTCGCGGGAGGTAAAGCCCACCCGCACACGCCAAGACCTCAGGGTGCGAGTATCAGCACTGGCCAGTAGAGAATGCATCTGTGCATTAGTCATTATCTGTTCCTTCATCGGGTGGGCTTCCTCGTGGAGGTACGAGGCAAAATCGGGTAGCGCGAAGGGGAGTTGAGAACAGTTGTACTATTCTCAACTCCCCTTCGTCGCAACCCTAGGGGTGGTGTTGTCTGCACGTGCCGACGCCATGGGCGGGCGGCTACATTAGTGCGCTTACTTCAGGAAGTCGGGGACGTCCAGAGCCTCGCGGCGGGGGGTCGGTGCTTCCTCAACAACCGAGGGAAGGTCAACATCGAAGCCAGCACTACCGGCGGATACCGGGGCTGCGGCAGGAGCATTGAAGCCGTAGTTGGTAGAAACCGGAGCAGCGGGGGCAGCAGCAGGAGACATACCGAAGGAGCTCTGGCTACGCTGGGGCTGAGAAACGGAGGAAGCGTTCGAGTTGGTCTCGGGATTCACAGCATCAAAACCAGCAGCAATCACGGTCACACGAGCCTCGTCCCCCAGAGCGTCGTCAATAACGGCGCCGAAGATAATATTGGCGTCGGGGTGAGCCACTTCCTGAACCAGGCGTGCAGCCTCGTTAATCTCGAACAGACCCAGGTCGGAACCACCCTGGATGGACAGTAGCACGCCGTGTGCACCGTCGATAGATGCCTCCAGCAGCGGGGAGGCAATAGCCAGCTCAGCTGCCTTAACAGCGCGGTCCTCGCCGGAGGCCGAACCAATACCCATGAGAGCCGAACCGGCACCCTGCATCACGGACTTAACGTCGGCGAAGTCAAGGTTAATGAGGCCCGGAGTAGTAATCAGATCGGTAATGCCCTGCACGCCAGAAAGCAGAACCTGGTCGGCGGACTTGAAAGCATCCAGCATGGAGACGTTACGGTCCGAAATCGACAGCAGTCGATCGTTCGGAATAACAATCAGGGTGTCTACCTCGTCGCGCAGAGCCGCGATGCCGGTCTCTGCCTGGTTAGAGCGGCGGCGACCCTCGAAAGTGAAGGGGCGGGTCACCACACCGATAGTTAGGGCGCCCAGAGAGCGTGCAATGCGCGCCACAACGGGTGCGCCACCGGTACCGGTGCCACCACCCTCACCTGCGGTCACAAAGACCA
>CAUQVM010000137.1:0-3211 GCA_963521575.1 uncultured Rothia sp.
CGTGCCATACTGGCTTCTCCTTGTTGTTTTCCAGAGGTCTATAGCATCACTGCCCAGGTAAATACCCCGGTCCCCGGCCTCTGAGTCCGGAGGTATCCGAAGTCGCCTCGCAGGGCGTTGCTTCGGAGCGGTGCCTATGACAATTCCGCCGAGTGGCGGTTATGAAGTCAGCTACTAGGGATTAGCCCTGGCGCTGCTTGTGGCGCGGGTTTTCGCAGATCACCATGACCACACCGTGACGGCGGATCACCTTGCACTTATCGCAGATCGGCTTAACGCTCGGCTTGACCTTCATCGCATTCCTTTTGATTGCAACTTGATTACTGGCGAGATAAGAGGTTCCCTCACTTACGTTGGGGAACTGCGTTATCCCTTTGAACACGATTTAAACGCCGCCAGGGGCGACGTTTATCTCGGGTTTACTTGTAACGGTAGACGATACGACCTCGGGAAAGGTCGTAGGGGCTCAGTTCCACTACCACTCGGTCCTCGGGTAGGATTCGAATGTAGTGCTGACGCATCTTGCCCGAGATGTGTGCGAGAACCTTGTGGCCGTTATCCAGCTCAACACGGAACATCGCATTGGGCAAAGCTTCAACCACAGAACCTTCGATCTCGATGACGCCGTCTTTCTTAGCCATATCCTCCGCTAACGTCGGTGCCCGGCAGGTACGCCAGGCAAATGTATCTTCTGTCTATGAGCTCACCAAGGTGAGGTACAAGCGTTTTAAGGCGCGCTTAACACCGGCATAGACTACCAACCCATAACTCTACGGCAAATCACTATTAAAAACAAGCGTGATTTTTATGACATCTGGCACTTAAGGGGCGAGGTCCTGCGGGCAATTCAAGGCTTTCTACGCTAAGGGCGGCTTCCCTCCCCCCACTCTCCCCGAGGATTGCCCCGGACGGACGAGCGTAGCAAAAGCATCGTTATGCTTTTATTTCAGGAAGGAGCACCGCTCCTCAAACGGCCGCACGAAAGATTAGTCCTCTTCCTTCGCAGCCAACTGACCACAGGCACCGTCAATATCGGACCCATGGGTATCGCGAATCGTGGTCGGAATACCGTGGGCTCGCAGACGCTCCACAAAGTTCTGCTCCACCCCCTTACGAGACGCCGTCCACTTAGAACCCGGGGTCGGGTTTAGTGGAATTGGGTTCACGTGTACCCAACCACGACCACGCTGAGCCAGTTTCTTACCCAGCAGATCGGCACGCCAACCCTGATCGTTTATATCGCGAATCAAAGCGTACTCGATAGAGACACGACGGCCGGTCGTACGGTAGTAGTCGTACGCGGCATCCAGAGTCTCATCGACCTTCCAGCGCTGGTTAATCGGGATAAGTTCGTCACGTAGCTCATCGTCAGGAGCATGCAGTGACAGCGCCAGGGTGATTGGAAGCTTCTCGAGCTCAAACTTGCGGATACCGGGCACCAGGCCAACGGTAGACATCGTCAGACCGCGAGCAGAAATACCCAAACCCTTGGGGGAAGCATCAATCAAACGGTGCACCGCACCCATCGTCGCCTTGTAGTTAGCCAGAGCTTCACCCATGCCCATGAACACAATATTGGATACGCGCAGAGGACGAGTGTCCTCGCTACCGCCTTCGGCTTCCTCAAGGCCTTTCATCTGCTTCAGGTAGCGGGCGCCGGCCACCACCTGCTCAACGATTTCCGCCGTCGAGAGGTTACGAGTCAGGCCTTGCTGGCCGGTCGCACAAAAGGGGCAGTTCATACCGCATCCGGCCTGCGAAGAAATGCACATGGTCACGCGGTTGTCATAGCGCATAATGACGGACTCGATGAGCGCACCGTCAAAGAGACGGTGCACAACCTTCAGGGTGTCGCCGCCATCAGCTTCGAGGGTGCGAACCGGAGTCAGTAGCTGTGGCATCGCCTGCGCCACCATCTGCTCACGATCCTTAGCGGGTAGATCAGTCATCTCGGCAGGATCGGTCACCAGACGCTCAAAATAGTGCTTCGACAGCTGGGAGGCTCGGAACGGCTGGTAGCCCAGTTCCTTCAGAAATTCGCGGCGGCCAGCCATATCGAAGTCAGCAATATGCTTCGGAGGCTTCACACGGCGCGGTGCCTTCAGAGTAATCTGTCCGGGCTCAGGGCGGGTACTAGAAATTTCAACCGGTACCTTCGGCGAGGCCGGAGCTGCTTTTGCGCAGCCGCTAAGAGTTTCACTCATAGAGCTTCTTCCTGTGTTGTGAATGCTGGTAGGCGAAGCACCCGCTTTCCCTAAAGTTGAGCGGGTTTACACGATGCTATTAGGCCGGAATCGGCACGGGAGTTACACCAAAGCGAGCCAGTTCGCTTGCCCCGCCGTCTTCTGCGGTCAGAACCCAAATACCGTCGCTATGCACGGCCACAGAATGTTCCCACTGGCAGGCATCAGAACCATCCACGGTAACGACAGTCCAGTCGTCGGAAAGCACCTTGGTCTCAATGGATCCGGTGACGAGCATCGGCTCAATTGCGAAGGCCATACCGGGCTTAATCTTCGGACCCATATCGCGGACCGCGTAGTTCAGGACATCCGGCGCCATGTGCATCTGCGAACCGATACCGTGGCCCACGTAGTCTTCGATAATGCCGTACTTATCGCCGTATTCTTCGGTCACATACGCCTCGATAGCCAGGCCAATCTCACCGACCTTCTTTGCAGTGGCCAGAGCGGCAATACCATGCCACATCGCCTCACGGGTTACCGCGGAAAGCTCAGCGCGTTTCTCACTCACTTTGCCAATCAGCACAGTACGTGCGGAGTCGCCGTGCCACTGGCGGTTCGTGGCGGGGTCGATCACGTAGGCACCACCATCAATTGAGAGGATATCGCCGTCCTGAAGAACATAGCCGCCGGGGATGCCGTGCACCACCTCGTGATTAACGGAGGTGCAAATAGTCGCGGGGTAATCATAGTAGCCGTAGAAGTTGGAGGTTCCTCCCAGCTCGAGTAGGGCACGTTCAAAGGCAGTATTGACCTCGGCAGTAGTGACACCCGGGCGGGCCGCAGCTACAGCCGCATCCAGCGCACGGCTGGTAATGAGCCCAGCACGGGCCATTTGCTGAAGCTGGGCGTTAGTTTTGATTTCAACTCGTGCCATATTTCGGCTCCTTCTGATTCTTGGGACGTGAAGCCCAAGCTTAGAACTCTACAGATAGCACTGTACCCCCGCAAGTCTTTGTGATGCATCA
>CAUQVM010000138.1:0-3166 GCA_963521575.1 uncultured Rothia sp.
TGCGTGTGTATGGCACTGATCGTGTTCCTCAACTTTAGGGGCCTGAATCTCAACGGCACGCACGCCCAGAATTCGGATGTGCAACGAGAAGCCGATTAGAGGCTTAGACACCGGCTCAGCATACGACACACCTATACAGCACATATAGACACCACACAGACAATCCGCATGAGCGCCTAGCGCCAGGAGGTAAGTATGAACGAGGAAACCACCACCGCACCGGAGCACATCCGTGTCGAATTCACCGTCGAGTCCGCTCTGGCGGGCATGCGACTGGATGCCGCGCTGGCCGGGGCTATGGATGTCCCGCGTACCCGCACCTCCGGCTGGATTCGCGATGGGCATGTGAACATTACCAACGGCGGCCGCGCCGTGAAGGTGGGCAAGTCCTACAAGCTCTCTGCTGGGGACGAAGTCGTTGTGGACGCTCCCGCACCGCGCGATTTAGCGGATATCCGTCCCGAAAAGGTGGATGGATTCCACATTGTGCATCTGGACGAGGATATTGTTGTGGTGGATAAGCCGGCCGGTGTGGCCGCTCATCCCTCCCCGGGATGGCATGGCCCCACCGTCATCTCTGCACTGATGGGGGAGGGTATCTCCGTGGCCACCTCCGGCGCGGCTGAACGTCAGGGGATCGTACACCGCCTGGATGTGGGCACCAGCGGTCTGATGGTCGTAGCCCGTAGCGAACGCGCCTACACCGAGCTCAAGCGCGCCTTTAAGGAACGTGCGGTCGACAAGATCTACCACACGCTCGTGCAGGGTCTACCCGACCCCCTACGCGGTACCATTGACGCGCCCATTGGTCGTCACCCGGGCAACGAGTGGAAGTTTGCCGTGGTTGAAGATGGTCGCCCCTCCATTACCCACTACGACGTGCTCGAGGCTTTCGGCCCGGCTTCCCTGGTGGAAGTACACCTGGAAACCGGCCGAACTCACCAGATTCGCGTGCACTTCTCGGCCCTGCGCCACCCCTGCTGCGGCGATCTGACCTACGGCGCCGACCCGCGTTTTAGCGCCGAGTTGGGCCTAACCCGCCAGTGGCTACACGCCCACCGCCTCAGCTTCGACCACCCCGGTACGGGTGAGCGCGTGAGCTACGAGAGTGAGTACCCCCTGGACCTCACCTACGCGCTCAACACGCTACGCTCAGGGCACGTGCAACTGAGCTAATACACCCCCAGCACCGTTCAACCGTTTACCACACCGCCAACGCGACCGCTATCTATCAGGAGATATTCGTGGCCACCAAAGACTTCGCGCACCTGCACGTGCACACAGAGTACTCTATGCTCGACGGTGCCGCACGCCTGGGCGACCTCTTCACCTATGCCAAGGAACTGGGCATGAGCTCCATGGCCACCAGCGACCACGGCTTCCTCTTTGGTGCCTTTGATTTTTGGCGTCATGCCAAGGCCCACGATATTAAGCCCATTATCGGTGTGGAGGCCTATCTGACCCCCGGCACCCACCGCACCGATCGCTCCCGTGTGCGCTGGGGAGATGGATCACGCGACGACGTTTCCGGCGGTGGCGCCTACACTCACATGACCATGTGGGCCGAGACCACCGAAGGCATGCACAACCTCTTCCGTGCCTCATCGATTGCCTCGCTGGAGGGTCAGCTGTACAAGCCGCGTATGGACCGCGAGGTACTGCAGACCTACTCGAAGGGTCTGATTGCCACGACCGGTTGCCCTTCCGGCGAGATTCAGACACGCCTGCGTCTGGGCCAGTTTGACGAGGCTATTCAGGCTGCCAGCGACTTCCGCGATATCTTCGGTAAGGATAATTTCTACTGCGAGGTCATGGACCACGGCCTCGATATCGAACGTAACGTGCAGGAGGACCTGCACCGTCTGGCGAAGCAATTGAACTTGCCCTACGTAGCGACCAATGACCTTCACTACACCCGTCAGGAAGACCATACCGCGCACGCGGCGCTACTGTGCGTGCAGTCCGGATCGACCCTAACCGACCCCAAGCGCTTCAAGTTTGACGCCGATAACTTCTACCTGCGTTCGCCCGAGGAAATGTACTCGATTTTTGGTGATATTCCCGGTGCGTGCGAGAACACCCTCGAAATCGCGGAGCGATGCAATGTGGAGTTCAATACCAAGGCAAACTATATGCCGAACTTCCCTGTGCCCGAAGGCGAGAACGAGGAATCCTGGTTCGTAAAGGAAGTCGAGAAGGGCCTGCACTACCGGTTCCCGCAGGGCATTCCCGATACCGTACGTAAGCAGGCCGAGTACGAGGTGGGGGTCATCACCTCCATGGGATTCCCCGGCTATTTCCTCGTGGTGGCGGACTTCATTAACTGGGCTAAACGCAACGGTATCCGTGTGGGTCCGGGCCGTGGCTCCGGTGCGGGTTCGATGGTTGCGTACGCGATGCGCATTACCGAGCTGAACCCGCTCGATCACGACCTGATTTTTGAGCGTTTCCTCAACCCCGACCGCGTTTCCATGCCCGACTTCGATGTGGACTTCGACGATCGTCGCCGCGGCGAGGTCATCGACTACGTGACCGATAAGTACGGAGAAGACAAGGTCGCCCAGATTGTTACCTTCGGCACCATTAAGGCTAAGCAGGCGCTCAAGGATGCTTCCCGCGTGATGGATCAGCCGTATTCGGTGGGGGAACGTCTAACCAAGGCTATGCCGCCGGACGTCATGGGCAAGAATATTGCTCTGGCCAACGTGTATAACGAGGAAGATAAGCGCTACGCCGAGGCCGCGGATTTGCGCGCCCTCATTGAGGATCCGGTCGATAAGATTTACGGCCAGGTGTTTGAGACCGCCAAGGGTCTGGAGGGCCTGAAGCGCCAGTGGGGTGTGCACGCAGCGGGCGTGATTATGTCCAGCAAGAACCTCGTGGACGTCATCCCCGTGATGCGGCGCGAGGCCGACGGCCAGGTGATTACCCAGTTTGATTACCCGACCTGTGAGGGTTTGGGCCTCATCAAGATGGACTTCCTGGGTCTGCGTAACCTCACGATTATCTCCGATGCGATTGAGAATATTAAGTCCAACCGCGGTATTGATCTGGACTTGGAATCCCTGTCTCTGGACGATCCGGAATCTTACCGTCTGCTGGCTCGCGGTGACACTCTCGGCGTGTTTCAGCTCGATGGCGGCCCGATGCGCTCGCTTCTCAAGCT
>CAUQVM010000139.1:0-3139 GCA_963521575.1 uncultured Rothia sp.
CTTCCTTCACCGCTGAGCAGCTGGAGGAGAACTTCCAGGCAGCTCTGGAAGAGGTCAACCGCCTGAAGCCCTCTTCCGCTAAGGGTCGTTACATCTCCAAGGCAACCGTTGCCACCACCTTCGGCCCCGGTATCCCCGTTGATCCGGCTGCCGTTGCTGCCTAAGGTATGTGACCTGTAGCGTCTAGCGTTCGCTAGTGAGCGCCCCCCCGCCCTTGTGGTGGGGGCGCTTTTGTGTGCCTTAGGAAGGCATATTTTTTGTGTATTTTCATCACTAATGTGAAGAAACACGACACAACTCAGCGGTGCTATGTCAAAGAACGTCACGGACTTCCGGGGAATTTAGGCTTAAACCGTACAATGAGCTCTTGTTCGCCCTAGATTCCCTCCGCGAGCCGCGGGGTACCCGGGTACATTATCGGTAACCGCACACAATTGACGAAAGATATCTCCCATGTCTTCTGCTCCTCAGATTGCCCAGACCGCTGTCCGCGGTTTGAGTGTTCCGGTAAATTACTTCGCGGTGGCGTTGGGTACCGGTGCTCTGGGGGCGGCTTGGCGCACCGCAGGTGCGAAGGGCATGGTACCCGGCTGGGTGGGCGAGAGTATCCTGACCTTTAACGCCCTCGTCTGGCTCGTGCTACTAGCATCGCTAGTGCATGCTCTCGTGAAATACCGCTCGTGGTTGCGCGGATTTTGGGAGCATCCCGCGCGCACCTGCTTCTTTTCGCTGATTCCGGCCACGACGGCACAGATGGGCGCATTTCTCTTTCCCTATGCCGAGGTGCCAGCCCTGACCCTGATGGTGCTGGGTGGTGTGGGGCAGCTGTATTTCGCGACGCATCGCATTGCGGGTACCTGGCGTGGTGGCTACGTGCCCGAGGCGGCTTCCCCGGTGCTGTACCTGCCGATCGTGGCTACGAACTTTGCGACCGCCACGGCCATGGGCTTTGTGGGGTGGCGGGACGCGGCCATGCTCTTCTTTGGCGCAGGTCTAATCTCCTGGTTCAGCATTGAGGCCGTGATCCTGAGCCGCCTGCGTACCCTGACCCCGCTGGCGGTGGGAGAGCGCGGCGTGATTGGTATTCAGATGGCCCCGCCCTTCGTGGGGGGTAATGCCTATCTGGCGGCTAATGGCGGCACAGTGGACTGGGTGTTCCTGGTGCTGACTGGTTACGGCATCCTGCAGCTGATGTTTCTGATGCGCCTGATGCCGTGGGTGCTTGAGGGCGGCTTTTCGATGAGCCTGTGGGGTTTCTCCTTCGGTATGGGGGCGATGGTTTCGAGCGGTATCCGTTTAACCGATGCGGGTGTGCTAGGCTCCCTGGGGCCGGTGCTCGTGACGGTGGGTACGGCCTTCCTAATCTTCCTGTGGGCTGGCACTCTATACCTGGCGTTTAAGGGCCGCCTCTTGGTCCGTTCGAACTAAGCGGTCTGCTCAAAAGCACCACTGGGAGAGCGGGCGGGCCAACTCGAGGTAACGGCTTTATGAACATCCTTATCTTTTTTTCACAGATGTACCCGTTACCGTCGTCCATAATGGGGGAATGACTTCTGCACCGAACCATCCCTCTGCTTCTGCTTCCGAGCGTTCTGCAATGGCACCGGGGGCTGTCTCTACCGATGAAGTCTTTGATGGCCTGCGTATCCGGGGCGTTTCAAAGACTTTCGGTGTCAGCACCACGGTTCTCCGCGAGATTGATCTGGACGTGCATCCCGGTGAGATGATTTCGCTCGTGGGCTCCTCTGGCACAGGTAAGTCGACGCTACTACGCATTATCGCCGGCTTGGAGGACCCGACCACGGGTCGCGTGACCTATAACGGCCAGCCGTTGGAGCGTGGCTCGGTGGGCGTGGTTTTCCAGCGCCCCATCCTGTACCCGCACCTGAGTGTGAAGGACAATATTCTCTTTCCGACTCGTCTGCGTTCCTTCAAATCGCAGGATATCGATATGGACTACTATCGCGAATTGCTGGTGGCGCTTAAGCTGGAGAATTTGGAAAATCGCAAGCCCTCACAGCTTTCGGGTGGTCAGGCTCAACGTGTGGGTATCGCCCGTGCCCTGATTCGCCGAGCCCCCGTGGTGCTTTTTGATGAGCCCTTGGCCAGCGTGGATGAGGAGATGAGTGCAAGTATCCGTACCGATATTGTGCGACTGCATGAACGCTACGGCTTTACGGGTCTGTACGTGACCCATGACCAGAATGAGGCGCTCATGCTGGGTCGTCGCGTGGCGGTTATGGACGCCGGCTATTTGGTACAGGTGGATACCCCGGGTCGCCTTTTGGACTACCCGCACACCCTGCAGGTGGCGAAGCTGCTCTCGGCCCCGGCTCTTAACCTTTTGCGCATTGAACCGGATGCGGGTCTGCCGGCTGATTGCCAGCTGGCGGTGCGCGCTTCGGCCCTATACGAGTTGTCGGCTGAGGAATCGGATATGAGGGGCGGCGTGCTGTCGGTAGAGGTTTCAGGCTATCGTCACCTGGTGGGCTGTATGCTGTACAGTGCGGTCCTGAGCGAGAGTGCGGTTCTATCCGTGGCGTCGGAGCATCTGGGGGAGGATGGACTCCCGGCGGTGTCGAACGGAGCTGAGGGTCGGGAACATCCGGTGCGCGTTTCGGCGGGGCAGACCTTGGAGTTCTTCGTCTCGGATGTAGACGGTACCTACCATTCTCCTGGGGAAAGAGTTTGTCTGGGCGTCGCCCCGCAACGGTGCTTCCTCTTCTCGGAAGGCAAGCGCTTCTACCTAAACGTACAGGGTGCGTAGAGCGCGTAGGATGACTGGCATCCACCGTTTATGAGGGGTAGAGCCTTTTATGTGATTAATCCCGCTTAATCTGCGCTTTAACTTGCGGAGAGCCCTTGAACCTGAGATGATAGGTAAACCAAAGACCGCCGGTCTAGAACTATGTCCTTTATCGCCACCTCGATGGAGGTAGAGAACAGGGTTCTGATAAGAGCAGATTTCCCTCAAGAAATCACCGCCCGCGTAGGTGACTCGAAGTAAATAGCCGCTACCCTTCATGGGTCTCGTCTATCGTGCCTCGTACGCCTGCGCGTCGAGGCATTTTTTGTATGCAATAGTGCTTCGAGGCTCTACCGGCGACCTTACAAGAATCGGAAGAAGGAACTACCATGG
>CAUQVM010000140.1:0-3101 GCA_963521575.1 uncultured Rothia sp.
GGGCGAACTCGTTGACGGTGTAGAGTTTGCCGGCGGTCTCGCGGCGCTGCTCAATAGCGCCGGGGTGCAGGCGGTTCAGCAGGGTTGCGGTGACGGTGCCTTCAATCATGTCAGCGGACACGACGACCAGGGAGATACCCTTCTCGGAAAGTGCGGGGATCTCGGCAATCAGTGCGTCTTCGCCTGCGCGCTTGGACTCTGCGACGGGCTTGTACTCGTCCATGGTCTCAACCTCGCGGATGAAGTGCGCCTGGTGACTGGTCACAAACACGATGCGTGCGCCTTCGGGCATCTTCTCTGCAGCCAGGCGTGCCAGGTTCAGCTGTGCGTCACGGTTCAGGCGCATTGCGTAGTCTTCGCCCATGCCGGTTTCCATGCCACCCGAAGCGTTCAGAATCAGGTAGTCCAGGGAGCCGAAGGTCTCCACGGCGGTGTTGACGAGGTTCTGCAGGTCATCATTGTTGGTCACGTCAGCCTGCACTGCAATTGCCTTGCCGCCAGCCTCTTCAATAGCCTTGACGATCTTGTTCGCGCGCGGTGCCTTGGAGCGGTAGTTCACCACAATGTTCGCGCCCTCAGCGGCGAGACTCTGTGCGGTGTCTGCGCCAACGCCGCGGGAGGAGCCGGTAATAATGATGGTCTTGCCGGTCAGCTGTGCCATAGTTTTATGTCCTTAAAGTCTAGAAAGGGTGCGCCCACGCTCGGGCGCTTCATGCAGTCCGTACGGGGTGGGGTTAGTGACCCATGCCCAGGCCGCCATCAACGGGGATGACAGCGCCAGAAATGTAGCTAGCCTCATCGGATGCGAGCCAGCGAATCACGCGAGCGACCTCTTCCGCCTCCGCGAAACGACCAGCCGGGATGGACGCCAGGTAGTTCTTCTTGGTCTCTTCGGGCAGAACCTCGGTCATTGCGGTGTTAATGAAACCCGGTGCCACCACGTTAGCGGTGATGTTACGGCCGCCCAGCTCACGGGTGATGGAGCGTGCCATACCGACCAGTGCAGCCTTAGATGCGGAGTAGTTGACCTGGCCGGGGGAACCGTACAGACCCACCACGGAGGAAACCAGGATGATGCGGCCGCGCTTGAGCTTCAGCATGCCCTTGATGGCGCGCTGAACCACGCGGAAAGAACCGGTGAGGTTGGTGTCGACCACGTCGGTGAAGTCGGATTCCTTCATACGCATCAGCAGCATGTCGCGGGTGATACCTGCATTGGCGACCAGCACCTCCACGGGGCCAAATTCTGCTTCAATTTCCTTGAATGCTTCGTTAATGCTGTCGGCATCGCGCACATCTGCCTTGACGGCGAAAAATTCTTCGGGGGCTTCACCGCTACGGTAGGTGATACAGACGTTGTGTCCTGCTGCCTGGAATTCCTTGGCAATTTCGTAGCCGATGCCTCGGTTGCCGCCGGTGACCAGCACGGTCTTGGGAGTGTTCTCGCTCATGAGCTTCCTTGATGAGTCGACCCCTCACGATCAGAGCCGATGCAGCGGCTACGCGGTTGGGGTGTGGACGGATGGACAGACAAACCCTATTTTACCGCGTTTTAGCGCAAAGGTGCCGCAGGCTACACTCCACTCTTGAACACTGAACACCTGCTCCCCTTCTTTTACATGCCTCATCGGGCGCGTACACTAGCTGAAGCGGAACAGCCCGCACCCCTTTTCTGCCCGGTCGCGCGGGCACGGAATAACACCGCACGTCGAGGCGCAATAGTAAGGATAAGAAGACATGGATCTGCTCGGTTCACTTTCTCAGGATGCACAGCCCGAGTACGCCAAGTGCTCCCGCAAGGGCTGCCAGCAGGCGGCAGAATTTCAGTTGCTCTGGAACAACCCGAAGGTGCACGCCCCCGAGCGCCGCAAGATTTGGCTGGCGTGCTCCGAGCACGTGGGCTGGCTGGAGAATTACCTGCGCGAGCGTGAGTTCTGGAAGCAGACTCTGCCCTTTAAGGGGTAGTGCCACTTGAGGTGGCGCCGCTTGAGTAATAACCCAGTCTATCGAAAGTAATTTCGATATATGCTATATTTGTTCTAATTGGTTCGAGTGAACATCCCGGCACCCAGGCAACCACACTCGCTGAGCAATCGCATTCAAGGAGGCACCTCCCCATGATGGGCTATTCGCACACCGTCAGCGCCGCAGCTGGCTGGCTAGTGCTCGTCGAGACGGGAGTGGTGCAGGTTCCCGATACCCCCACCCTCATCGTGACCACCCTGGCGTGCGCCGGTGCGGGCATGCTACCGGATATTGACCACCACAACGGCAGTATCGCCAACTCCATCCCACCCATTTCACGCTGGGTAGCACGCATTGTCGGGGCGGTCAGCGGCGGACACCGCAAGGGAACGCACTCCATTTTGGGTCTGGTAGCTTTCTGGGCAATCGCCTATTTCAGCGCCAACCTGAGCTACAACGGAATCCCCTGGGCCTCACTGCTTCTTGCCGCATTCTCGGGCGGTCTAGCCTTGCGCGTGCTCGGCGCACCGGGTGGATGGATTGGTGCCGTCGCCCTCGGGTACGCCGCCTACACGACTGATTCGCTAGCACTTCTCCCCTGGGCTATTTCGGTCGGTGCGACCATCCACCTGATTGGCGACCTGCTGACAACCCGCGGACTACTGCCCCTCTACCCTATTGTTATCAAACCCCTGGTGGCTTCCCCCCTATGGAAAAAGAGCGGCTACATGGCACTGCCTATTCTGGGCGATGCCGGCAGCGTACGCGAGAAGGCACTCGTTCTAGCACTGACCGGGTACATCGCCTGGTACGCGGCAGCCATGATGGGCTTTACCGAATACCCTCTGCAAATGTTCGGACTGGGTATTCACGCCGCATAACTAAATTCCCACCGAGGACAGCAAAGCGCCCCGTCACTTCCCTTACGGAAGCGGCGGGGCGCTTTTCTAATCCTTATCCCGACCTATCGGGGTGAGAGATTAAGCGTCCTGGATGGGCCAGAAGACGTCAACCTCAACGTTCTCTTCACCGGAGG
The DNA here is from genome assembly GCA_963521575.1 of uncultured Rothia sp. Lineage (GTDB taxonomy): Bacteria > Actinomycetota > Actinomycetes > Actinomycetales > Micrococcaceae > Rothia. The sequence continues at coordinate 3,002 of CAUQVM010000140.1, forward strand.
TGGGGTACTTCTCGTACTCAGTGTTGTGCATTGGTCGTTCTCCTTCGTGAGCGGGCGGGAATCTCTTCTCCCCCGCGCTAGCTCACCATCGGTAGTGAGC
>CAUQVM010000141.1:0-3060 GCA_963521575.1 uncultured Rothia sp.
GTCGTGCCCAAAATTGGTGAGGACGGTGACGGCTTGGAGGAAGGTGCCGCCTTCTTTGGCGGCTCCTCGCCCTCGGTTGCAAACGAGTCTGGGCTGGGCGGCCGAGCTGACGGCGACGCCAAGGTGCAGCTGACCTCGGTGACCTCGATGCACTCCTACCTGGCCGCCGAGGAAGCCCTAACGGGTGTACGTATCGGCACTCTGCACGGGCGCATCGACCCGGCTGAGAAAACCGCCGTTATGACCTCCTTTGAACGCGGAGAGATTGATATGCTCATCAGTACCACCGTGATTGAGGTGGGCGTAAACGTCCCAAACGCTACGCTCATGATCATTATGGACGCCGACCGATTTGGTATCTCGGGCCTGCACCAGCTGCGTGGACGCGTGGGCCGCGGCGGCTACGCCGGTACGTGTCTGCTGGTGACCAGGCAGGAAACCGGCGGCATCTCCCGGGAGCGTCTGGATGCGGTTGCCTCCACTACGGACGGCTTTGAACTTTCACGCATCGACCTGGCCCAGCGCCGCGAGGGTGATATCCTGGGTGCTGCACAGTCCGGCTCGAAGAGCACCCTGCGTTTTCTACGGGCGCTCGCCGATGCCGATATTATTGAGCGTGCCCGCGAGGATGCCCGCTCGGTGGTGGAGAAGGACCCGACGCTGGCTAGGTACCCCTCCCTGGCGCGCACGATTGATCGCGCTCTGGATGCGGATCGCGAGGCCTTCCTGGGCAGGGGATAGCGCCCCATCGTCCCCTCCGGAGGGGCATTCGCGCTTCAAGGGGAGATGATTGCCCGACTGCTCGTACGCGCTGACTACCGTAGCCGGATTCTCAATACCCCAATCATTTTGAACTGATGACCGCTAATAGAGGAGAGACACGATGAGCCGCATTATTGCAGGTGCCGCCGGCGGCGTGCGCCTGGCCTTGGTGCCGGGAGACAATACCCGACCCACCACCGACCGGGTCAAGGAATCCCTCTTCTCCAAGCTGGAGAGCTACGATCTACTGGCCGGTGCCCGCGTTCTGGATGCCTTCGGTGGCTCGGGCGCGGTGGGATGTGAGGCGCTCTCTCGAGGTGCCGCCTCGGTGACTCTGCTGGATATCTACCCGAAGGCTGTTACCGTAATGCGTCGCAACGTTGAGGCGGTCCAGAAAGCCATGGGTCGTCCGGCCGGGGGAGCGGGCGGCGCCTCGGCGGTTCGCGTGCTGCAAACGCAGGCACTGGGCTACGTGCAGACGGCCGCAGGTCCGTGGGACCTGGTCTTTGTAGACCCGCCGTACGTCATGGAGAATGAACGCATCGTCGAGCTCATGCGGGCGCTGACCCCCAAGCTTGCGCCGGGCGCCGTGGTGGTCGTGGAGCGTTCCTCGCGGGATGAGGAGCCGTCTTGGGGCGAGGGACTGTACCGCTTCTCAGCCCGTCAGCACGGTGAGACCATGCTCTACTATGTGGAGCCCGATGAAGATTCTGCTGAGGCGGCTGGCCCCGCTGAAAACAGTCTCGACACTCTTGATATCCCCGATACCCCGAAGGAGACCCGATGATTGCCCTCTGCCCCGGTTCCTTTGACCCCGTACACCACGGACATCTGGAGATTATTGCCCGCGCCGCGGAGCTCTTCGACGAGGTTATTGTGGGGGTGGCACATAATAGCGCCAAGAAGTACCGTTTCACCCTGGAAGAGCGCGTGCGGCTGGTGCAGGAGTCTCTGACCGAGCTGGGTATTGAGGGGGTGTGCGTGGAGCCAATCCCGCCGGGCGTGCTACTAGCCGAGTACGCGGCCGACCGCGGCGCAAAGGTGCTGGTCAAGGGTTTACGATCGGCTACGGATTACAGCTATGAGGCGCCCATGGCGAGCATGAACCGCCACCTGGCTCGCGTGGAGACCGTGTTCCTGGCCGGTGAGGACCGCTACGGTGCGGTGTCCTCGACCATTATTCGAGAGGTGGCGTCCCTGGGCGGGGACGTAACCCCCTTCGTTCCGGAAGTCGTGGCCTCCGCCCTGCGTCAGGCCTAGCGGGCAGGGCTACTCTATCCTTGAATCGGCAAGATTTAAGAGGCTCGTGCCACATAAAGAACTTTAAAAGTGGCTAAATCTTGCTTAACTGTGCACCCCAGCTCTAGAATAGGGTTTTGGTTTATACATTTTGTAAGGAGAAGCGCCATTTCACGTGCAGACGCCTCGCCGCTGGTGGTATCGGTTACGAACCTGATTCACCGCCCCGGCACCATGGAAACCCTGACCGAGGTTGTGCCCGCACCGGCTGACCTGGGCAATACGCTCATCGGAGTGGAAGAGGGTTCGGATATTGACCTCGATATTCGTATGGAGTCTGTGGTTGATGGTATCCTAGTTACCGGCTCCGTCGTTGTGGATGTAAACGGCGAGTGCAGCCTCTGCATGGATCCAATTGATTACGAGATGTCGGCCAATATTCAAGAGCTTTTCGTCTTTGAGAAGGCACCCGCTGGCGGCCCCGAAGACGAAGTGGATGAGCAGTACGCCGTCGAGGATGATTCTATCGACCTTGAACCGGCACTGCGGGACGCAGTAATCCTTCAACTGCCGTTCCAGCCTGTTTGTAGGGACACCTGCCAGGGCCTGTGCGCCGATTGCGGTGCGCGCCTGGAGGATGACCCCGGGCATCATCACGAGGTGTTGGATCCGCGCTGGTCGGCCCTGCAGGGCCTGCTTGGCGCAGATACCGAAAACTAAACTGTTGTTACTAGAGATTGTGAGATAGCTGTGGCTGTTCCCAAGCGCAAGATGTCCCGCGCTAACACCCGCGCACGCCGTTCCCAGTGGAAGGCATCCGTGCCCCAGCTGGTCAAGACCGTTGAGAACGGTCGCGTGACCTACACCCTGCCCCACCAGGCGAAGGTTGTAACCGACGCTGCAGGCAACGCCCTGTTCCTGGAGTACAAGGGCCGTAAGGTTGCAGACGCCTAAGAAGCGGTGAATCCTTATGACTGAATTTCCTAGTGTTGATACTAGGGAGTTGCGTAAACGTCTCGGGGTCGATATCGACGCCGAGACGTTTTTGCTATCCCTAAC
>CAUQVM010000142.1:0-3050 GCA_963521575.1 uncultured Rothia sp.
ACTTACGACCAACCTGCACGACCGAGGGGAGCTTCGCCTCCGCAAGCGCCACATCAATCTCGTGGTCACTCGCGCCCTCATCACGCATTTTCTCCATCAACTCAAGGGATTTCGCCATATCGCCATGCCCCAAAACATGCCGACTCTTACGCTCCAGAACCTCATCCAACTGCGCGCGCACCGGGGCAATAGCCGACGCATTCGGATGCTCACGCTCAGCACGACGCTGCGCCTGGCGGGCACGTTTCTCACGTTTCGCGTCGAGCTGTTTCGGATTATTTTTAGCGCTCGCCTTGCTCATGGGAGGTTCCTTTCGTCGCGTCCGGGTAATGTGTACGCTGGCCTGCATGCGCAGAAGACATCAAGTCATTAACACCTCTACTTTACCGCGGTATTTCGCGGAAATTTCGCTGCAGCAAACCCAAAAAAACCCACAAAAAATTAACGATAAATAAGTCGTATCTTGGTAAAATAGTGCGAGTAGGAGGCGTCTCGCGCGCCAACAAAATATGGTGAACCGGCCCAGCATCGGTAACCGGTCGCATCTATCCAAGGAGTCAGCATATGGCTATTGCAACCCCCGAAGTTTACGCAGAAATGCTGCAGACCGCGAAGGAAAAGGGCTTCGCGTACCCCGCAGTGAACGTGACCTCCTCCCAGACCCTGAACGCTGCAATCCGCGGCTTCGCAGAGGCTGGCTCGGACGGCATCATCCAGGCATCCACCGGTGGTGCAGCATACTGGTCCGGCGCTTCCAAGAAGGATATGGTCGTTGGCTCCCTGGCCTTCGCAGCCTACGCACGCGAGGTCGCCAAGCAGTACGGTGTGAACATTGCACTGCACACCGACCACTGCCCCAAGGACAAGCTGGATGGCTTCGTTCTGCCCCTGCTGGCAGAGTCCGAGAAGGCTGTTGCCCGCGGCGAGGACCCCATCTTCAACTCCCACATGTGGGATGGCTCCGCTATCTCCCTGGACGAGAACCTGAAGATCGCATCCGAGCTGATTGAGCGTACCTCCAAGGCAAAGATTGTGCTCGAGGTTGAGATTGGTGCCGTTGGTGGCGAGGAAGACGGTGTCGAGGGTGCTATCGATGACTCCCTGTACACTACCGTTGAGGACGCCATCAAGACCGTTGAGGTCATCGGCCTGGGCGAGAAGGGTACCTACATGGCAGCCCTGACCTTCGGTAACGTTCACGGCGTCTACAAGCCCGGTAACGTTCACCTGCGCCCCGAGCTGCTCAAGGAAATCCAGACCGAGGTTGGCGCCAAGTACGGTAAGGGTGAGAAGCCCTTCTACCTGGTCTTCCACGGTGGCTCCGGCTCCACCGAGCAGGAGATTGCAGACGCAGTGTCCTACGGTGTTATCAAGATGAACATTGACACCGACACCCAGTACGCCTTCACCCGCCCGGTTGCCGGCCACATGTTCAGCAACTACGACGGTGTGCTGAAGGTTGACGGCGAGGTCGGCAACAAGAAGACCTACGACCCCCGCGTTTGGGGTGCAGCTGCAGAGGCAGGCATGGCCGCACGCGTGGTCGAGGCTTGCCAGCAGCTCGGTTCCGTCGGTACCTCCATCAAGTAAGGTACTGTTCGCCCGCCGCAGCGCCTATAGTCGCTGCCGGGTGTGAACCTAAGCTTCGTTAAGCGAAAGCGGTGCCCGCTTCCTCAATGTGAGGAGGCGGGCACCGCTCTTTGTGTATGTAGCTAGAACCGGGTGAGCCGGGCGCTCATTGCCGGCAGGGGCGGTTTACTTGCCGCCGCAGCCGCAACCACCGCATCCGCAGCCGCCGGACTTCACAGCCACCGAACCGGAGGTGGGAATACCGTCGCCGGTGTCGCCGCCCATGAGGTTCACGCGGTTACCAATTTCGGGGCCGCCGACCGGCTGGGGTGCCTTGCCCGCCAGGGTTGCCGCGAAACCTGCGGGCTCCGCCAGGGGGCTCAGGTTCGGGATCATCGACGCCGCCGGGGAACCGGAGGGGCCGCACGCAGCCGCTGCCGCGTTCGCCTTCGGCTGGGCAACCAGGTGCGCGCGCGCAAAACGCTTAATCTGCTCGGCGGTCGGGTACGCGAAGGACACCTTCACCTCGCCGTTGACCAGCATGAGCGGCAGAACCTCGATGCCGTTCATCTCAATCTGCTCCGCCACCGGTGCGCACTCTTCAAATGCGGACGGGTAGGAGTCGGTGGAGTACACCTCAATGTCCACGCCCGAATCCAGAGCCTCCTGTGCGGCGCCCAGGAACTCGGAGCGCTCCATATCCTGCGGATCCTCCGGGTTCTCGCCGGGGCCCGGAATAAATACTTCAAGAACGGTTTCAGCCGCTTCAGTCATCAGTTTCAGCCTTTTCTCTCTTATGGGCACCGGCTCGGGGGAGGGGTGCCAGTCCTTCACTAAGTGTACTCGGGACCTCAAGAGTGCAGAAGTGTGAGTTGAAGTTCCAGATTTGCGGAATATTTGCAGAATTCGAGTCGAATGACCCTCAGCTCGTGAGCTACGGGTTCAGGTGTTGTATTCTGAGTGCATATGCACCGGAGTGTGCGAACCCTGCAATTCAGGCAGGCGCCGCCCGGTGTGAAACCAAGAAGGCAACGACGCCCGCATCCGACGCGGACGCATCAGCGCTACAAATACACGCTATTCATAGCGCCACACGACCAGAAGGAGCATATATGTTCGGTTTCGGCAAGAAGAAGAAGGAAGCTGCCGCACAGGAAGCATCGTCCGCAGACGTCTACGTCGCACCTGTTACCGGCGAGTACCTGCCGCTGAGCGAAGTCTCCGACCCCGTTTTCTCTCAGGGCGTTATGGGCGACGGCTACGCAGTGAACCCCACCGCAGGCACCATCGTCGCACCCGTTGCAGGCACCATCGCACTGATTCAGGACACCCTGCACGCATTCATGCTCCGCACCGAAAACGGCGGCGAGGTACTGGTCCACATCGGTATCGACACCGTTGAGCTCGGTGGCGAAGGCTTCACCAAGATTGCTAACGTAGGTGACAAGGTTGAGGCTGGCGCACCCATCATCGAGGTGGAC
>CAUQVM010000143.1:0-3031 GCA_963521575.1 uncultured Rothia sp.
CACTGGAACGTGACCGGCCCCGGCTTCATCGCCGTTCACGAAATGATTGACCCCCAGGTCGACACCGTCCGCGAGTTCGTCGACGCCATCGCAGAGCGTATGGCAACCCTGGGCGCAACCCCCAACGGCCTGGCTGGCGCACTGGTCGCACAGCGCTCCGTCGAGGACTACCCCGTCGGCCGCACACGCGTTGCTGACCACCTGCACGCTCTGAACGACGTGTACACCCGCGTAATCGAGGATCACCGCAAGGCTATTGCTTTCGCCGGTGAATCCGACCCCATCACCGAGGATCTGCTGATTGGCCAGACCGCCGAGCTGGAGAAGTTCCAGTGGTTCATCCGCGCGTTCCTGGAGAACAGCGAAGGCAACATCTAAAGCTACAGAGCCTAAATAGCAGTCTGCCCATGGCAGCAAGCCATGGAGAGCATAAACTTTTATAGTCATGTACCGGGCGGGTGCTCTCTCCTTCGGGAGGGTGCACCCGCCCGGTTTTTCTGCCCAAAATCATGGGCCGGGCCGCTTATCGCTCCTCGTCCGCCCGGCATTACAAAGTACGTTGAGGCGAACTTCAACACCCGGTTAGGTCGTCCTAGATTTTCTGTTCAGAGTGCTCTACAGTGGTTCACTGGTCAACACGGAACATCCAGCTTTGAACGCATTATCGAGCATGCGGGGCCAGAAACCCCGCGTGCACCGCATCTTGCGGAAGGGATTTATGAGCACGCACGCACCCTACGAGCACGGTGCTGAAACCGAAATGCTCCAGAACAAACCGGCACGCCACCGAGCCGTCGCCGACCCGACCCCCGCGCAGATTAAGCGTTGGCGCCGCTACCTGGCGGTTGAAGAGTCGGAGGCGCGCATCTACCGTTACCTGGCGCAACGTGCCGAAGGTACCGACCGCGAGATTCTTTTGCAGGTGGCGGAGGCAGAGAAGCGCCACCAGCAGCATTGGCGTGACATGCTTGGCAAGCACGCTGATGTGCAAGCACGCCCGTCCCTGCAATCCCTGCTGCTGCAGTTCCTTGCGAAGAATTTCGGTTCAGTGTTTATTCTGGCGATGGCTCAGCGCGCCGAATCCCGTTCCCCCTACGCCGAGGATCCGGATGCCACCGAGGAAATGGCGGCTGACGAAGCAATTCACGAGGAGATTATTCGTGCCCTGGCGACCAGCGGCCGCGAGAAGCTTTCGGGTAATTTCCGTGCGGCGGTCTTTGGAGCTAACGACGGTTTGGTGTCGAACCTGGCGTTGATTATGGGTATTACCGCTTCGGGCGCGTCCAGCTCAATGGTTCTGCTTTCGGGTATTGCGGGCCTGCTGGCGGGTGCGCTGTCGATGGCGGCGGGTGAGTTCGTGTCGGTGCGTTCTCAGCGTGAGCTACTGGATGCTTCCCTACCAACCCAGGTGACCCTGCGTGTTGCGGGCGACCTGGACCTGGATGCGAACGAGCTGGAGCTCATTTACCGTGCCCGCGGCATGGAGCCGGAGGCGGCGCATCACCGTGCGATGGAGCGTTTCGGCTACCTGGATTGTGATTGTGACCCGTCACTGTCGCACCGTGCCGATGAGGAGCGTGAGGAAAATGTGGCCCTGGGCACCGATATTGGTGCCGCTGCAGCATCGTTTGCGTTCTTCGCTTCGGGTGCACTGATTCCAATTCTGCCCTATATCTTTGGCCTGTCGGGTGTGGGCGCGATGATACTATCTCTGCTGCTTGTGGGTGCGGCGCTAGGCTTCACCGGCGGTGTGGTGGGTCTGCTCTCGGGCGCTTCCCCTCTCAAGCGCGGTATTCGCCAGATTCTGATTGGCTACGGTGCCGCGTTTGTGACCTACCTTCTGGGTCTAGCGTTTGGCACGACGGTCGGCTAGCCTTAACCCCCAAATAAGCCCTTCAACCAGCGTATATAACCACTTAGATCTGCTCAACACTTCCCTGCGAGTTGTGCTACCTGAACATACAGAAACCCCCGGCTGGGTGAGTTGAACTCATCTGCCGGGGGTTTCTTTGGAAGCGACCATAGGGGGTACTGCTACGGCAGCTACCGTGATTCTATGCTGTTTACTTCACTTTACTTCGCTGCGAAGATTTCGCGCATCAGGTTTGCAGCCTTGGAGGGGGTCTTACCAACCTTCACGCCTGCTGCTTCCAGAGCTTCCTTCTTCGCCTGAGCGGTACCGGAGGAACCGGAGACAATAGCGCCTGCGTGGCCCATAGTCTTACCCTCAGGAGCGGTGAAGCCCGCAATGTAACCAACGACGGGCTTGGTCACGTTGGCCTTGATGTACTCAGCGGCACGCTCCTCAGCGTCACCACCGATCTCACCAATCATAACGATTGCCTCGGTCTCGGGATCAGCTTCGAAAGCTTCTAGAGCATCGATGTGGGTGGTACCGATAATGGGGTCGCCACCAATACCGATAGCGGTGGTGAAACCGATGTCGGACAGTTCGTACATCAGCTGGTAGGTCAGGGTACCGGACTTGGAAACCAGACCGATCTTACCCTTGCCGGTGATGTTCGCCGGGATAATGCCGACCAGGCACTCCTCGGGGGAGATAATGCCGGGGCAGTTCGGGCCGATGATGCGGGTAATCTGCTTGCCGTTCTCATCCACGGAGGCCTTAGCAGCTGCCCAGAACTCTGCAGAGTCCTGAACCGGAACACCCTCGGTAATGACGACAACGAGGCCGATCTTAGCTTCGATAGCCTCGAGGACTGCTGCCTTGGTGAAGGCCGGGGGAACGAAGACGATGGAGACGTTTGCGCCGGTCTTCTCCATAGCCTCAGCCACGGAACCGTACACGTTCAGCTCAACATCGGAGCCGTCCTTCGCCTTATGGGTGACGGTGGTGCCAGCCTTGCGAGCGTTCACGCCGCCCACAATGTTGGTGCCTGCTGCGAGCATGCGTGCGGTGTGCTTGGTACCCTCGCCACCGGTGATGCCCTGAACGATGACCTTGGAGTCCTTGTTCACAAAGATAGACATATTACTTCCTTGAAATCCTTTGCTGGCGATTACGCCTTGT
>CAUQVM010000144.1:0-2928 GCA_963521575.1 uncultured Rothia sp.
CCGCTGCGAGGACTGCTGAGGTGACGGCATGCTCAATATCGAGATGAACTTCCTACCCGACGTGTACGTACCCTGAGAAACCTGCCACGGCAAGCGCTACAACCTCGAAACCCTGTAGGTGCATTACAAGGGAAAGACCATCGCCGATGTGCTCGAAATGCCCGTGGAGGAAGCAGCCGAGTTCTTTGCCGCTTTCACCCCCATCGCGCGCCATCTGAACACCCTCGTGGACGTGGGTCTGGGCTACATTCGTCTGGGACAGCCGGCAACCACGCTCTCCGGCGGCGAGGCCCAGCGCGTGAAACTGGCCACCGAGTTGCAGAAGCGCTCCAACGGCCGCTCCATCTACGTGCTGGACGAACCGACTACCGGCCTGCATTTTGAGGACATTCGCAAGCTACTGACCGTGTTGCAATCCCTCGTGGACAAGGGAAATAGCGTGATCACGATTGAGCACAATCTGGACGTCATCAAGTGCGCCGACTGGATTATTGACATGGGTCCCGAAGGTGGTAGCGGCGGCGGTAACGTGATTGCCGAGGGTACCCCCGAACAAGTAGCGAAGGTTCCCGGTTCGCACACCGGTGCATTCCTGGCCGAAATTCTGAAATAGCGTTTCCAGCTCCTTCACAAACCACCTGCAGGAGTGCCAGAACGGGCTGAGATCGTGTTGCCGCCCCCGTAGCACCCATAGCACCCGCCGATGATACTGCGGCGGGGTGCGGTGACCGCACCTCAACCAAAAACTCAACGACGAACGAGAGGAACCCCCGTGAACACCGAAGATCGCGTCAAAGCAGCCCAAGCCAAGCTTGCCGCCCTCGGAGCGCGCCGCGGCGCCATTACCACCGTGGACCGCGCCCGCCACACCCTGCACACCCAGCTGGAGGCCGACTTCTGCCAGCCCACCGGGTCCATCAGCAAAGCCCTCACCGAGTTCAAGGAACACCCCGAAGCCGAGAGCCTGCCGCTACTGGCCACCGTACAGCTACCCTCTGAGAAGATGGGGGCCGCACGCCGCCGCAACGACGGGATCTGGGAGCTACGCGTGGCCAACTACGCGAGCGTGGGCATTCTCTGCGCCAAGCATCCGCGCGTGCTGGACAAGGCGATTGATTACATGCTCGGCGACCAGTCGAACTGGTTGGGCGACTACGCGCAACTCCGCCAACTCAACGAACTGCTCACCCCCTACACCCAGCAGGTCAGCGGCACCAGCATCTACTACACCCCCGGCCGCGCCCTGCTGAACTCGGTCGTACCCGAGGGCGTGCAGGCGCAGGAGGTCAAATGCGCCGTGCCCGGTGTGGGCATGATGCGCCGCGTCGACCCTGCCGAGCTGAAGGCAGCCCTACTGGAAGAAGTTACCGGCAAGCGCGTGATTCGTACCGAGGACAACGCCTCCGCCGATGCCCTGGAAGCCGACCCCGAGGACACCGCGGTGGGGGAGACCCACCTGCGCGTGGAGCTTCTGAACGAAGAGCAGATTGAGCGTTTCCGCGGGGATAAGCGTTACTCAAACGCGCTTGGCTTTAGTGAACGCCGCCCGGACGTGCTGGTTCTTGCCGCCTACGCCGTGGACGGGGCCGGCGGCACCGAAGGCACCAATATCCCCGCAGATACCGACCCGGTAGCCATGGTCGGTATGAGCGATGATTCGCCAATTATGCGCCAGATCGGTATCGATGTGCTGCCCGCCTGGCGTGGTGCCGGCATCGCCAGTTCCCTGGTGCGTGACGCCGCCCGACTCACTCTGGCGGAGGGGTACCTGCCGTTCTACGGTACGAGCCCGTCGCATATGCTGTCGCAGAGGGTTGCGATAAACGCAGGGCTGGTGCCGACCTGGTGGGAGTACGTGTCCACTAGCATGAACGACCTGCCCATGGACTAGAATTGCCCGCGCTGGGCATAACGGACATTAGGTACACAGCATATGCGCAAGGCCCCCGAGATGCAGAATCTCGGGGGCCTTTTATGTGCTGAGTTTTACGCGCCGTGAGTTTCGCGTGCTAGTTTCGCGGGGTGCAGGGTCTAGAGCCTTAGCTTCTAAAGCTCCGCGCCGTTGCTGGCAATGACCTCGCGGTACCAGTGGAAGGAATTCTTACGGTAGCGCGCTAGGGTCCCGGTGCCGTCATCATTGCGGTCCACGTAGATGAATCCGTAGCGCTTGGACATCTGCGCGCTGGAAGCACTCACCATATCAATACATCCCCAGGCGGTGTAACCGAGCACGTTCACGCCATCTTCAATAGCCTCGCGCACGGCCTGCAGGTGCTGGCGCAGATAGTCGATGCGGTAGTCATCCTCCACGGTAAGCTTGCCGTCCACCTCTACGAGCTCATCGCGCGCGCCCAGGCCATTCTCCACGATGAACAGCGGTTTCTGCCAGCGATCCCAGTACTGGTTGAGCACCACGCGCAGCCCGGTCGGGTCAATCTCCCAGCCCCACTCGCTTGCGGGCAGGGTCGGGTTCGTCACGCCGCCCAGAATATTGCCTTCGCCGCGCTCGCCTCGGGCCGGGTCGCCGGTGGCGCAGGTGGACATATAGTAGCTGAAGGAGACGAAGTCCACGGTGTTTTTCAGGTCTTCGCGGTCCCGTTCGGTAATGCTCAATTCCACGCCCTTCTCACGCAGGGTACGTAGGAAGTAGCCGGGGTAGGCCCCGCGCACGTGCACATCACCGAAGGCGAAGTTTGCCTGCTCGGTCTGCAGGGCGGCGAGTACATCGGCCGGGTCGGGGGTGAGCGGGTAGGTGGGCATGGCCAGGATCATGCAGCCAATCTGCGCGTCGGGGGCCAGCTCTCGGGCGGCCGCAGTGGCGCGGGCGGAGGCAACCAACTCGTGGTGCATGGCCTGGTAGAGGTCGGTGGGGCTGAGCTGCTCGGCGGGGGTGTTAATGCCTCCGGACATGAACGGTAGGTGCAGCAT